>CANSJB010000097.1 GCA_947647115.1 uncultured Clostridium sp. | reverse complement strand
TCGTTTTTCTAGGTTTTCAAAGTTGGCATCTTGTGTATTAATTTGTGCTATTAATTCATATTTTTGGTCTGTGTTTTGCTCTACTTTTTGTTTCTTTTGTTCGATTTGTCTTTCTTGGCTTGATAATTTTTGTGTTAGTTTAGCAAGTTCTTCTTCTTTTTGATCCAGCTCTTTTTGAAATTTCTCTTTACTTGAAGTTAAGTTTGTTTTCTTTTCTAATTTTTGTGTTTGCTCTTGTTTTAATTGTTCTATTCTTGTTTTTACTTCTTCAATTTCTTTTTCTAGTCTTTGTTTATTGGTTTGGTTATTTTGTATTCTTTCTTTATTAATTCCTATTTCTGAGCTTATTTTTTCTATTTTATTGGTACTTTCAAAGCTTAAGTTTTGCATTTGTTCTATCGTATTTGTCACATTTTGTGTTTCTTGTCTTAATTGTTCTTTTAATGCTTGCAGTTTTTCCATTTTAGTATCTTCGGCGTTTTTTTGTTCACTAATAATTTCTTCGTCTTTTAGTAATTGTTCTAGCTTTTCTTTGTATACACCAATATTATATACAAAAAGGCCAACTTCAATAGACTTAAGTTCTTCTCTTAAGTTTAAAAATTGTTTTGCTTTATCTGCTTGCCATTTTAGTGGTTCTATATTAGTTTCTATTTCTGCTAGAATATCATTAATACGTAGCAAGTTTAATTTGGTTTGTTCTAGCTTTTTTTCTGATTCCATTTTTCTAGTTCTATATTTTACAATTCCTGCTGCCTCTTCAAAAATGTGCCTTCTATCTTCTGATTTATTACTTAGTATTTCATCGATTTTCCCCTGGCCAATAATACTATAACCATCTTTCCCAATACCAGTATCCATAAATAGCTCTAAAATGTCTTTTAATCTACATGGTGTTTTGTTTATCATATAAGCAGTTTCGCCGCTTCTATACAACTTTCTTGTAACAGTTACTTCTGAATATTCGATTGGAAGTTTGCCATCTTGGTTATCAATTACCATAGAAACCTCAGCAAATCCTAATGATTTTCTAGCTTGTGTGCCAGCAAAAATAATGTCCTCTGATTTTGCACCTCTTAAGGACTTCATGCTTTGTTCCCCTAACACCCAACGAATAGCATCTGATATATTGCTTTTGCCAGAACCATTTGGACCAATTACTGATGTGATACCATGTTTAAATTCTAATACAGTTTTATCTGCAAAAGATTTAAAACCTTGTAGTTCCATTCTTTTTAAATACATCTTTTTCTCCTATTTTTTGCATTTGTTGTTTATTACTATATAATATTTTTTTTGAAATAACAAGCGAACAATACAAGTTTTTTCACTTTTTTGTAGCAATTTGTTTACATTTTTGTATTACCTTTTCTACATCAATATGAGTTATTTTTCTATTTTCCATTAAAATATCACCTTTTACTATTGTTGTTACAACGTTTTTGCCTGTTATGTTATATACTAAGTTTGCAATATCATTTACATTTGGCAAGATATTAATATTTTCTAAATTTTCTTTGTTATCTACTATAATAATGTCTGCATCTTTTCCTACTTCTATGCTCCCTATTTTTTGCTCTAAGCCTAGTAATTTTGCTCCATTAATTGTTGCCATTTTAAGTACATCTTTTGCTGTAATTCTTGGTTCATTTTCATGGATGCCACCTTGTATTAGTGCTGCTACTTTCATGACTTCAAACATATCTAAACTACTTCCTGAGCCTTGTCCATCTGTTCCGAAGTGCTACATTTATACCATTTTGTAAGTATTTTGTGGTATCTGCTATTTTACATCCTAATTTTAGGTTAGAAATAGGGTTATGGGAAATTCCACAGTCCATGGTTTTTAATACTTCTATGTCATGGTTACTTAGCTTAACACCATGTGCTAAAATAGTATGGTATCCTTCAAAATGTTGTTTTAATACTTCAATTGCTGTTTTTCCATGTAATTTTTGAATGTCTTGTATTTCATCTATACTTTCTAAGAAGTGTAGGTGTACTGGTAAGTGATATTGTTTTGCTAAGCTTGCTGCTTGCTTCAAACATTCTTCTGAGCAAGTATATAGTCCATGTGGTGCAATAGTATAGGTTATTAGGTCATCTTCTTTGTCTCTTGTTTCATAAAACTGTTTAAATTCTTTTATTTTTTGTTCTAATACATTATTTCCTATGTCTATTAATGGCCTTGTTAATACTGCTCTTATTTTAGCTTCTTTAGCAGCTTTCCTAGTTTGTTCTGGCATGAAATATAAGTCATTCATACAAGTAGTCCCAGTGGAAATCATTTCAACAAAAGAAAGAAGGCTGGCATAGTAAATGTCTTGTTTCGTCAACTTATCTTCTACTGGCCATATTTTTTCATGAAGCCATTTATTTAGACTGTATCCTTCTGTAGTTTCTCTAAAAATGCTCATAGCCACGTGGCTATGAGTGTTAATTAGTCCTGGCATTACAATACAGTCTTTGGCATCTATTATATATGCTTGTGGACATTGTATTTTTTCTTCTATTTTTGCAATCTTACCATTTTGAATCAAAATTTCTTCTGGTTTTACTACTACATCATTCTCTTCCAATAATAAAACTTTAGCGTTTTTTATTAGTATCGTTTGTTTCATTTTCTTTTCCTTTCTTATCTAGTTAATTTAGTTTATTTGTATTATATCATGAAAAAAGAAAAAATGCAGAAATTTCGTAAAGAAG
>CANSJB010000096.1 GCA_947647115.1 uncultured Clostridium sp. | reverse complement strand
ATATTTTGTATTACAAAACCCAGCAAAAGCAGAAGAAAAATTGACCAATATTAGTTATGAAACAATTAATATGCTTACTAATATTAGATTAGGTATTTCTGGTTTTGATTCAGTCCATCCCTATTTAACCCAAAATCGTGAAATGATTTATATCAATAGCCTAATTTTTGAACCATTATTAACCATTTTGCAAGACTATACCATAGAGCCTTGTTTAGCAAAAGAATATTCAAAAGTAAACGAAAAAAGTTATATTATTAAACTAAAAGAAAATAGTAGCTGGTCTAATAAAGAAAAACTAACAGCACAAGATGTAAAGTTTTCTATTGAAGAATTACAAAAATTAAATACTTCTATCTATTATGAAAATGTAAAAGAAATAAGCAAAGTAGAAATCATAGATGAAGATACTCTTCGTATAGAATTAACAAAGGAAATTCCCTTTTTTGAATATCAACTAATATTTCCTATTATCTCCAAAAGCCAATATGAAAAAGACCCTATAAAAACCTCAAAGCAAATGCCAATAGGCAGTGGAAGATATAAGATTAAACGTTTGGAAAAAGACAAAATAGAACTTACCCAAAATGAACAATGGGTGTCATGGAAAGAAGAAAGTAGTAATACAAAAACAATTACTATTTACTTATATGAAACAATGGGAGAAGTATATAATAGTTTTAGAGTAGGTACAATAGACTTTGTACACACAGCCAATAACAATGTAGAAGAATATATCGGTAGTATGGGCTATGGCAAAAAAGAATATACCAGCAGAGAATATGACTATTTAGCTTTTAATTGTGAAAATAGTATTTTGCAATTTGAAGAAGTAAGAAAAGCAATACAACTAGCTTTAAATAAAGAAAATTTAATAGCAACTAGTTTAGAAAATACAGTAGTACCTAGCTATTTTCCACTAGATGATACACAC
Source organism: uncultured Clostridium sp. (assembly GCA_947647115.1). GTDB lineage: Bacteria > Bacillota > Clostridia > TANB77 > CAG-508 > CAG-273. Next base: position 1,796 of record CANSJB010000096.1, on the reverse strand, counting down.
TATTTGCTAAAAGACATCGAGTTAAAAACTACCAATGATACAAAAGAAGCAAAAAAGCTATTAGAAGAATCTGGCTGGAAATATGAATATGGTATTTGGAAAAAAATGATAGATGGTAGAACCAAAACAATTAATATTACTTTATCTGTTAGTAAAGAAAATGAGCAAAGAGTTAAAATAGCAAAAGAAATACAAAAGCAATTAGAAGAGGTAGGAATTAAAATACAAATAGAAGAAATTTCAAATGTAAAATACCAAAACTATTTAAAAAACCATAACTTTGAAATACTACTAACTGGTATTTATACACCAATTTCGCCAGATATTAGTTATTTTATTGGAGCAAACAATTTAGCTAGTTATCAAAATCAAGATATAGCCGTTTTACTAAAAGAATTAAATCATATTACAGATAAAAATTTACAAAAAGAAAAATACCAAAAAATAATACAAATCTATCAAAAAGAAGTACCTTATATAGGCTTATATAAAACAAAAGAAACCATTTTATACTCTACTACCTTTAGGGGAGAAATTACACCAAATAACTATAATATTTATTACAATTTGCCTCACTGGTATAGGCAAGAATAATATGCCATATATCAACTTAAGTAGGGAATTGCATATAAAATAAAAAATAATTATAAAAATTATCCAAAAAAGCTTGACAATATTTTTTAATAAGATATAATAACTACAAACATACGTTTTAAATATAGGAGGAAAAAAGAATGAGTAATGAAAATCAAGAAAAAATGAAAGCATTAGAAGCAGCACTAGGTCAAATCGAAAAACAATTTGGTAAAGGTTCTGTTATGAAACTTGGTGATTATACAGCTATGAATGTAGAAGCCATCCCAACAGGAGCTTTAAGTTTAGATATAGCGCTAGGAATAGGTGGTATTCCTAGAGGTAGAATTATAGAAGTATTTGGTCCAGAATCTTCTGGAAAAACAACCATTGCCCTACATATTATTGCAGAGGCACAAAAAATGGGAGGAGAGGCAGCTTTTATTGATGCAGAACATGCCTTAGACCCAGTTTATGCAAAACATTTAGGAGTAGATATTGATAACTTAATTGTATCCCAACCAGATACAGGAGAACAAGCCCTAGAAATAGCAGAAGCTTTAGTTAGAAGTGGTGCATTAGATATTATTGTAGTAGACTCTGTTGCAGCTCTAGTTCCAAAAGCAGAAATAGATGGCGATATGGGAGATAGTCATGTTGGCTTACAAGCAAGGTTAATGTCACAAGCATTAAGGAAATTAGCAGGTGTTATTAATAAATCAAAATGTGTGATTGTATTTATTAACCAATTAAGAGAAAAAGTGGGTGTTATGTTTGGTAATACAGAAACAACACCAGGTGGTAGAGCGTTAAAATTCTATTCATCTGTAAGGCTTGATATTAGAAGAATTGAAAGTTTAAAACAAGATGGAGAAGTAATTGGTAACCGTACAAGAGTAAAAGTAGTAAAAAATAAAGTAGCACCACCATTTAGAGAGGCAGAATTTGACATTATTTATGGTAAAGGGGTATCTAAAGAAGGCAATATTTTAGACATTGCAGTTAACTTAGAAATTATTGAAAAAAGTGGTTCTTGGTTTAGCTATAATAGTGAAAGAATTGGGCAAGGCAGGGAAAATGCTAAAACTTATTTAAGCCAAAATCCAAAAATAGCAGAAGAAATTGAAAAGAAAATTAGAGACAACTATGTAGCAGCATTTGAAAAAAGCTTAGGTGATGAAGTAGTAGACAAAGAACAAGACGAAGAACCAGAAGAATAAAAA
>CANSJB010000095.1 GCA_947647115.1 uncultured Clostridium sp. | reverse complement strand
ATATTTCATAATAATAAATACAATAATAAATACAAATATGATTGATAAAAGTATTGGTTTAATTGGTAAATACATACTACCATCTATCCTAATGCGAAAAGCCCTATCAATAGCAAAATTTCCTATTAAACCTAGTATAATTCCATATAGTAATGCTTTTGTTCCATAAAATATCGTTTCTAAATTTATCATTCTATTAAATTCTTTTTTCGTCATACCAATACTTTTTAGCATAGCAAATTCCTTTTGTCTTAACTCCATATTAGAAGTAATTGTATTAAATATATTGGTAACACCAATTAAAGTAATAACTGCTATAAAACCATATAAAAATATATTAATTACCATTACAATAGAATTTTGTTGTTTTACTGCTTCTTCTAAATTAATAATATTAACAGATGGCTGCAAATCAGAAATTGCCTTTACTACACTATCTACCTCTTTTGGTACTTGTAAACTTATTTTTGAAAGCTTCATATTTAGGTTTGGATGTTCCTTCTCATTTACAATTAAATATCCTCCTGAATAATAGTGTCTTTCCATTCCAAATGGTCTTATATCAGTTATTTTACCAACCTTTATATGAATCGTATTTTCTTCTAATTGTCCTGTTATAGTATCGTTTTCTTGATAAGTATATCTTCTTACTTCTTTTGTCTTCGTACTATTTTCTGTTTCATATTGATAGTCATCACATAAAATTCCTAGTGTTTTTACTTTTTCATAATTAGCACCTATTTTTTTGGCATAGGCTCTAAAACTTGCATCATCTAAAGCTCTTACTTCCATTAAACAGTATTTTTGTCCTGTAAAAACTACCTTACCTGTTTTTTCATCTACATAACTTTCTTCTAATAATTCTAATTCTTCTATTTCATTTATTTTGCTTTTATCTGTAATTTTTAGATGACTACGTTCATCATTTTCATATAGTAAATACATTTGCTCTACCCCATTTATTTGCCTTATTTTTTGAATATCTTGCTCGGTAAAGTCTTTTATGTTGCCATGTTCTACATTAATGTTATAGTCATAAGTTGCATAGTAATTATCTGCAAAATTAAAAGTATTTGTAATAAAACTATTCATCGTAATAAATACAAAAATGCTAACTGCTAATGAAATAACTGTTGTTTTATATTTTTTCTTGCTTCTTTTTAAGTTTTTATAAGCAAGTACTCCACCTGTTTTAAATAGTTTTTCAATGATTTTTGGTGTTTTTAACTTTTTGGCTTTTATTTTAATATCACTAGAATTTCTTAACTGTTCTATTGGGCTTACCTTGCTTGCTTTTCTAGCTGATGAAATAGCAGATAGATAAATGGTAATTGCTCCAAGTACTATAGATACTATAATAGGAAGTAAAGTAATTGTAAATGCAATACCATCTACTTTAGCTAGCAAAAACTTTCCAATTAAAGCATTGATAATTTGTATTAACACCCAAACTGCAAAAATTCCACTTAAAATACCTAATGGTATACCAACAAAACCCAAACATGCCCCTTCAAATAAAACACTTTTTTTAATTTGCTTTTTCGTAGCACCTACACTTGCAAGCATACCATACATTTTTGTTTTTTCTAAAGTAGATATAGCAAAAGAGTTTCTAATACAAAATACACTAGTTATCAAAATAATAACAAGTACTACCTCTACTACAGCATATAACATAGATATATTAGTATCACTAACAGCAAAAACTTCCCATTTTAATAGTTCATTATTTAAAGCATAATTATATTTTGCTTCTTTCTTATCTTTGATGCTTCCTATTTGTTCATCACTACTACCTACCATCTTTGGCACAGTTTGTTTATAATCTTTGGGCTCTTTTAAAGAAATATAAGCATCTATACTACCATAAGTATCTTTGGCAGTTATGCCATAATATTCGTAAGAAGTTCCCATTTTATTTACAATACCTACTATTTTATAAGTTTTTTTCCTGGTATTTACTAATTTTTCTTCTGAGCCTTGTACAGGGTTGTTTTGGTTTAACTCATAATTATCTGTTGTTTTTCTAGTTCCTACTTCTAAGGTAATCTCATCACCTATTTGATATTCAGAATCAAATTGAGCTGATTTGTTTATTACAATTTCTGTATTATCTTTAGCAAACCTTCCTTCTATTAAATAATAGGCTAAATCATTTGGCTGCATCTGATCGGTAGAATAGATATGAATATAGGGGTTATCTTCTTGGTTACTACTATTAAAATAAGCATAACCATTATCATACATGACTTTAATGTCTTTAATATCTCTGTTATTTTTAATATTATCTAAATCATCTTTTTTAATTTCCATTAATTTTACATGGTAATATCCTGTTTCATTAACAGCATTTTTCACTAAAGTTGCTTGAAAACTATTAGCCATTGCAGCCACTGCACAAACTAGAGCTACTGAAAGGATAATGCCAATAATCGTACTTGCTGTTCTTTTTTTATTTAATTTTAAGTTTTTTAGTGATACCTTATTTAAAACTTTCATCTTTTAAACATTCCTTTCCCATTTTATTTTCTGATTTTTCCGTCTTCTATTTGTATAATTCTATCTGCTTGGCTTGCAATTTCAATATTGTGTGTTATCATTACAATGGTTTGTTTATAGTCTTTATTTGATTTTTTTAGCAATTCTACGATTTCGTCACTTGCTTTAGAGTCCAAATTTCCAGTTGGTTCATCTGCTAAAATAATAGCTGGATTTGTTATCATAGCTCTTCCTATAGA
>CANSJB010000094.1 GCA_947647115.1 uncultured Clostridium sp. | reverse complement strand
TTATATTCAATATAGTGTGTAATGCTTTTTAATTGTATTTCATCTAAATTCTTAGCATATATTTTAGCAGTGTTTGTTACTTGTTTTTCTTCTTGCTCTCCTTCTGCTAGATTTCCTTCTACATATATTTTGATTTGAATAGTTGTGTCTGCTGGAATAATTGGTATCTTGACACTTACTTTTTGTCCATCTATTAATACTGTTTTTATAACACTTTTTTCACTGTTGGTTGTAACAACTAGTTTTACTCCTCTATCTCTGTCTACATTTTCTGGTACAAATTGTTCATTTTCACCTACTAATGGCTGTAAATAACTAATACCTTCTGGCAATATGTCTTCTAATACAAAGTTTTCTACATCTGCTTTTCCAGTTACTTTTATGTTAAAGTTATAACTAAATTTTTCTCCTTCTGGTATATAGGTTTTGTCTACTGCAAGCTGACTTGCTTCTACTTGAGCTTGTTCTACATGAATATATCTTTCATTTGAAGTATATGTTTTATTTTCTACGGTTGCTGTTACTTTACTAGAAAATTGTTTTTGTGTATTTTTCCCTAGTTCAAATTGAACAAATATTTCTTTACTTATTAATGCATTTAATTCTGGAATCGTCACTACTATTTTATCTTGTAAAATTTCTACCCCTTCTTGTGTTTTGTCTGTTAAGTCATTATTTCCTACTTTTGCATCTATTACCTTTACATCATTTGGTAACGGAATAGTTACTACTATATTCTTTAGAGTTTTATCTACTTTTGCAATTTGTCTTATTCTTATATTATATCTAATGATTCTTCCTTTTGAGTAACATTCATTTTCTCTTGTGTTCGTAGTATTTAAAATGAATATTTCTCCTTTTTTTCCTTCTAATGTATAGCTGTTTGATTTTATTTCTCCTTTGATGTTTTGTGCTGTTAGTGTTACTTGGTTTATAACTTCTACACTTTCTTGGTCTTCAATCATTATTTCTTCTTCATATTCTGTTTGTTTTGTTTCATTTACTCCAATATCTCCTAAATCAATTACTTTTTTATTACCTTTTACATAACTATATTGATCTTCTTTAAAATCCAACAGCTTAAATGTAGTTGTCTGTATTGTTTTTATAATATTTCCATTTGAATCTTTTTTTACAGATGGTTCTCTATTTCCATCAATTGTTATTTTTACATCTTTAGCAGCTGTTGCTCCTGTATTTTTTACATTGACAAAAAATCTTACATATTGCCTATTTCTAACTACTGCATTTTGTTCTACATTAGAGGTTAGGGTAATTTCTAGTTCTGGTCCTGTACCTGTTTCTAGCCCTACAATTCCTGATGCTTTTGTTTCTCCAATGGTTCCTGTTGGCGCAGCATTGTTATAGTATACTTTGTAATTAGAATATGTGCTATTGTTGTAGTTTAGGTTTTCTGGTAATTCTAGAGTATAGTTAAAGCTAAATTGACTTGCTGCTGCAATCTCTTGTGTTACTACGATTAAATAGCTTTTTACATTACTTAGGCTAGCTGGGTTTTCTTGCCAAGCATTTTGTGCATTTATTAAGTCTTTGGTTGCTTCTGCATTTTCACTATAATATACTCTTAGCTTGCTTTGGTCTATTCCATTTACTGTAATTGTACTAGTTAATGGCATAGTAAAGTTACTGCCTAAGCTTTGGCTTGCATCTACTGCTTTGTTATTATTAAATGGTAGTCTGCCTAATATCATGACATCTGTAATTGAGTTTGTATAATTATTGGTTACAATTCCTTGCATGTTTACTTGTTTTTTGCTACTTCCAATTGCAATTTGGTCTTTACTTAATTCTTGTGTAATATTTCTAATTTCTGAGCCTTCGTCATCATAACCATTTACAATAGTGGTGGCAGTTACACCTGCTGGTGCTACAATTTCTATATCAGTAGTAGCTATCCCTACATTGTTGTTTTGGCTATCTGCTGTTTTTCTAGCGTTTGCTTTGTTAGCTACTTTTTCATATAAATTTGTATTTTGGTTTGTATAATACATTTGCAAAGTTTCTGTTTTATTGGTTGCTAACATATCTAATGTAATGTCTGTTTTTAATATAATGTTGGCACCTTTTGAGATAACATTTTTTTGCATTGTATTTTCTGCTGCATAGTATTTGGTTTGTGTTCCTTCTAATTCTAATTGTATTACTTGTCTACCTGAAATTTCTATTACTTTTGCTTCTTTGATTTTTAGTTCATCATCTAACATGATGTTTTTGTCTTTGATTTCTACTTTTTGTACTTGGCTTGGCATTAGTATTTGTATAACAGGGTTTTTATATAGTGCATTTTCTATACTAGATGTATCCAATACAATGTTTATATTAACATCTTTATTTTTTACAATGGTAGATAAATTTTGTTTTCCTTCTTCAATGCTAATTTGTGCTTTGCTGATTGGCTCTTGTAAGTTTATTTCTTTTGTTATTTCTTGGTTTGCTGCATTTGTGCTAGAAGTTACTTGTGTTTTTAGTTTTGTAAAGGTTTGCATTTGTTCTTTTTCATAAATAGCTTGTGTATTAAATGCTTTTTGTACTTTAATTGACAAGTTTCCTTCTGCTATTGGTGCTGTAGTTTTAATGGTGATTTCATTTATTTGTTTGTTTTCTATATCTAATACATAGTTTTCTTTGCTTAGGGTTCCTAATAGTTCTTTTGATTTACTATATACTTCTATTTTTCCTTCTTCCCCTAATATCTTTTTGAAGTTTGCTTCTTCTACTTTAATTTGTTTTGTAAATATGCTTTTTCCTGCTTGATATTGTTTGTCTGATAAGAAGATTTCTCCTGATATATTAAGTTGTATTTGGTTATTTAGAACTTTGTCATAAATTTGTGTTCCATAAGTTAGTTCAAAAGTAGTTTGCTTTTTGTCTTCTGTGTTTATGCCTTGTTGTTCTTTTTCGTCTTTTGCATAATTGGCATAGATGTATCC
>CANSJB010000093.1 GCA_947647115.1 uncultured Clostridium sp. | reverse complement strand
CTCTACTAATATCACAAAAATCTTAAAAAAGACACTAAATATTAATAAAAGTGGAACTTTAACAGTAAAAGCAACTAGTTCAGAAATACAAGTATCAGGTGGAGGACTTTCAGGAACACAAGTTTATGAATTAGAAAAACCAATGGGTTCAGGTTTTGGCTTCTTTTCAGACCACTATAGTCATAATTGTCCAAGCATAGGAAGTTTTACGCTAACAGGTATTAATTTAAAAACAGAATCTGTTAAAAAAATAGAAGAAGTACTAAGAGAGCCAGACTGGAGAGAAAGCTCTATCAAAGTACTAGTTAATGTCAATGATGTAGTAAATGAACAATTGAATAACCCAAATTCTTTAGGAGAACTACTTACTAGAATGATTAATGATGAAATACATTATGCAGCATGGGGAAAAAATGTAAATGAAGCCCAATCACGAAACTTCATAGCAGCCAATAATAACAATGGTGTATTTATCAATAACACAAACTATGCCAATAGCATTACCAAAACCGCCCAGTATATTAAGAGCTTAATAGAATCTATGAAATCATCAGAATATGTAATATTAAATGAAAATACCATCTTAAGTGCAGCAGACCCAAGTATTATGACAAACACAGCAGGAGGAGACTTTCCTTATGGAAGATGGAAAGTATTACATGATTGTGAATACTATGAAAACAATATTGGACAATTTGCAAAATCAGGAAAATACATATCAGACATGATAACAAGTTTTAGCAAAACTGGAAAATATGAAATCTATTATGAAAATAGAGAAGTGCAGCCAACAACCATCTATGTACATAGAAAACCAGTAGCAGAAATAGATGTCATAAGGAATGGAAATAATGTAGAGCTTATTAGTTTAGGATATGACCTAGATTGCTACTCTAATAATAGAGGTGTAAAAGAAGAAGAATGGAAATGGAGAAAAGTAGGAGAGACCATATGGCATGATGGAAAACTAACAGACATCACTAATGGAACAGACTATTTAGTACAACTAAGAGTAAAAGACTTTCAAGATACTTGGAGTGTTCCAGTTAGTAAATATATTACAAAAAATAATGTACTTCCCATTGCATCTTTTAAAATCAAAAACCAAAATACCTCTATTTATGAACAAGTAGAAGTAGTAGACGGTTCTTATGACCCTTATGGAGGAACTATTACAAGTAGAAGATGGACTATCTATAAAGGAAATACTAAGATATATCAAGGTGCTACTCCACTTGCTAATTATAAATCACATGGCATTGGAAGTTATAAAATGTCATTAGAGGTAACCAACAATAGAGGAATGACATCAGAAATATTTAGTAGGAACTTTACTATTATACCAGATGATGAAGCACCAGAATTTACAGCCTTACCAATTAGCTGTGATTGGCAACCATCAATTACTATCAATATTACCTTCAAAGATAGGTTAGGTAGCGGTTTTAAGGAATACAAATATGCCATAACCGATAGTCAAGAAGAACCAACTACATGGGATGGCACAAGAACAAATGGAGTAGACAATATTACCATAAATCAAGATGGTATCAAATACTTACACATTGTAGCAACCGATAATGCAGGAAATATTAGTGAAGATAGGGTAGTAGGACCATATAAAATAGACAAAACGCCACCAGTAGCAAGAGTTACCCATGAGCCAGTTGACTGGGTAATAGACTATGTAACCATCAAATGGAGATTTACAGATGCCCAAAGTGGAATCGATTATATTATACTACCAGATGGAACCAGAACAACAACTATAGGAGGAGACTATATCGTATCTGAAAATGGCAATTATACCTTCAAAGCCTATGACAAAACAGGAAATGAAAAAATATATACAGAAACAATAACCAATATAGATAAAACCGCACCAAGAGGAATTGTATCATTAAATAATAGTGATTTAACAGACCATCCTATTAAAATAAAATGGGAAGCATTAGATAATGAAAGTGGTTTTGACAAAATCATATTGCCAGACTCAAGTATTTCCAAAGAACCAATAGGAGAATTTCCAGTAGCACAAATGGGAGACTATACCTTTATCATTTATGATAAAGCAGGAAATGACAAAACAATATCCATACGAGCAAACAATATTGATATGGAAAAACCAAGTCTAATAATAACACAAAAAGAAATGAAATGGACCAATGAAGACATAAGTCTATACTGGGAAGCACACGACAGTCAAAGTGGTATCAAAGAAGTTGTTTTACCAGATTCTACGATAACTGTTAAAGAAACTGGAGAACATATTGTAACACAAAATGGTGTATACTCATTTATTGCCTATGACAAAATAGGAAATGGAATACTAGTAAAACATGAAGTAAGCAATATAGACAAAACAGCCCCATTCTTAAAACTAAAAACAGAACATGATGAAAATGACAATGTAGTTATCTTATGGGAAATGGAAGACAGTCAAAGTGGAATCAGAAATATTGTATTACCAAATGGACAAATGTCAAATGAAAAAACAGGAAGTTTTGTAGCAAAACAAAATGGAACCTATACCTTTATTGCCTATGATAAAGTAGGAAATGATACTGTTATGAAAATAAAAGTAGATAACCTAGATAAAGAAGGCATCCACTTTAGCCTAAGTAAAGAAAAAGTAGATGATACCTATTACAGAATTATATGGGAGATACCAGAAAACCAAGAAGACTTTAAACATATTTTACTTCCAAACAATACTTACAGTACAGAATACCAAGGATACTTCATTGTAGCAAAGCCTGGAGATTACACATTCTTAGCCTATGATGAGGCTGGAAACGAAACAAAACAAACAATTACAATTATGGAAAAAAGTAACTAAAAAAAATTTGCAAAAAATGTTGAAAAATAAATGATGGAGGTAAAAATGAAAAATAAAAGCAAAGGTATAACATTAATTGCACTAGTAATCACAATCGTAGTTCTTTTAATATTAGCAGGAATAACAATTGTAACATTAACAGGAGAAAATGGTCTATTAAATATAGC
>CANSJB010000092.1 GCA_947647115.1 uncultured Clostridium sp. | reverse complement strand
TGGTGGAGATGAGGGGAGTCGAACCCCTGTCCAATAACCTTTCTACATTAACCTCTCCGAGTGCAGTTTGTTTTCAAAATTCCCATTATAATAACCTAACAAACAAGCTTATTATAATAGTAGCTATTAAAAATACCCCTTATTTTGATAGCTCAAAATAAGTTCGTTTCCCACTAAACTGACGCCTTATCTAAAACAGTGGGCGTTAAAGTAAGACGACGCTAGCTCTTAGGCAGCGTATGCTAATTCTCTATTATCAGCGTTTAATTTTAATTTCTCACATGATTAAAGTGGCCAAGTGAGATTCCACTACTCGCTATTAATATAGTCATGGGTACTGTCGAAACCAAATACATCCCCAAATATAAAATATATTATACAATATTAAAGGGAAAATAACAAGCAAAAAAGAGAAAATATATTTGCATTTATCTAACAAGTTTGGTAAAATATGACTAAAAATCATATAAAATAAAGAGGGGGCATAAAAGTGGTAGACTTAAAACAAAATGTGCAATATGTAAAAACAGTAGGACCTGCAAAAGCAACATACTTAAATAAATTAAATATTTATACCTTAGAAGACCTTTTAACCTATTTTCCAAGAGAATATGAGGATAGGAGTAAAGTAAAAAAGATTGCAGACATCATAGATAAAGAAGAAGTAACCATTGAAGCAACCGTTGTATCAGAAGTAACTATTAATCGAATCCGTAAAAATATGACCCTTATAAAAACCATAGTAGAAGATGAAACAGGCAGATGTACTATAACATGGTTTAATCAAACCTATATCAAAAATCAATTAAAAAGAGGCCAAAAATACCGTTTTTTTGGAAAAGTAAGCAAAGAACTAAATAAAGTACAAATAAATAGTCCTGTTTTTGATGAAATAGGGAAACAAAAAAATACAGGTAGAGTTATGCCAATTTATCCATCCACTTATCAATTAAGCCAAACAGCCATTAGACAAGCTGTACAAAATGCACTAGTGATGGTAAAAGGAAAATTAGAAGAAACCTTACCAGAATATTTGATAGAACAATATGATTTAGAAAATTTAGAAGAAAGTATCCATCAAATTCATTTTCCAGAAAATATTGAAAAACGTATGAAAGCTAGAAAGCGACTAGTATTTGAAGAATTATTAACTTTGCAGCTTGCCTTATTAGAACTAAAAGGAAAAACAAGGCAAAAAACAGGAATTAGCTTTGGAAAAAATATAAAAATGTCAGATGTTATCAATACTTTGCCATTTCCACTAACAAAAGCACAACTAAAAGTGCTAGAAGAAATAGATAATGATATGGAATCATCAAAACCGATGAATAGGCTTTTGCAAGGAGATGTAGGGTCTGGTAAAACAGTCGTAGCTATGATAAGCAGCTATAAAGCAGTAAAATCAGGCTATCAAGTAGCCATTATGGCACCAACAGCCATCTTAGCCACTCAACATTTTGAGGAATTTCAAAAGATATTAGAGCCATTTGATGTTCATTGTGCATTACTACTAGGAGCAACTACAGCAAAACAAAAACGAGAAATTTTGGAAAAATTAGAAAATGGAGAAATTGACATATTAATTGGTACCCATGCTTTACTTACAGAAAATGTTATTTTTAAAAAACTAGGCTTAGTTGTAACAGATGAGCAGCATCGTTTTGGTGTAAGGCAAAGAGCTGCAATTAATGCTAAAGGAGACAACCCAGATGTATTAGTTATGACAGCAACACCAATACCAAGAACTCTAGCCCTTATTTTATATGGAGATTTAGACATTTCTATTATTGATGAACTACCACCAAACCGTAAGCCCATAGAAACATTTGCAGTAACCAAAAAAATGGAAGAAAGAGTAAATAGGTTTATACGAAAAAATATAAATGAAGGAAGACAAATATATGTAGTATGTCCTTTAGTAGAAGAAAAAGAAGAAACACAAAAAGAATCCGAAAAGCTAAATAAAAAGGAAGAAATTACACATATACAAGAGAGTTTGTTTTCAAACAATATGACTAAAAGCTCAAATGCAGACTTAAAGGCAGTAAAAGAATGGGTACAAATTTATCAAAATCAAATTTTTCCAGAATATAAAGTAGCATGCATATATGGAAAAATGAAAACAAAAGAAAAAGAGCAAATTATGCAAGAATTTAAAGAAGGAAAAATAGACATTTTAATTTCCACGACAGTAATTGAAGTAGGCGTAAATGTGCCAAATGCCAGTGTAATGGTAGTAGAAAATGCTGACAGATTTGGTTTAGCACAGTTGCACCAATTACGTGGAAGAGTAGGAAGAGGACAATATCAGTCTTATTGTATATTAAAATATGATAGTCATACTTCACAAGTCGGAAGGCAAAGAATGCAAATTATGCAAGAAACTAATGACGGATTTGTGATTGCCGAAAAAGACTTAGAACTTCGTGGAACAGGAGAACTTTTTGGAACAAGACAGCATGGACTTCCAGAATTTAAAATAGCAAACCTTTTTATAGATATGCCAATGCTAAAGTCGGTGCAAGCAATTGCAATCAAAATTGAAGAAGAAGATAGAGGACTAAAACAAGAAAAAAATCAAAAGTTAAGACAATTAGTGGCAGGAAAAGAAAAAATGGTATCATTATAATAAACAGAAAAATAAAAATTTTTAAAAGTGCTTACAAAGAAAAGATGTTATGATATAATTTAAATGAAGTACTGAATAAAACAAGAAGAGATTATGGTATAACATGAAACAAAAAATAGAAAGTACAAATAAACTATGGAGAAGAAAAAAATGAGAAACAAAAGAAAACATAAAGCCCTTGCAGCTGTATTATATCATATATTTTATATAAACATATGTTACTTAAAAATTAGAACTTATTTTATAAAAATAGATTTTTATTTCATACAAAAAATAAATAAAAAAGTAAAGGATGAACTGTGCAAAAAAGTAGTTTGTCCTTTTTGTGTGGCAAAAGGGGGAATGAATAAAAGCTAATAAGAATTTGATAAAAAATTAATAGGAAAAGTTTAAGAAAAAGGAGAAAAAAGAAGAAATGAAAAATAATAAAATAAAAGGTATTACTTTAATAGCCTTAGTAGTTACAATTGTAGTTTTGCTTATTTTAGCAGGAGTAAATAATTAGAATAACAATGCAGTAATACCAGTACTTTTAAAGATTGACATGACTGCATTG
>CANSJB010000091.1 GCA_947647115.1 uncultured Clostridium sp. | reverse complement strand
AAAGGTAGCAAATTAGATAGTCGCGTATAGCAAGGTCGAAAGACAGCGTACGAGGAAAGTCCGGGCTCCATAGAGTAATGGTGCTGGATAACGTCCAGTGAGGGTAACCTTAAGGAAAGTGCAACAGAAAATAACCGCCTAAACTTTTAAGTTTAGGTAAGGGTGAAAAGGCAGGGTAAGAGCCTACCGCCAGTATGGTGACATATTGGGCAGTGTAAACCCCACCTGGAGCAACACCGAGCAGGAAAGGGCTAAGACTACTCGTCATCCTTCCAATTTGGTGGCATGATGCTTATAGTAATATAAGTACTAGATAAATGACTATCCTAGACAGAACCCGGCTTACAGGTTTGCTACTTATATAATTTTTTCATATCTTCTGGCAGCTTAGCGGTATATTCCACTTTTTGTTTAGTGATAGGGTGTATAAAACTAATATAATAGCTATGTAAAGCTTGCCTAGTGATGAAACTAGATGGTTTTCCATAAAGAGTATCACCCAAAAGGGCATGTCCTATATGACTAAAGTGAACCCTAATTTGATGGGTACGACCTGTTTCTAATAAACATTCTATGATATCATAAGAAATAGTAGTATTATCTAAAACAATATCATTTGAACAAAGTACTTTATAATGGGTAATTGCCATATCTCCTGTATCACATACACATCTTTCAATAATACTATTTTCTTTCCTTGCAATATGAGCCATAATGCAGCCTTGCTTATCTTTTAAATGTCCCTCTACAATAGCAATGTATTTTTTTACAAAATCTTTTGATTTCATTTGTTTAATGAAACATTCTTGGATATATTCATTTTTAGCAAAAATTACTAATCCAGTAGTATCTTTATCTAAACGGTTTACTGGTCTAATCTTTTTACAAAGTCCAATTTTATCAAAATAAAAACGAACCATATTGGATAAACTATCTGTATAATGGTCAAAAGAAGGATGAATAGGAACACCAAAAGGTTTATTTACTACTAAATAAGCATCATCTTCATAGACAATACAAAGAGGTATAGGAGTAGGTACAATATTGGAATTGTCTTCTTTATAGTCTAGTCGGCAAGTAATAACATCTTGAGGAGAAATAGGATGCTGCACATAAATAGGATGATTATTTAGTAAAATATTTTGCATTTTTTTCAGTTTAAGAAGAAGTCTATCAGACATTAAAAACTCTGCCTTCAAGACCTCTTTGACACTGGTATAATTTGTATTGTTAGGAACCACATAGGTCAATTTCATAAAATCACCGAACCTTATTATTTTCTAGATTCTAATAAATAAGTAGCCTCTAAATCAGATTCATGTAAAGCTAAAGCAAGTGGATATTTTTCATAAGCACTACTAATGGTATTATACAATTCTTTTGGTTCTGTAAAACCCATATGCCAACGAATAGCATACATTTCTTCTAAACTTAAGTTAATAAATTTACTAATCATCATAACAGACTTTTCGCCATGACCATAAGGAATAGTATCATTTATAGTATAGTAAGGTTCTTTTACCCAAACACCATCTTCATTTTTTCTATTACGATAATCAACAGCATAAAAATTAGCCTTACATAAGTCATGTAATAAAGTAACTAAAATAATGGTTTCACTTGAGGCTGTTACAGTATCTGAATATGGTTTATGAGATAGTTTTTCTTTTAATAACTCATAAACATTTAAACTATGTTCTAATAAGCCCCCTTCATAGCTACCATGAAATCTGGTACTGGCAGGTGCTTTGAAAAAATCGGTTTTTTCTATATAATTAAGCAATTTATCCATACCTTCTCTATTCACACTTTTTAATAATTCTATAAATTCTTCTTTCATCTGAAAGCCCCCTTATTTTTATTTTACAAATTATATCGTACTTTTTGTAAAAAGAAAAGGAAATTTAAAATAAAATTACTAATTGACCAATTTTATGTTTTATAGTATGATAATAAAAAATAGGAAGGAAGAAAGCATAAATGAAAATATTAACAGTAGGCGATATTGTAGGAGAAAATGGCTTAGAGAAGTTAAAGCAGGTACTTACAAACCTAAAAGAAGAAAAGCAAATTGATTTTGTAGTGGTAAATGCAGAAAATGCAGCAGGTGGTATGGGGCTTACATATAAAACTTGGAATGAATTATTGAAATTAGAAATAGATTGTTTTACAATGGGAAATCATACTTGGTCTAAAAAAGACATATTTACTTTTATCAATCATCCAAAACTAATAAGGCCAGCTAATTACTCAAAAGGAGTAGTAGGGAAAGGCTATGGAATATATACTTGTAAGGAAAAGAAAATAGCAGTTATCAATTTAATTGGAAGAACAGATATGAATGTACTATCAGAAAACCCATTTACAGTAGTAGAAGAGTTAACTAAAAAATTAAAAGTAGACATGATAATAGTAGATTTTCATGCAGAAGCTACGGCAGAAAAAATAGCAATGAAACACTTTTTAGATGGAAAAGTAACGATTTTAGTAGGGACTCATACTCATGTACAAACAGCAGATGAAGAAATAACTAAAAATGGTACAGCTTATATTACAGACTTAGGTATGACAGGACCAATAGATTCTGTTATTGGTATGGAAGTAGAGGCATCTGTTAAAAGATTTGTAACATCACTTCCAGAAAGGTATAAATTAGCATCTGGCAACTGCATGTTTAATGGTTGCATTTTTGAAATAGATGATGAAACTTGCAAACCTACTAAAATAGAAAGAATTTGTTTAAAATAAATGGGAAAAAATGTAAAAAAATGACGATAAAAATTTCCACTTTTTACCAAAAAATACTAGACAAAATGAAAAATATGTAATATAAATATAGATGTTCGCGAAACAAAAAAATAAAAAATTATAGGAGGCAAAAATGGAAGTTTTAAAAATCTCATCAAAATCAAATCCAAATTCAGTAGCAGGAGCAATAGCTGGTTTGGTAAAGGAATCTAGTAAGGCAGAAATGCAAGCAATTGGAGCAGGAGCATTAAATCAAGCAGTAAAGGCTATTGCAATAGCAAGGGGCTTTGTAGCACCAACAGGAGTAGATTTAGTATGTATACCAGCTTTTGCAGAGGTGGAAGTAGAAGGAGAAGAGAGAACTGGTATTAAACTAATCGTAGAAAGTAAGAGATAAGGTGATTTAAAAATCAATTTATATAGGGGCGCAAAAATAGAAAATCTATTTTTGGGCTCTTTTGTTTTTTATAGATAAAAATTTGTAAAAAATATGTATGGATAATTGCAAAAAGTGACAATATATTATATGATAACAAATAATAAAGACAAGGAGCAAGGCTATGAAATCAAGAGTATCTATTGTAATGATAATTATATTTATATTATGTATTGCAG
>CANSJB010000090.1 GCA_947647115.1 uncultured Clostridium sp. | reverse complement strand
TGATATACCAATACGATAGATTATAGGAATTTATAAAAGGAAGAATCTATAATAAGTATAAAAGTAGCGATTGTATCAAAACAACTTATAGTTTTAAATAGCAAAGCCTACCTCTGATAGTCATAAAAGACGCATCAGAGGTATTTTCATATTATGAGCATATTGAAAATTAGACTGTCAAGGATAACAAAAAATAAAATAAACAAAAAAACAGCAAAAATATTGTATTTTTCTGCTACATACGATAAAATAGAAGCCAAACAAAATCAAAAAAAGTAAAATGAACACAAAAGATAGCAAAAAAGAAAGAAAACTTTTTTAAATAAAAGCCCTAAAACGACAAATATTTTAAACAGCTTGTACTACAATAGAGCATAAATTAAAAAAGTAGAGGTGGTCAAAAGTGTTTCAAAATTTACAAAAGGATATACAAGAAAACAATTACGAAGAATTTCAAGATGCAGAAGAATTAGCAAATCAAAATAAAAAAACGGTAAGCCAAATTTTGAAAAATTTATTTAGCTTATCTAATATAGCCATATATATAATTGCCTTCATGGTATCTATGGTGGGCTTTCGTAGTCAAAATATTATTTTAAGCATTAGCCCATTTGCCATTAGTTTTATAGCAGCTTGCATTAGTAATAAAATGACAATAGGAATAGCCTATTTGCTTACTTTACTAGGTACATTTATTTCTTTTGGTACGAACAGTTTACTAATATATTTTCTAACATCATTAGTATTTTTTGTATTTGTATTAGTCAAAAAGCCCAAAATTCAAGAAGAAGTAAACGAAAAAGCAAAGGTAGGTATACATTTAGTTGTTGCTGTACTATTAGTGCAAATAATACCTATGTTTTTTAGAAGCTTTTACATATATGACTTCTTAACTAGTATTATGTTGGCAATTTGCAGTTATGTATTTTATAAAATATTTGCAAATTCTATTTTAATGATAAAGGAATTTAAGACTAAAAAAGTATTTTCTATAGAAGAAGTAATGGGAACTAGCTTGTTGATTACTATAAGCTTATGTGCATTAGGTGATTTTAGCGTATTTGGATATAGCCTTCGTAACATTTTAAGTATTTTATTAGTACTCATATTAGGATGGAAAAATGGAATGGTAGTAGGTGCTACAGGTGGTATTACCATAGGAATAGTGACAGGAATTATTGGAAATAGCGACCCGATTATGGTAGCATCTTATGCACTTTCTGGGTTGATTGCAGGAATATTCTACCGCTTAGGTAGAATTGGAGTAGTACTTGGTTTTATACTAGGAAATGTATTACTCACTTATGTAGCAAACGGCAATACGGTGCCAGTTATTCTGTTTCAAGAAATATTAATTGCCTTTTTAGGGTTACTTGCTGTACCAAAAAGATTCAAAATTAATATTCAAGATTTATACACCAAAAATAAATTATTGCCAGAAACTACGAACAATAGATTAACCCAAAACGAGGATACTATTTTTAAACTAAATAGTATATCAGAGGCAATTAGTGACTTAGCTAAAAGCTATGAAGAAGCGGCAAGTACACTGCTAGAAGAGCCAGACTTAAAAGAACAAGAATTATCCAATAAGCAAATTTTTGAAAAAGAGCTAGAATTAAACTTAACACAATTAGAAAATAATTTACTATATGAAGATATTTCAGAAAATAAAGAAGGCATTGTAGATGAGATATTTAGTCATTTATTAAAACAAGAAGTGATTACAGAAAAAGAGCTAGTAGAAGTCTTTAAAACGCACAATTACTATATTGTAGGCTTCGAAGAAAACAATGAGCAGACAATAGAAGATGTATCAAAAATGATAAAGGCAATAAATTATTCGTATAGAATTAGCAAAATGAACTTCATATGGAAAAAGAAAATGGAAGAAAACAAAAAAACAGTATCCAATCAGTTAGACCGGAGTATCAAAGGCTATTTCATCAGTAGCAGAAGAAATTAAGCAATCAGAAGAAGAAGACTTTAATGCAGAAGAAAAAGAAATTAGAGTATTACTAGAGCAAAAAGAAATCAAAATAGAACATTTAAAAATAAAGCAAAATAATTCAGGCAGATACTTTGTAGAAGTATATACTAAACTTTGTGATGACATAGATGGCAAACAATGTGAGATTAAGAAAATCTCTAAGATATTAGAAAAAGTGCTAAAAACTAAATTTGTAATACAGTCACAAGAATGTGGGCTAAGGCAGCAAAAGACAAATTGCAAATTTACCTATTATTCACAAGACAAATACAAGTTGCAAATTGGTATAGCAGGAGCTACAAAAACAGGTTCACCAGTATCACGGAGATAGCCATGTAGAAGCAAAACTAGAAGATGGTAAATACTTACTTGCTATTAGTGATGGGATGGGCTCAGGACCAGATGCTATGAAAAGTAGTAAAATAGCTATTAAGATGCTAGAAAGACTACTAAAAGCAGGTTTTGACAAAGAAGTATCATTAAAGCTAATTAATTCTGCTCTAATTGCAAACACAGAAGAAGATATGTATGCTACATTAGATATACAAATACTAGACCTGTATGCAGGAAACATGGAATTTATTAAAAATGGAGCATGTCCTACTTTTATTAAAAGAAATAAAGAAGTACAACTATTAAAATCTTTAAATATACCAACAGGAATTATAGAAAATGCAGAGTTGGTGGTATATGATTATGACTTACAGCCAGGGGATATCTTAGTAATATGTAGTGATGGAATTATTGAAAGTAATACAGAATATATAAATAGAGAACTTTGGGTAAAATACCTATTAGAAGACATGCAAACAGACGATGCTCAAAACTTAGCAAATATCATTTTAAATGAAGCTATAGATCATCAATTTGGTATGCAAAAAGATGACATGACAGTCATAGTAGCAAAAATTAGTGAAAAGTAATTAGTTAAAAAGATGTATTCAAGAGAGAGGTAGAATTTAGTTCAGAAATTGGATGAAATTTTACGTCTCTCTTAGTTTATTTTTTAAAATAAAAGGATAGAAAATTTACATTAATTTTAATGTAAGTTTTAATAAAAGGTATCAAAATGGTAAAACAGTTTTAGAAATAGATTGGTAAAATATTATAGACCAAAAGTATTGAAATAAGATACCAAGTAGTGTAAGATAGAAAGTATAAAAATGATACAAAAGGGAAAAATAATAAAAGGTACAATGGAGGAAAAGAGAAATGAAGTTAAAAGAAAGTATGCCAAAGAAAGAAGTAAAGAAAAATGCTCGAAAAATAGAAAAAGGCAGTAAACAAAATGAAGGTATTACGTTAATAGCCTTAGTGGTTACAATCGTAGTTTTGCTCATATTAGCAGGCATTACACTAACATTGCTATTTGGCGAAAACAGCATTTTAAAAACAGCCAAAGAGGCAAAAATAGCACAAAAATTAGCAGAAATAGAAGATGAGGCAAACTTAATCTATACAGATATAAAAATAGACCA
>CANSJB010000089.1 GCA_947647115.1 uncultured Clostridium sp. | reverse complement strand
AATAGATGTGTACAATATAAATATTTAATAATGAAAGAAGGAGAACAAAGCTTATGAATGAAAATAATGAAAAATGTATGGAAATTATAAAAAAACTAAGCTTAAACCCTAGAATTGTTACCCATGAGCCTATTTTAAATTATGAAGTAGCTCAAAAGGTAGACAAAGAGCTAAACCTAACAGGTACAGAAACCAAATCACTATTTTTAAAAGGAAAAAGTGGTAATTATTACTTATTTATTACTTTATCTAATAAAAAAATGAATGAAAAACTACTAAAAAACATGCTAGGGGAAAAAATAAGATTAGTTTCTGGAGATGAAATGATAGAACTTACTGGTATGAAGCCAGGGTGTATGACTCCTTTTGGTTTAAAAGAGGGCTTAATCACATCTGTAGTAATAGACCCTAAAATTTATAACGAAGAAAAACTAATTCTAGCCTTTGGTTCAGAAACAATGTCCATGGAAATTGAATCTAATGAGTTTAAAAAAATAATGGAAGATTGTTATTCTAATTTATATGATTTGCAAGAAGAAGTAGAAGAAGATGAAACATTTTAAATACAAGGAGTTTGAAGAATGAAATGAAATATTTAGATACTCTTTCTAAAGAAATAAAAGAATACTTCGCCATATTAGAACCTGATTTTCCACAATGGTTAATAGAATATATTAATACTGAAGAATTGCTAAAACAGCAATATATTAGTATTACTTGTGGAACTATTTATAGTAATCTATTTAAAAGTAGCTATTTTTATTCAAGCTTGGACCACTCTGTAGCAGTTGCTTTAATTTGTTGGCATTTTACACATGATAAAAAAATAACGCTTTCTGGGCTTTTTCATGATATTGCAACCCCAGTATTTAAACATTGTATTGATTTTTTACATGAAGACTATATGCAACAAGATACAACAGAAGAATTAACTATTGAAATACTAAAAAATTCGAAAAAAATTATGACTTTGTTAAAAAGAGATGGAATTTTATTAGAAGAAGTAAGCAATTATCAGCTTTATCCAATAGCTGATAATGATACACCGCTGCTTTCTTCTGATAGACTAGAGTATACATTATCAAATGCATTATTTACTTATCAATTAACAGATGCCAAAACTATTAAAAAGATTTATCATGATATAGAAATTCAAACAAATGAACAACAAGAGCAAGAATTAGGCTTTAGGACTCCTCAAATAGCAATGGAATTTGTACATCTTATGTCTAAAAACTCTCATATTTATATAGAAGACAAAACAAGATTTTCTATGCAGCTATTAGCAGATATTATAACAAAGCGTATTGTAACTACAAACGAAATAGCCAATCAAATAATAAAAGAGATTTTATCTTCTGATATGAGCAATTATATTTATTTAAACTTTTCTTTTTGAATTTTACAAAAATGTGATGACATAACCTCTTAAAATTGGATATCCTATTTTGAGAGGTTTTATAGATTCAAAAATATTAAATTCAAATTGACAAAACTTTAGTTAGCTTATATAATTTAAACCAAAAGGAGAGTGGAAAAATGCTAGAATTAGAAGAAAACTATAAAAAATTGCAAGAATTAAAACAAAAGTTACAAAGAATTGGTGATTCACTTTGACATTTCTAAATTACAAAAAGATTTAAAGGATTTAGAAAATCAAACAACCAATGTAAACTTTTGGGAAGATAGTCAAAATAGCTCTTATGTTTTAAAGCAAATTACTAGTTTAAAAAACAAAATACAAAACTATATAAAAATAGATACAGAACTAAAAAATATGATAGAAATGAATGAACTTTTAAACATAGAACCAGAAGAAGAAATAGGAAAAGAACTACTAAAATCAACATTTCAAATAGAAAAAGAAGTAGAAAAATTAGAAATTACTACTTTACTGTCTGGCAAATATGATAGTAATAATGCTATTTTGACCATCCATCCAGGCGCTGGAGGTACTGAGGCTCAAGATTGGGCAGAAATGTTATATAGAATGTATACTAGGTGGGCCAATGCTAACGGTTATGAAGCAAAAGAGTTAGACTATTTAGAAGGAGAAGAGGCGGGGTTAAAAAGTGTTACATTTTCCATTAATGGAGAATATAGCTATGGATACTTAAAAGGAGAAATGGGAGTACATAGATTAGTTAGAATTTCACCATTTGATGCAGGTGGCAGAAGACATACTTCCTTTGCTTCTATTGAAGTATTACCAGAAATCACAGATGAAATTGAAGTCAATATAAACCCAGATGATTTAAGAATCGATACTTATCGTGCCTCTGGTGCAGGAGGACAACATATTAATAAAACCTCATCAGCCATTAGAATTACTCATATACCAACAAATATTGTAGTTGCCTGTCAGTCAGAACGTTCGCAAATACAAAATAGAGAAACAGCCATGAAAATGTTAAAATCAAAACTATTTACTTTAAAAGAAAAAGAACAAAAAGAAACCATTGATGAGTTAAAAGGATGTCAAATGGACATCGCATGGGGAAGTCAAATTCGTTCCTATGTATTTTGCCCATACACATTGGTAAAAGACCATAGAACAGGTTATGAAGTAGGAAACGTACAAGCTGTCATGGATGGAGATTTAAATGGATTTATGGATAGTTATTTAAAATATACCCTAAAGTAACCTCTTAAAGTAAATAGACATATGATATATCAGTCTAAAATAGACTGATATTTTTTATGGTTTCAAATGAAAGGAGGAACTTTTATTGGAAAATTTAATAGTAATGAAATTTGGAGGTAGTTCACTTGCAGATAATGAAAAACTAAAAAAAGTAGCTTTTAAAATTATGTCTTTTATAAATCAAGGAAAAAAAGCTGTTGTAATTGTATCTGCTCAAGGAAAAACTACAGATAATTTATTAAAACAAGCCTATGAATTAAGTCCATCACCAAACAAAAGAGAACTAGATATGCTAGCATCTGTAGGAGAACAAATTTCTTGTGCTAAGCTTGCTATTTTATTACAAGAATTGGGAGTTTATGCAATTTCACTTACACGGACCACAAGCAGGAATTATAACAACTTCTGATTATACCAGTGCTAAAATACAAGATATTTACCCAGATAGAATTTGGAAAGAACTAGAAAAAAATAATGTAGTAGTAATTGCTGGTTTTCAAGGAATGAATGATAAAAAGGATATTACTACTTTAGGTAGGGAGGGGTCTGATACAACAGCAGTAGCTATTAGTGCTGCTTTAAACCAAAAAGAGTGTTATATTTATACTGATATAGATGGTATTTATGATAAAGACCCACATAAATATACAGATGCCAAAAAAATACATCATCTATCTTATGATGAAATGGAAACTTTAGCAAATAATGGTGCCAATGTTTTACATAATAGATGCATTAAAATAGCCAAAAAGTATCAAATTAAAATTATAGTAAGTAGTAGTTTTGAAGAAAAAGAGGGGAGTATGGTGTCACTTTTAGGAACAGACTAAAATAGTATTATAAATAAGTTCTAAATTAGACAAGACCTGAATATATATGAATAGTAGACTTATTATACAAAGGAGTGATACAAATGCCAATAGAAGAGAGGAAATCAATGTCAAGTATGACTAATGTAATTCAAAATATTGTAT
>CANSJB010000088.1 GCA_947647115.1 uncultured Clostridium sp. | reverse complement strand
CTATGACATAGTCCCCATATATTTTTCTTCTAATACGTTCAAAGTGTTGTTCTTCTAGCCCATTTTGTTTCATTTCTTCTATTTGTTTTAAAATATATTCTTCTACTTTTTTAGGGTCTTTCGAAGTACCTGTAATTAAAATATGAGCATATTGGCTACTAAATTCATAGTCAAAACTTGGCTCGGAAAGTAATAGTCCTTGTTCATAACATTTTTGGTATAAGCTTGAGCTTTTACCGCAAATCATATTTAGTAATATTTCAATTGCAATATGTTTTTTAACTCTTTGACTTTCTTCATTTTCTATGTCTTTATAACCTAGCATAAATATCGGAGTGCTTACTTCCATTTTTGCTGTAATTAGTGGTTTATTAATTTTGTTTTCTTTTGGTGGATAGATTCTTTTTATTTCTCCCTGATTTTCTTTTGGTTCTAAACGTTTTTTTATTTCTTCTAACAAAGTTTCTGGTTTAAAGTCACCACAAGCTACCATTGTCATGTTGGCTGGGTTGTAAAAGGTGTTATAGCATTTATACAATACTTCTGGTGTAATTTGGCTAATTGATTCTATGGTACCTGCTATGTCAATTTTAATAGGGTTTTGTTGGTACATACAGTCCATGGCATTCATATATAATTTCCAACTTGGATCATCATCATACATATTGATTTCTTGACCAATAATTCCTTTTTCTTTTTCTACATTTTGCTCTGTAAAATAAGGGTGTTGTACATAGTCCATCAATTCGTCTAGTGCTTCTTTAAAGTGATTGGTACATTCAAAAAGGTAGGCAGTATGATCATTGGTGGTATAGGCATTCGCATCAATTCCTAGTGCCATTAGGGTATCTAAGCTATTGGTGCCATCTGGTTGTTCAAACATTTTATGTTCTAAAAAGTGGGCTACGCCATCTGGTATAAATACTTCTTCTTTGGTTGTTGGCATAATAAATCGGTTATCTATTGAGCCAAAGTGGGTACCCCATATAATGTATTTTTTCTTGGTATTCTTTTTGGGAATAATGATAACAGTAAGTCCATTTTCTAATTGTTCTACATAGGCTTTTTCTTTTATTTTTGAGCTTTGTATGATTTTCATTTTATTTTTTAGAGGCTACTTAAAATAAGTGGCTTCTTCTCCTTTCTTTTTTAGTCTTTTAAGAAATATATGGTATGAATTGTAATAGTGTTAGCAAGTTTTGTTATTTGCTCTTTTGTTACTTCTTTAATTTTGTTTGCATAATCTTCTATGCTAATAAAACGGTCTGCTAATTCTTGCCCATAGTAATAGGTTATTTGTGTGTCTTGTTCTTCTGTTATGGTATCTATAGAGGCTAATATTAACTCTTTACTGCTTATTATGTCTTCTTGTGTAAAGTTGCCATTTTTTAGGTCTTCTAATTGTTGTTTTATGGTTTCTACAGCTTTTTGGTAGTTTTGTATTTCAATTCCACAACGGATAAAAATACTATTTTTGGTTCGATTATAGTTAGAACCTGCTGTGTAAGCTAAGCTTTGCTTTTCACGTACATTTTGAAATAGTTTTGAGGTTGCTCCTCCTCCTAATATAGCATTATATACAGAGGCTACAAATCTTGAGTTTTCTGCGGTTTCCTTTATATTTAGACCCATCACTAGTTTTCCTTGTGTAATTTGCATGCTTTCATTTACAATATTTGGTTCTTGGCTGGTTAGTTCATTTGTTGTTTCATTATTAATGACGTA
This sequence comes from uncultured Clostridium sp., assembly GCA_947647115.1. GTDB lineage: Bacteria > Bacillota > Clostridia > TANB77 > CAG-508 > CAG-273. Next base: position 1,992 of record CANSJB010000088.1, on the reverse strand, counting down.
TTCTGGTGTTCTTGGTTTTAAATTTTGTATATTTTGGTTTTGTTCTACGATTTGTTTGATATTACTGTTTTGAATAGCACCTGAGCAGAATATGTCTATTTTACAGGTATTAATTAAAGTTTGATAATATTCATATAAGCTTTGTGGTGTAATTTTTTCTAAATCTTCTATATAACCAAATTTATATAGTCCATAGGGTTTATTTTTATACATTTCTTCGATACATCTATCATAACTATATTTGTTTTTATTATCTATTTTGGCTTGTATAATTTGTGTTAAGTTTTGCTTTTCGCCTTGGATATATTCTGGCTTAAAGCTATTTTCTTGTATATAAGGGTTAAATACTAGGTCTAATAGGATGTTTAAGCTTTCTTGTACTAGTTTTTCTGGTTGTGGCAGGTATTCTTCATTTAAGGTTTCTAAGTAAAATTTTAGAATATGGTTATCTCCTGTTTTTTCAACTCCACAGTCAAAACTTGCGCCATACATCATTTCTAGTTTTTGGCTAATTTGTTCTTGGGTTGGCAAATTTTTAGTTCCTCTTCTTAAAGTAGCTGCTATTAGGGCATCTAAAGTTACATTTTGTCTTTTTAAAGGGGTAGCTATAAAAATAGCATATAGGTTTGTTTTATAGTTTGGGGTATGAATTTGATGAAGTGTAATCCCTTGCTTGATTTCTTCTTTTTGGTAATTCATGTTTTCTCCTCTTTTCTTAATTTTTTCATTGTTTCTATTATAATCTATTTTTGTAAAATTATACAAGACTATGATGGTTTATTTTTTATTTTTTGTGTTTGTTTTTTCTTGCTATTTTAATTTTATTACTTTTTCTTTGGTATTATAAAAATGCTATTATTAATTACGCTTTTTAACTATAGTATAATATATAAAAAACCATACATTACTAAGCTTTTGCTTAAGTTATATATGGCTTTTTTATTATTTTATTTTTTCATACCTACGGTTTTGAAATTTAGTATGAAATGGTTAAATTTGTTTTCAGCTTAGTAGTTTTTTTGCAATTTCGTTGATGGTTTTGCCATCTGCTGTAACGCCTAGTTCTTGTTTTGCTGTTTTCATAATCATTCCCATATCTTTCATAGAAGTTGCACCTATATTTTGTATAATTTGTTTTAGTTTTTCTTCTATTTGTTCTGGTGTTAAGCTTTCTGGCAAATATTCTTCTAATATGGCTATTTCTTGTTTGATTTGGCTTATTAAGTCTTCTCTTTTACTCTTTTCATAGTCTGGTATAGAGTCTTTTCTTTTTTTGGTCTCTTTGGCAATGATTTCTATTATTTGCTCATCGGTTAGTTCAATTTGTTTATCTTTTTCCACTTGCAAAATAGCTGCTCTTACCATTTGTACCACATTTTTTCTAAGGTCTTGTTTTTCTTTCATCGCACTTTTTAGGTCTTGCAATAGTTGTTCTTTTAGCATTTTACTTCCTCCTTTTATTTTTTAATTTTTTGCTTAACAAAACAAAAAGGGGTTATTTGCATACCCCTTAGTACTTTAAAATTTTCTTTTTCTAGCAGCCTCTGATTTTTTCTTTCTTTTTACGCTTGGTTTTTCATAATGCTCTCTTTTTCTAACTTCTTGCAATACTCCATTTCTAGCGCATTGTCTTTTAAATCTTTTTAAGGCATCTTCTATATTTCCATTATTCACTTTAACTTCTAACATTTTTGTTTCCCTCCCTTCAGTAATTACACTCTTACGTGTGGGATTTTGCTTGCATGGAATTGATTGTTTTTTGTTCCATGTGTTTCTTATTATACTCTATGTTAGTTTGTTTTGTCAATATTTATAGAATTTTTTTCCTAACTCAATAGTTTTTATGTATAAATAGTCTATTTTTCATAAGTATCTTTATTTAAAAGTGGTTGTTTATTGTACCTTTTTATGTCAAATTTGTTTTTTTAGTATATTTGTGCTATAATATATTTTATAATACGGTTATAAACCGTAAATATTTATTAAAAAGGA
>CANSJB010000087.1 GCA_947647115.1 uncultured Clostridium sp. | reverse complement strand
ACAAAGTAAGTGCAATTATGAAAAAATGAATGCAATCGATAAATTAAGAAGCAATTGACACTTCTAAAAAAATATGCTATAATAACAAAAGTTGAAAAGAGAAAAAGGCAAAAAAGCAAGAGAGTAACTTATTTGGAAAACGACAGCGAGATAGAATAGAGTGAGAGTCTATCAGGAAGAAAAATAAGCCAAGAGGACTTGCTAAGCCGCTTGTGGGAACTCCATTAAAATAGATAGTATCATAAGCCGTGAAACTGCGTTAATGAATAAAAGTGGTCTATATTAGATAAAAAATATAGACAAATTGAGTGGTACCGCGAATAATTCGTCTCTAGATAAAAATATCTAGAGACTTTTTTTATACCAAAATAGTAAGGAGGAAAGAAAATGAAACAGTCAATCTTATATAAAAAATATGCCTATAGTGGATGGAGCAAGCGAAGATGGCTCGTTTCAGAATCACAAAAAATATAAAAATAAGGGAGAATAAAAATTATGAAAAATAAAAAAGAAATTAATAAAATTGTATTAGCCTATTCAGGGGGACTAGATACCTCTGTTATAATTCCGTGGTTAAAAGAAAACTATCCAAACTGTGAAATAATTGCAGTAGTAGGAGATGTAGGTCAAAAAGATGATGCTGATAAGCTAAAAGAAAAAGCTTTAAAATCTGGCGCATCAAAAATATATATAGAAGATTTAAAAGAAGAATTTGTAAATGATTACATTATGCCAGCAATGCAAGCAGGAGCAAAATATGAAAATTGCTACTTATTAGGAACAGCACTTGCTCGCCCTGTTATTGCCAAAAGGCTAGTAGAAATTGCTAAAAAAGAAGAAGCAGATGCTATTTGTCATGGCTGTACAGGAAAAGGAAATGACCAAGTACGTTTTGAGCTTACTATCAAAGCATATATGCCAAATATCACAGTAATTGCACCATGGAGAACGTGGGAATTAAAGAGTAGGGAAGATGAAATCGATTATGCAGAAAAACATAATGTACCACTTGAAATCACAAGACAAACCAATTACTCTAAAGACAAAAATATTTGGCACTTATCCCATGAAGGGCTAGACTTAGAAAGCCCTGCAAATGAACCACAATATGATAAAATTTTAGAATTAGGAGTAACACCAGAAAAAGCACCAGACAAACCAACTTACTTAGAGATATCCTTTGAAAAAGGTAAACCAGTAGCACTAAATGGTAACAAAATACCATTGGTAGATATGATTGAACAATTAAATGATATAGGTGGAAAAAATGGAATCGGTATTTTAGACATGGTAGAAAATCGTTTAGTAGGAATGAAATCTAGAGGAATATATGAAACACCAGGAGGTGCAATTTTATATAAAGCACATGAATTATTAGAAACTATTTGCTTAGATAAAGACACGTTACAATATAAACAAAAATTAGGTCAAGATTTTGCAAACCAAACTTATAACGGAAAATGGGAAACAACCCTTACCAAAGCTATGATTGCATTTGTAAATGAAACACAAAAAACAGTAACAGGAAATGTTAAACTAAAACTATATAAAGGAAATATCACAGCAGCTGGAATGACCAGTCCATATTCTTTATATTCAGAACAAACAGCATCTTTTGGAGAAGATGAAGACTATAACCAACAAGACTCAGCAGGCTTTATCAATCTATTTGGACTACCAATTAAAGTACAAGCAGAAATGCAGCAAAAAGTGAAAGGAGAAAATTAAATGGCATTATGGGGAGCAAGATTTCAAAAAGAATTAAATAGTCAAGTAAATGATTTTAATTCATCCATAAGATTTGACCAAGTTTTTTATCATCAAGACATCCAAGGCAGTATGGCACATGTAACAATGTTAGGCAAACAAAACATTATTGATCCAGAAGATGCACAAAAAATAAAAGAAGAACTTGCTAAAATTTGTAAAGAGATAGAAGAAGGAAAACTAGAAATAGACAAACAAGCAGAAGATATTCACATGTTTATTGAAGCAGAACTTACCAAAAGACTTGGAGATGTGGGGAAAAAACTGCATACGGCAAGAAGTAGAAATGACCAAGTGGCATTAGACTTAAAATTATATTTAAGACAGCAAATAGAGCAAATACAAGAAAAAATAACCAATCTTGTTGTAGCACTTTGCCAAAAAGCACAAACTAATTTAGAAACAGTGATGCCAGGATATACCCATATGCAAAGGGCACAACCAATTACATTTGCTCATCATTTAATGGCATATGCCCAAATGTTTATGAGGGACTTAGAGCGTTTGCAAGATACCAAAAAAAGAATGAATACATTGCCACTTGGTAGTTGTGCATTAGCAGGAACCACCTATCCAATCGACCGTAAATTAGTAAGTAATTTATTACAATTTGATGATGTTACACAAAACAGTTTAGATGGTGTTTCTGATAGAGATTATGTCATAGAACTTGCAAACACCTTAGCAATACTAATGATGCACTTATCCCGTATTAGTGAAGAAATTATTTTATGGGCATCTTGGGAATTCAAATTTATTGAACTAGATGATGCATTTTCAACAGGGTCATCCATTATGCCACAAAAAAAGAACCCAGATATTACAGAGTTAATTCGCGGAAAAACAGGACGTGTATATGGCAATTTAATGGCAATACTAACAACAATGAAAGGCTTGCCACTTGCCTATAACAAAGATATGCAAGAAGATAAAGAAGGAATTTTTGACTCAGTAGAAACAGTAAAAGCATGTATTGATACCTTTATTCCTATGTTAGAAACCATGAAAGTATTAGCACAAAATATGAAAGAAGCAGCAGGAAAAGGCTTTATCAATGCGACAGACTGCGCAGACTACCTTGTAAAAAAGGGAAAACCATTTCGTGATGCTTATCAAATAACAGGTAAGCTTGTTGCTTATTGTATTGACAACAAAAAAGTATTAGAAACACTATCTTTAGAAGAATATAAAGCAGCAGACAGCCTATTTGAGCAAGACATATATGAAGCAATTTCACTTGAAAACTGTGTTAAAAAACGTAATAGTATAGGAGGACCTGCACCAGAAATGGTAGAAAAACATATCAAAGAAATAAAACAACAATTACAACAAAATAAATAGAACTATTTGTTACACAATCAAAAGCCATACTTGTACTTTTACAAGTATGGCTTTTATCAGGTTAAAACTCTAGTCAATCCTTATACTACCAGCAGTTGTTTCAATTTTTAATGTTATATCTGATTCTTGATTATTATGTTGTATCTTAATAGAGCCTGTTTTATTCGTAGCATCCACATATATATCACTACAATTTTCAATCTTCACACTACCAGAAGTGGTTTTGATATGTGAACTTTTAGAAGCAGAGAAACTACCAATTTTAACACTGCCAGACTTTGATGTTAAATCACAAAAATCACTGATTTCATCAAAATGAATAGTGCCAGAAGTAGATTGAGCAGTTACCAAATTAGCCTTTCCAACTTTAATATTTCCAGCTGTAGAATGAATATTTCCTTCTAATAGCTCTGCTACTACAACTTTTCCAGAAGTAGTTGATAAGTTAGCCTTTGACAAATTACCAGCTACAATATTACCAGCACTACTATTAGCAGTTATCTCATTTGCATTTTGCATCCTAATATTACCAGAAGTAGAAGATAAAACCCCACTTTTCATATCTCCACAAGTAATATTACCAGCAGTTGTTTTAAGCTGAGTGCTTATACTAGGAAAGTTAGCTACTTCTATATTGCCACTACTTGTATTTATACAAATCTCATGACAATAATTATTTGGTAATTCTACAATAATTTCATCTTTATTCCCAAAAAACAAAGAAATGAAATATACTGTTGTATTTTCCTTTTGTATTTGAAGCTTTCCATTATCTAAAGAATCTATTACCCTTTCATCTTCAATTCCATAAACACTCACCTTTATTTTATCACTAGAGCCTTGCATAAACTTTACATTAGAACAAGAAGCTAAGACTTCTATATTTTCTATACTATTTAAATCATATGTTTTCTCAAATAATAAATTTTCTTTATAACCAAAAGCTAAAAAACTAATTTTAAAATTCTTGCTTATCATATTAAAAACAGTAATTACCACAATTGCTATAAATAAGATAGCAACTAGAATTAACAAAATCACTACACCCTTTTTCAAATAAATTCCTCCTTTTAATCTTGTTTTTTCTAGCCATACTACAAACTATGATATCATTTACATTAGCTGCATACTAGAAATTTGCTAGATAAAATTAACATTTACTGTTGTTATTATATCACAGCCCCAATAACTATGACAATTATTGTAACTTAAATAGTACAAAAAACTGTAAAATTAAATAGAATACTTGAAAAATATTAAGAAGTATAATATGAT
>CANSJB010000086.1 GCA_947647115.1 uncultured Clostridium sp. | reverse complement strand
GACTTCTACTATAAAGCAGCAGGTGCAACAGAAGAAAACAAAGTAACAACAGCAGCAAACTTAGTAATAGACTACGTAGCAAATAATCTACAATATAGAGAAAAAGACAATCAAAACTGGAAAATTGTAACAGCAGCAGACCTTACTAACAATGATGCAAACAAAGTAGGAGAAAGATTAGTAGAAAATAACTTAGAGCAAAGCCTAAATCAATTTAACACGATATTACAAACTTCAAACTTGAATGCAAACTTAAAACCAGGAGAAACTACAAAACAAGGTTTAATATTATCACAACTAATCACATCACAAAATAAACAAGATGACAAAACCTACAACAACATAGCAGAAATTGTACAAACCTCAAACACAGTTGGAAGAAGGATGGCATACTCTATTGTAGGAAACCAAGACCCACTAAAAGCACCATCTGAAATAGATGCAAGCAAAGCAGAAGAAGTAGTTATTTTACCACCATTTGGTAAAGCATACTTATTTGTGGGAATAGGAGCAGTTACAGCGATGTTAATAGCAGGAGGAATCATTTTCATAAAGAAAAAGGTTATGAAATAAAGCTAAGTAAAAATAAATCAAATAAAAAGACAACTAAGACTAGCGATTTATTAGTAATAGGAAAAAATTAAGAAGGACATAAAAATGAGTTCGAAATTCGAACAAATAGTTTATGTCCTTTTTCTTTGATAAAATACCTATAGTAAAAAGTTACAAAAACTTATGCCTTGCATGTTTACTTTAAAAAATGCTTATGATATAATATGAAATATATCTTAAACAAAAGAAAGGATAACCTAAAAATGAATCAAATATTATCCATAGAAAATCAAAAAAATAAAACAAGTAAACCAATAGAAATAAAAGGAATTATCAAATTTTTTGCCTTTACTATTATGATATTTGGAATTATATTATGCTCACAAGGTATTTATAACATTTATAAAAATGTAGATGCCAAAAAGCCTGAAAATATACCAAATGTAAAAATTGGTAGAAACAATGATAAAGCTATTTTAAATATAGAGCACAACACCCAAATTGCCAAAATCACATATTATTGGGATAATGGAGCAAAAACAGTTCTCCCCGTAGGAGCATTGTCCACAAATCAGGAAATCACTTTATTAGGTTATGACAGCACATTATACCTTATTGTAGAAGATATAAATGGGAAACAAGTAAGTTATCAAAAACAATACTTATTAACAGGACAAGATATAACCAAACCATCTATAGAAATTAAAACAGAAAATGGTAGTAACACCATGACAATCACAGCTAAAGATGAAACTGCGATAGCCTACCTTTCTTATCAATGGGAAGGAGAAGAACCAGTAATTGTAGACTATGAGCAAGAAGGGCAAAAAGAAATTATAAAATCAATCACATTAACACCAGGAACTAAAAAAATAACCATTATGGCAGAAGACATGAATGGAAACACAGAACAAATTGAAAAAGAAATAGTAGCAACAACATCAGAACCAGAAATTAATATTACCCAAGAGGCAGATAAAATTATTATAGAAGCAAACGACAAAGATGGAATAAAAGATGTCATTGTAAACTTAAATGGAGCAGTATATGCACTAAGAGACATTAACTTAAAAGAATTAAAAGCAGGACCATTACCATTACAAGAAGGAAACAATACTATCTCAGTTGAAGTAATCAATGTAAGCGGATACAAAAAAACACAAACAAAAGAATTACAATATACACCTTAAACAAAGTAATGAAAACAAAGAATAAAAAAAGGGAGGATAAAAATGCCACAAGAAATATACTTAATTGATGACCAAAAAGAATTAAAAAGTAAATTAGAAAATCTTTTTAAAAAAGAAACAGACTATAAATTTAAAAAAGCAAAAACATCAGAAATAGAAAAAGTACTAAAAAACATACCATCCCTTATTATTATTAATGAAGACGGAATTAAAGAAGAAGTAGTGAAACTATGTAACCAGATTAGACAAAATGAAGACAATAGTATAACACCAATTATAGTCATATCTTCTAAAAAAGAAAAAAAACATCGTATAGAGATTTTGCAAGCCTGTGTAGAACATTATATTAAAACACCAATAGATGACCAGTATTTATACTATACGATTAAAAATGTCATTAGACTATTAGATACAAATCGTAGAGTAAGCCCACTTACAGGACTTCCAGGCAATGTACAAATTCAAGCTGAAATGAAAAAACGTTTGTTAAATAAAGAAGAGTTTGCCATTTTATATGTAGACTTAGACAACTTCAAAGCCTATAATGACATTTATGGTTTCTTAAATGGAGATGAAATCATCAAATTTACAGCCAGATGTATTGCAAACCATATTGCAGACATTTCAGCAGAAAATAATTTTGTAGGTCATATAGGCGGTGACGACTTTGTGGCAATTACAAAAGACATAGACTGTGAAACAATATGTCAAAATATTCTTTTAGAATTTAGCAAAGGCATTTTAAAATACTTTAATGAAGAAGACCAAAAACGTGGCTACCTTGAAGTACCAAACAGGAAATGCATATTAGAGCAATTTCCATTAACCTCCATATCAATAGGAGTAGTTATTGTAGACAAAGGCAGGTTTAAAAATGTACTAGAAATTGGAGAAGTAGCAGCTCAAGTAAAACATTTAGCCAAAACTACACCTGGTAGTACCTATGTAATTGATAGAAGAAAAGGAAAAAAACAGAAATAATGAATAAATAAAATCACCACCTCATAAACTATAACAAACAAAGTTTATAAAGGTGGTTTTTATAAATGATTATCATACGTAAAAAAAGAATTATTATTATAGCAAGTATGTTACTAATAGCTGTATTTGCATTTACAATTCAAACAGCAAGTCTTAATAAAACTGTGCAAACAGTAAGCCTTCCTGTCACAAATAAAATCATTGTATTAGATGCAGGACATCGGAAAACCAGATGAACGGAGCCCAATCAAGTAATCGGAACAACAGAGGCACAAACCAATTTACAAATTGTACTAAAACTACAAAATCTATTAGAACAAAGTGGAGCAACTGTAATTCTAACTAGAAGTGATGAAAACGCTATCTATGACTTAGATAAAACCACTTTGCGAGACAAAAAAATATCCGATATTCATAATAGAGTAAAAATAGGAAATGAAGCAAAAGCAGACATATTTGTATCCATACATCTAAATAAAATTCCACAATCTCAGTATTATGGATGGCAGTGTTTTTATAAGCAAAATGATGAAAACAGCACAAAACTTGCCAAAACTATACAACAAAACTTAAATGAGGCAATTCAAAAAGAAAACACCAGAGTAGCCTTAAAATTAGACAATGTCTATATTATGAAACATGTAGAAATACCAATATCCATTGTAGAATGTGGTTTTTTATCAAACCCAGAAGAAGAAAAAGATCTTTTACAAGACCAATACCAAGATAAACTAGCATGGGGAATATATAATGGAATCATGGACTACTTTACAAATACAAAATAAAAATTGCAAAAAATGAATATAATTCCATTCTTTGGAGAAAATAGTTTTAAACTATAAAACAAGGAGTGGAATTTTTTTATGGAATATAAAGTGCTACATGCTAAAGGAGCTATACTTCGGTCAAAACGAACTAGAAAACTACTTAGAAAAAATGGCATCAGGACATACTTTAAGCAGTAATGCCAGCAAAAACACCTATCCTATGCCAAGATTAAAAGAAAATTTTGAAATTATTACCCAAGTATATGAAACCCTAAACGAACATGTAAAGCTAAAAATACCTATTCATCCAGCAGGAGAATGGATATTAGACAATTATTATATTATAGATGAAACCATAAAAGCCATAAAAAGCAATTTAACAATAAAAAAATACACTAACTTTTTAGGAATAGCCAATGGTGTTAGTAGTGGATTTGCTAGAATTTATACATTAGCTGGTGAAATTATCAGTTATACAGACAACAAAATAGATGCCAAAAGCTTAGAACAATGTTTAGAAGCCTATCAAAGAAGAAAAAAGCTAAACATGGAAGAAATCTGGAATATACCAATGTTTCTTCAAATTTCTATTATAGAAAACATTAGAGAAATCTGTGAAAAAATATACTCTAGCCAAATGCAAAAATATAGGGTAGAAAACATCATAGAAAGACTAGTAGAAAATAAAAATAAGGAAGAGCTGCAATTTACTCATTTAAGCCAATATAAACAAAAAGTAAAAGGATATGGTCAAATGAAATATCCTTTTATTGAATACTTATCTTATAGACTAAAACAATATGGCAAAAAGGCTTATCCATACCTAAATATCTTAGAAGAACAAGTAGCCAAAATGGGAATGGAAGTATCAGAAGTAGTAAAAAAGCAGCACTTTGATATTGCTATTTGCAAAATTTCAATGGGAAATGCGATAACAAGTTTAAAAAAATTAACTAGAATTAATATGATAGAAATCTTTGAAAATATCAATGGAGTAGAAGACATATTAAAACAAGACCCAGCAGGTGTATATGAAAATAT
>CANSJB010000085.1 GCA_947647115.1 uncultured Clostridium sp. | reverse complement strand
ATAGTCCTATCGCAAGTAAAGTACCAACATGAAGAGCTACATCAAAGCCTTCAAATGCTGCATTAAAACCTGCATTATTAGTTCATCCAAGCATCCATGGTATGATACTTAAATGGGCAGAACTTGAAATTGGTAGCAGTTCTGTTAAACCTTGCACTACTCCTAAAATTAAAGCCTGATAAATTTCCATTTGTCTTCCTTCTTTCTTTTATTCTTTTTGTCTTTCTTGTGTTTCTTTTTGATTTATTTTTGATTTGTTTTTTGTATTTTGACCGCCTCTATTTAAGCCCTCTGCCAATATACTTGTTTTTACTAAATGTTTATTTACTATTTTTTCCTTTTTGGTTAATTGTTTTTTCTTATTTTGTACTATTTCTTCTTTTGGCAAAGTAATTTTATTTCTAATAGGAATAAAAACAGGGTCTATTTGTATTTGTTTATAAGCTCCAATATCTATTTGTACTGCTACATTCATGTAATTAATTGCTTTATCTTCTTCTCCTTTTAATAAAGCAATTTTAGAAAGATAATAGTAAGAACCTGCTTCTAAATCTTCTTGTTTACATGCTTCTAAAAAATATCTCTCTGCTTCTTCTAAATCACCACTCATAAATGCGATTTGCCCCAAGTTTAATTTTGCATTATATATCATCGTATTAATTTGTGCTGCTTTTTGATAAAATTCTTTTGCCATTTGAAAGTCATTTACCATAGTATATGCCATTGCCAAGCTATAATATAACTCGTAACTTCCTGGATGATATCTAAGTGATGTATGATACACTAAAATAGCATCTTTATATCTTTCTTGTTCAAAAAAGATATCTCCCAACAAATTGCTGGCCTTTTCATATTCTGGTTTTTGTTTTAACATTTCTTGTAAAATGCTAATGGCTTGATTCGGTTGTTTATTTTTGTTAAATAGTAATGCTAACTTGCAATTGGATACATAGTCCTTTGAGTTTATAGTAGTTACCAACATATATTCACTAATAGCTGCTTCATAATTTTCTTCTTTTTCGTAAATTTCTGCTAGTAATTTGTGTGCTTTGTAACTGTTTTTATTTTTTGCTAAAAAATCATTTAAAATTTGTTTGGCTTTATTAGTATTTCCCTTTTTTTGATAAATATGAGCAGCCATTACTTTTAATAATTCTGCTAAGTCTGCTTTTTGTATTTTGGCTATGATATATAAAAAACTTGGTAATAGAATTGCTAGTAAGTACATGATGGTTCTAATAGACCAATGAAATGGGAAAGTAAGAAATAACTCTATGAAATTGATAGCAATGCCTATAAATTGTACCACTAGTAAGTAAATATAACTTACATCATTTTTTTTTACTAATTTAAAAAAAGTAATGGTAAATAAGGCAATTGCTATTATATTAAACATCAATTTTTCTATCATTTTTAACCTTCTTTTGTTTGTTCAAATTTATCTTCATATAGTTTTAAGCACTTTTCTATAATTTCTTCTGCTTCTTTTCTTCCTAGTATTTTATCTACAGTTGTTACTTTATTTTCTAGTTGTTTATATACTTCAAAAAAGTGCATAATTTCATGAGATATTTGAGATGGTACTTGCGTAATATCTTGATATTCATTTAAAAATGGGTCTTTTTTGCAAATTGCAATTATTTTTTCGTCTTGTTGGTGCTCATCTGTCATAATCAAAACACCAATTGGATAACATTCTACTAATGTTAAGGGTACAATTTCCTCATGACATAATACTAGTACATCTAGTGGGTCATTATCTTCTGCATAAGTTTTTGGTATAAAGCCATAGTTAGCAGGATAATGTGTAGAGGTGTAAAGTACTCTATCTAATTTTAGCATACCTGTTTGCTTATCTAATTCATATTTATTTCTACCATTTTTGCTAATTTCAATTACAGAAACAAAATCATCTTTTTTAATTCTTTCTTTTGGTATATCGTGCCATATATTCATTTTTATTTTTCCTTTCTTTGTACCTGTTTATATATTTTTTTACATAACTCTGGAAATTTTACTCCAGATAAGTAGCCTACGGATTGGCTTGTTAAATAACCTTTTTCAACGGCTAGTTTATTCCATATTTTTTCTGTTGGCATCGCTTTGTGTTCTTGTATATATTGGGTTAGAGCCTCCATACTTTCTTCATAATATTTTTCATAATCTGCCATATTTTGACCTCATATTTTTTTATTTTACATTATTCTAACACGATAGTAGCTACAAGTCAATGAATTTAAACAAAAAGAAAAACCTTATTTTATTGTAAAAACAAGATTTTCCTTAATTTAGGGCTCAAATTATTTTTTCAATTTTTTAGGAAGAAAATCTTCTCTGGATCTGTTGCAGGAATACCAAAGTCCTTATCACCAATCAAAATACCAGTAACCTTGCCCCAACCATTAGCAGGTGGCACTTCACACTTAAAGGTTACTTTGATATTTCTTCCTCTCCTCCACTCAATGACAGCTTCTTGGGGGCGATTGATGATGCTTACAATAGACTTGGTAGCTCCTCTGGTTGCAAGCAAGTCTTCATAAACGCTTCTGTGAATGAATGTCCATGCCCATGGAAACGACCTTCCCATTGCTTCCAAAGAGTCCATTGAAAAACCACCCGTTGGCACTTTTGTCTCTATTTTTTCCATTTTTGTCCTCCCCTAGATGTAATTTGTACTGTGCCTTGTATATAAGCTATTACTTATGCTAGTTTCTTATTATAGCACTTCATAAATAATTTTGCAACTAGAATTTATTTTTTTACTATAATATTTATAAAAAAGGGCAGATGTGAACTAATAACCTCATCTATACTATACTGTCAAGCATAGAAAATGAACATTGCAGTAGATACGTGTGCCACTATTCTAAGGTAACTTTTGTTATTAAGTAGATTTTGTAAAGAAAGTTTCCTCTTTTACCAAATTGTAAAAGAAAAGACTGTCAACAAATTTTACTTTGTCAACAGTCTGAGCAGTTATTAAAATAACTACTCTTATTTTAGTATCTTAAATCCCATGCATCTGTTTCAAATCGATTAATAAAGTCTGGTCCATTATAAGGAATATCAGCATCTATCAATTCTTGACTGAAATAATATTTAATTTCTGTTGTCTCTTTGTTATTTTCTTTTGCGCTTATTAAACAACCTATAAGAACAGATAGGGTGATAATTCCTACAAACATCAAAAATATAAGCATACTTTTTGTCCTCCTATTAGTTTTTGTTAATACCTCTTTTGAACTTTCTTTCTTCTGGCTCTGTTTTTACTCCGAAATTTTCCTAAGCTTTTTATTTAAGTCATTTAATACAACACCTGAATTAAAAAAAGAACTATGCTTAAATTCTTTACCCTTGAATCTTTTTTGTACATAGTGGTTTAGACACTTTTAATTCTCCTTCAATACTTATTGTTTATTTATGCTTAACTCCTAAAGGAGATTATAAAAATTAATTAGCTTATTTGCTAAATCATAATTAGTATACTATAAAAATTTGTATTTTTCAATAGTTTAACTGTGTTTTATATCTATCTGTTCTATTAGTTCGATTAGATATGTCGTTAGTGCAGATGAGCAAATTGGTTGTTTCGTAATTGTTTGTGCTGTAAGTGTTTAAGCTATTATCTATATTTTTTAATGGAATTAATATAAATAAGCAAAAAAACATATGATTTTACACACATGTTCTTTTAATTTTTTATATATTATTTTTCCATACTATCTAATTCACTTTGTAATTTTTCAATTTGAGCTTTTTTATCTGCAATTGCTTTTTGTCTTTGTTTTTCAATCATTTCTCTATGTTCTTGTCTTCTATTTACCATTAATTCAGAATTATGAGATGCTTTACCTACTATTGTAGAAAAGAATTTACCATATCCTTTTTCTGTTTGTCTAATTCCTCCTATGTATTTGCCACAAGGATGTTCTGGTGTTTCTTGCAATCCACTTTCAAGATATCTTTCAACTCTTTGCTTATCTAGCAGTTACTTCATTACCATATTACAATAATTTGGGTCATTTTGTAATAGTTCTAAAACTATTTCTGCTAAAACACCTCTATATTCTTGTGCTCTTAAACTATCAAATTGTCCCGTTTTTTCATCAAACATTTGACAATCACTATGTCCATACCAAGAAACAGCACAATTATAAACTTGATGACCTTCAATATTTAAAGGTTGTCTACCCACTATTAATCTTGTAGTATCATAGAATTTCCTAAAATCTGAATCTTTATCATAAAATTCTACTTCCAAATTTCCGTTAGAAGTTGTACTATATTCAATGTCAAATGGTAATTGTTCTATTGGTTGTCTATTATTAACTACATTTCCTATATTTTGTTTATCATTCTTTTTAAATATATCAAAAAAACCCATAAAATCATCTCCTACAAAGACATTATACCATATTTTACATAAAATTGCAAATTTGAGCGATTTTCAATTATGATATAGATTTTGCCTCACGTTTTACCTTAGGAAAAGCAATTATTTTACTATTCTTTAAATGTTTTCTAAGTCCTTTAAGTTCTACCTCCATAAACTTATCTAATACATGGGCATACGTTTTTCAAGTTCTCTTACACTTGTTCCAACTAACTTAGAAATAGTTAGTAAACTC
>CANSJB010000084.1 GCA_947647115.1 uncultured Clostridium sp. | reverse complement strand
TTTGCCAATTGTAATATGCCTTTGGCAATATAGGGATAAAATGAATGAGAATGGATAAGTGTAGATGAATATTAAAAAACCCCAGAATTTTTCTGGGGTTTTTTAATGTAAATATAAAATGAATTTTCTAAAAAAACTACTTCAAAAATTTAATGTTCTAATTTTCTACTAATCTCAGCATATTTTTTTAATTTTTCATAAACTAAATAATTAATAGAACCAGCAGGAAAATTACCATTAGCATCTTTTCTACCAGCAGGAACACCTGTTAAAAGTTCAATTCCTTCTTCAATTGTAGAAATAGCATAAACATGAAAATCACCTTTTTTTACTGCTGCTACAATTTCATCAGAAAGATTTAAATTATTTACATTTTGTTTTGGAATAATAACACCATGATTACCATTTAAACCACGCATTTTACAAATTTGGAAAAAGCCTTCTATTTTATCATTTACACCGCCAATTGGTTGAATTTCGCCTTTTTGATTAACAGAACCAGTGACAGATAAAGATTGATTGATTGGAATATTAGCTAAACTAGATAAAATAGCATAAAGCTCTGTACTAGAAGCACTATCACCATCTACCCCATTATATAACTGCTCAAAACAAACACTAGCGGTAAGAGAAAGTGGAATATCTTGTGCAAACATTTCACCCAAATAACCGCTAAAAATCAATACACCTTTAGAATGAGAAGAACCAGAAAGTTCAACCTCACGTTCAATATTAATAATACCACTTTTGCCAGCATAAGTATTAGCCGTAATTTTAACTGGTTTTCCAAAACTGTAATCTCCAATACTCATAACAGTTAAACCATTAATCTGACCAGTTACAAAACCAGAAGTATCAATTAATAATGTATTTTCTTTAATCATTTCCATATAACGACTATCATATTTTTTAATTCTTTCTATACGTTCTTTTAAAGCTTTTTCCACATATTCGGCACTCACTATTTTGGCACGGTCCATTCTGGCCCAAGTAGCAGCTTCTCCAATTACTTGAGCTAAATCATTAAAACGAGTAGAAAGCTTTTTTTGATGACTGGCAATTTTAGAGGCATATTCAATTACTTTAGAAACGGCCTCTTTGGTAAGAGGAGGCAGTTGCTCTTGCGTACAATAACCAGAAATAAATCTAGCTAGTTTATTCATATTTTCCATCGTTAAAGGCGCATCATCCTCAAATTCCACCTTTATTTTAAATAACTTTCTAAAGTCACTATCCATGGCAAGTAAAGTTTGATAAATATTTTCATTACCAATAATAATTACCTTTAAATCAAGAGGAATAGGCTCTGGTTTTAAAGAAATCATAACCATAGAAGAACGAGGGTCAGCAGCATTTTCAATACCAAGCTCTTTTGTCCTTAAAGCCTTTTTTAAAGCATCATAACATAAACCATTGTTTAATAAGTCATTTGCCTGAAAAATAATATAACCACCATTAGCCTTATGAAGAAGACCTGGTTTTAACATGGTAAAATCAGTTTTTAAAGCACCATAATAATTTTCATACTCTAATTTTCCAAAAAGATTATGATAAGAATAATTAGAGTCCATAATAACAGGAGCACCCTCTAAAGTACTATTATCAATAAACAAATTAACACGATAATTAAGCCAAGGTTTCATTAATTCTGGTTTAGCAGCTTGAGGAGTAGATTGCGGCTGAGCATCATTTTTATCTTCACTAATAAAATGAGAAATATTTTTTAAAATATCCTTTTTAATATTGTCTAAAAAACGATTAATTTTCTTATTTCTTTTATATTTAGACTTAATATAATTAATATGTGTATTTACAGTTAAAAGAGCAACATTAGATTGCCACTCTTCTACCTTCTTAGAAGATTCACGCTCTAAAACTTTAATTTCACCAATAGCCTCCATAATATGTTGTTGTACAATAGTAGATTTATCTTCATATTCTTTTCTTGTTGCTTCATCTAATTTATTAAACTCTTCTTCTGGAAGTGCCTTACCATTCATAACTGGCATCATATAAATACCAGTTTGAGAAGCCTTTACTTGGAAACCGTAATTAGAAGACTTCTGATTTAACTTTTCCATCAAACTACTACGTTTTTCTTCATACTCTTGTTTAATTAAAGCACGTTCCTTTTCAAACTCTTCATTATTAAAAGTAGATTTAATATCTATTTTAACATCATTAATAAAGCGGTTCATCAAATCTTGAAATTCTTTACCACCGCCACTAGGAAGAGAAACTGCAATTGGTTCATTTGGATTTTCGAAATTATATATATAACACCAATCTTGAGGAACCTTTTTCTTTTTTGAAATCGTATTTAGATAATTTTTAGTATACATAGTTTTGCCAACTCCGGCTAGGACCTTCTATGTATAAGTTATAACCCCTAACATCTACATTTAAACCAAATTCTAAAGCTTTAATACCTCTATCTTGACCAATACCAGTATCAATAGGATCTAGGTCTGTAGTAGATTCAAATTCGAATTGGTCTGGGTTACATATCATTTTTAAATTTTTATAACTAAGTTCATTTGTTTTTTTCATTTTGATTTCCTCCTTTGTCATTTTAGGGACGTTCTTTCTAGTGACACTTTTGTCACTTGGGGGACACACTTAAAAGATATAAAGTATGTTACATGTCCTATGGCGCATGTGGTAGATCATAACTTGCCATATTAAAAATATAAAGTCATTAAAAGTGCATTATAGGTATTATGATAATATTGGGGACGAAGACCCACTTGTTTAAAACCATACTTTTGATATAAACTAATTGCAGGTGTATTGGTTTGATTTACCTCTAAAGTAATCGAAGTAATCGATGGAGTTTGTTTGGCATAAGATATAATATGTTTTAATAAAGAAGAGCCAATGCCTAGGTGCCTCATACTTTTTTTTACAACAATGTTCATAATATTTATCTCATCTATAATAGTTAAAATACCTGCAAAACCAACAATTTCATAATTGGACTTGGCAACAAAATAATGGGAATTTAAGTTTTGCTTATTTTCCAGTTCTTGTTTTAACATAGAAAAAGTCCAAAAGTTATCAAAATCAGTAGTGAGATTTTCTTTTAGTTTTTCTAAATCACAAAGTTGCATTTTAGTAATTACGATATCCATATTTTCTACTAAATTCCTTTTATATATTTTTCTTTTCTTCTAGTGCAAGTTCTGCTTGTGATTTTCTTAAATAAATAGGTTGCAAAATATTTGAATTGCCATAATTTCCATTTTTAAAATTAGTATAACCAACTTTTGCAATAGATATACTAGATAAATTACATTGATTTTCTTTTGCAATTAGTACCTTTTTGTTAGATGCAAATTTCAAATTTTCTAAAAAATTTTGATAAAGGGTAGCACCATCACCTACAAAATAGATAGGAGAAACATCAGTAGAAAAATTAGTAGATGCATGATGTTCTATAAAATTAATAAGAGGGGTACTATCAAACTGGTTATTATTTATTAAAGTTAAAAATCCGAAATCACTTTTTAAAGTTTGTAGCCTTCCTTCTTGCATACTAACATGAAAAAAACCTGCATATACATTTCCATGATTTGCATTTAGTAAAGAACAGATATAGCCATCAGTATTTAAGTTATAGGCCAGAGCTTCTAAAGAGCAAACTCCGTACAGCAGGTAAATGCATACTATCTACAAAAGCCTTTGCAGTTGCAATAGCAATTCTGGTACCTGTAAAAGAGCCAGGACCTACGCCGCAAGCTAATAAATCAATGTCACTTAAACAAAGACCTGTCTTTTGAAATGCAGTATCTATCATAGGCATTAGTTTTTGAGAGTGCGTTTTTTCATCTTCATTATTTAATTCAATTAAAATAGTTTCATCTTCTAAAATGCAAACACTAGCATTTTTAGAAGAGGTATCTAATGCTAAAATTTTCATGATTAAAGTCCTTTTAAATAAGTATTTCCAAAAGTTTCGATTTGAAGTGTACGATATTCTTCATTATCAGTCTTTTTTTGAAAGGTAATTTTTATATAGTTAGGAGGCAAGATGGCCTCGATTAGTTCGCCCCATTCTATAAAGCAAATACCATTTGCAAAATATTCTTCTCCGCCCATAGCATAAAACTCATCTACATCTGCCAAGCGATAAACATCGAAGTGATAAATAGGAACAGAAGATGAGTGATATTCGTTTATAATAGTAAAAGTAGGGCTAGAAATTTCATTTTCTATGCCAAAATATTTTAAAACACCTTGTACAAATTTTGTTTTGCCACTACCGAAGTTCACCTGATAATATAACAATATCTTGAGGTTTTAACTGAGAAGAAATTTTGGCGGCGAACTCAATGGTATCTTGTTCACATTTTGAAATAAATGTATACATAATTTTCCCTTCAAATTGAAATATGATAAGCATATTTTATATTAATATGTATTATTTGTAAAGACAAAAACATGAAAAATTTGCAGGTAATTGACAAAACAGATAAGAAAGCTGTATAATAGTAGTAATTTAAGGGGGAATGAAAATGGGAATAGCAGCGTTAATATTAGGAATTATAGCAATTGTAATTGGTTGGATACCTTTTGTATGTTTTATTGCCTTCATGTTTGCAATAATAGGCTTAATTCTAGGTATTGTAGATACCATCCATAAAAGTAAGATAGGAGATAACAAAAAGGCAATTAGTATTGCAGGCTTAATTGTAAGTGCAGTGGCCATTCCAATTATTATCTTTTCTACTTTTATTTCATTAGGCATTTTTGCAGCAGTGATAGAAGATGATGTGGATTCCTATCGATATGATGATTACTATTATGATGATGACGACTATTTTGATAGATATTTGAATAATAGAAATTGGAATAGATATACCAATACGA
>CANSJB010000083.1 GCA_947647115.1 uncultured Clostridium sp. | reverse complement strand
AAAAACAATATTATATCAAAGTAGATATAAAACAAATTCTGCAAGATTTAGTAGAACGAGAAATCTTCACAACTAAAGAACAAGAAGCAATTGACATAAATTTGGTATATAGTTATACACAATCACTATTATTTAAGCAGTTAAGACAGGCCAAAGAAATTCACAAAGAACAACCATTTTACATTAGTATGCCAGCTAGCCAAATAATTCAAGAGGCAAAAGAACAAAATTCACAAAAACATATTTTAGTACAAGGTATGATAGACTTATACTATATAAATGAAAAAGATGAAATCTTACTAGTAGACTTTAAAACAGACTATATAAAAAATGCTCCTAATGCTAAACAAGCGATATTAGAAAAGTATAAAGAACAATTACAGACCTATAAACAAGCATTAGAACAAGCATTAGGAAGAAAAGTAACAAAAGCCAGTTTATGTTTAGCCAATAATAATTGGGAACTAATAGAAATATAAATAAACAAGAAAAATAGAAGAACTTAAAATTAGAATATCCCAATAGCCTAGGATGGGAGAAACGAAAATTACTTTAAAATCAAAAAAACAGAGGCAATCATTGATTGCCTCCGTTTGCCAAGAGTCAGCAGGCGCGATTCTTCTTCGGCATTTTTTTAACCAGTTTTTCCGCCTTTTCCAGAGAACACAGCGGCTCTCCGCTGTTTAGGACAAGGAACATCTCATCATCAGAGTAGCTCCCGATTGCCCTAATATCAATTTTGGTTTCGGTGCGGGAGAGCTGCTGGTAATCTACCAGCAGACGGACCTTTTTGCCGAGGAGCTTTTTACCCCATCTCTTGTCGCCAGTGATGTTTAAGATGGTAAGCAGCATATCGAGCTCCTGCATGTCCGTGTGGGAGGTGTAACAAAACGAAACACCGCCGCGTGTGTAAGAGCCGTCGCTGAAGCCGACGTAGAGTGCCTGCGGAGCAGAAAGATCATCATCAATAGAGACGACTTTTGCTTCAATAAGTTTAGACATAGACATGATGTTTATCTCCTAGCTTTTAATTTTTATATGTGCTTTTTTAGCACTTTTGTAATCTTTATTATATCACAATTTTACATAAAATGCAAGTTTATGTAAAATAGAAAATGAAATTTGATTTAATAATAATGTATAAGTAAAAATGCTATAGATTAAGGTAATGTTAATGAAAGAATGGAATTTATTAATAGTGTAAGTCTTGAATAATTATTATTGGAATGCTATAATAATCTAAAATTTAGAGTTCGATTATGAAAATGATTCATATACAAAAACAAATAAGGGAGAAAATCAAATTGTCAAATTTTGTACATTTACATATCCATAGTGAATTTAGTTTACTAGATGGAGCTAATAGAATTAAAGACCTGCCAGTACGAGCAAAAGAGCTGGGAATGAAAGCAATGGCAATTACAGACCATGGAGCCATGTTTGGAGCCATAGATTTTTATAAAGCTTGCAAAGCAAATGATATTAAGCCAATTATTGGGTGTGAAGTATATGTAGCACCACGTGCAAGGCAGGATAAAGACCCTAATATAGATGGAAAATATAGCCATCTCATTTTGCTTGCTAAAAATAATGAAGGCTATAAAAATTTAGCTAAGCTGGTTTCTATTGGTTATACAGAAGGTTTTTATTATAAACCACGTATAGACCATGAAGTGTTAGAATTATATCATGAAGGTTTAATATGTTGTAGTGCCTGTTTAGCAGGTGAAGTAAATCAAGCTATTTTAAATAATGATATGGAAAAAGCAAAACAAGTAGCTCTATGGTTTAAAAATCTTTTTGGAGAAGATTATTATTTAGAAATTCAAAATAATGGAATCAAACAGCAAGTGTTAGCAAACCAAAAGTTAATAGAATTATCAAGACAGCTGGATATCCCACTAGTTGCAACCAATGATGCTCATTATTTAAAAAAAGAAGATGCCTATAATCATGAGGTACTATTATGTATTCAAACAGGAAAACGAATGTCAGACGAAGATAGAATGCGTTTTGAAACAGATGAGCTATATGTAAAATCTCCTGAAGAAATGATAAGTTATTTTAGCAATGTACCAGATGCCATAGAAAATACAGTAAAGATTGCCGATAAATGCAATGTAGAATTTGAATTTGGACACACAATTTTGCCAAATTATGATGTACCACAAGAATTTAAAACACATTATGATTATTTAGAAAAGCTTACTTTAGATGGACTAAAAGAGCGTTATGCAAAAGGAAAAGAAGAATTACCAAAAGACATTTTAGAAAGAGCTAATTATGAGCTTAGTGTTATTCATAAAATGGGGTATGTAGATTACTTTTTAATTGTATGGGACTATATTTATTATGCCAAAACACATCATATCCCAGTAGGACCAGGACGTGGCTCTGGTGCTCGGTTCGATTGTAGCCTATGCCATTGGTATTACAGATATTGACCCTATCGGATATGGCTTGATTTTTGAACGTTTTTTAAACCCTGAAAGAATTAGTATGCCCGACTTTGATGTGGAATTTTGTTATGAAAAAAGAGATCAAGTAATTACTTATGTAGAAGATAAATATGGTAAAGACCATGTTTCCCAAATTATCACTTTTGGTACAATGTCTGCTAGAATGGTTATTCGTGATGTGGCAAGAGTATTAGATGTGCCTTATGCAGAGGCCGACAAGCTTGCTAAAATGGTGCCAAATGAATTACATATTACCATTAAAAAGGCAATCGAACAAAATAGAGAACTAAAAGAACTTTATGAAACAAACCAAGAAATGCAAAAATTATTGCAAATTGCTATGGCATTAGAAGGTATGCCAAGACAGGCATCTACCCATGCTTGTGGTATTGTTATTACCAAAGAGCCAGTTGTTAATTATGTACCATTATATGTAAGAGATAATAATATTTCTACCCAATATATTATGACCACACTAGAAGAACTAGGACTTTTGAAAATGGACTTTTTGGGTTTGAGGACTTTAACTGTTATACAAGATACTGTTGAGCTTGTAAAACAAAATCAAGGGATAGAAGTAGAATTTGATGAAAAAATGAATGACCCAAAAGTATATAAATTATGGCAAAATGGAGAATCTGTTGGAATATTCCAGTTTGAAAGTCAAGGTATGACTAACTTTATGAAAGAACTAAAGCCAGACTGCCTAGAAGATATTATAGCTGGAGTTTCACTTTATAGGCCTGGGCCAATGGATCAAATACCAAGATATATTGCCAATAAAAAAGACACTGCCCATGCGGTATATACCCATGAAAGTTTAAAACCAATATTAGAAGTTACTTATGGCTGTATGGTGTACCAAGAGCAAGTTATGCAAATTGTAAGGGATTTGGCAGGTTATTCATTAGGTAGAGCGGATTTAGTAAGAAGAGCCATGGGGAAGAAAAAGCTAGATGTTATGGCAAAAGAAAGGGAAATCTTTATTCATGGGCAAGTAGACGACCAAGGAAATATCTTAGTACCAGGATGTGTTAGAAATGGTATAGAAGAAGAATCAGCCAATAAAATATTTGATGAAATGGCAGAATTTGCAAAATATGCCTTTAATAAATCACATGCAGCAGCCTATGCTGTCGTATCTTATAGAACAGCATACTTAAAAGCCTATTATCCAACAGAATTTATGGCGGCTATGCTAAATAGCTTTTTAGGCAATTTAGATAAAGTGCCAGGCTATATAGATGAATGCAAACGACTTGGCATAAAAATACTAAAGCCAGATATTAATAAAAGTGCTACAAAATTTACAGTAGATAATAAACAAATTCGTTTTGGAATGGGAAGTATTAAAAACGTTGGTACATCAGCAGTAGACGAAATTGTAAAAGAAAGAAACCAAAAGGGACCATATAAAGACTTTAGCGATTTTTGTGAAAGAATACAAAATTCACAAGTAAATAAAAAATGTATAGAAAGTCTAATCAAAGTAGGAGCCTTTGATACATTAGGTCAAACAAGGAAAACCTTGATGGCATCATTTGAAAGAATTATAGACTCTATTTCAGACAGTAACAAAAAAAGTATGGAAGGGCAAGTAAGTATGTTTGATATGGCGCAAAATGAACAAAAAGAAGAATTAAAGCAAATGAAATATACTTATACTGTTTTAGAAGAATATAGTCAAAAAGAACTACTATTTATGGAAAAAGAAATGCTAGGTATTTATATATCTGGTCACCCATTAGATAATATTAGAACACAAATACAAGCAAAAACCAATATTAATACCCAACAATTAAGAAACTTTAGCCAAGGAGAAGAACTAGAAGAAGAAACCCTAATACAAACATCAAATTTACAAGATGGAAAAGCAGTTACTTATGCAGGTATTATTTCTTCTGTTAAAAAGAAATACACGAAAAACAATACCATTATGGCTTTTGTAACAGTAGAAGATTTATATGGACCTACTGAAATTATTGTATTTGATAGCTGTTATCAAAATTGCTCTAATATTTTAATGATGGATAGTATTGTTTTAGTAGAAGGAAGACTAAGCATTAGAGAAGATGATGAACCTAAAATTGTAGCAAAAACCATTAAAGAATTTAGCCAAACGCAAGCAAAAAGAAAGATTTTCGAAGTAGAAATTACTAATTTAGATGAACTTACTCGTAACCAGTTAAAAGGTGCCATACGCTTTTTTACAGGAGATAGAAATAATATGCCAATGCAAATAAAAAATGGAGATAAACAAGATGCTGTAAAAGGTGGCATTTATATGACACCAGAAATTTTAAAGGAATTTCAAGATTTAGTAGGAGAGCAAAATGCAAAACTACTTGAAATGGCAGAATAAAGATGGAAAAAATATAAAAAAGGAGGAAATATAAATGGTTCAGAAAAAAACATTTATTATTACAATCATTGCAATCGTTGTAGTATTTATAGCTATATTAGCAAGCTGTATGGTTTACCATTTCCAAAAAATAGAAGAAATAAAAAAGGAAAAGGGAAATATTATGATTTTACCCGAAAATGAGCAAACAGGCTTAACCAATATTGTGGCACAATAGAAAAAGTAAGTAGATAAAAAACAACATTAGCATAAATAATATGTGGGAAAAAATAAAATAAAAAATAGACAAGAGAAGCA
>CANSJB010000082.1 GCA_947647115.1 uncultured Clostridium sp. | reverse complement strand
GTTATTGTTCATTATTTTTTAACCATTTGACTTTTTATGTGAATTGTAGTATAATAATAAGAGCTACTCATTAGAGAGCAAATTTATATTTTGGAGGAATACCACATGTATCCTAAAACAAAAAAGTTCATTGTTGTTAACTTCTGTGATGCTGAGTCCGCCAAGGCCGCTCTGCGGCTTGCCCGCCAGAACTTTCCTTGCCAGATTCCCTGCAGAGAAGACTTAAGCAAGGCGACTGAGACCGCCGTGCATTTCCAGGCCGACAGCACCACCGCTCCTCGCAAGCTGGTGGAAGCTTTCCTTCTCGATTGCATCGGAGCCATTCCCGGCTGAGCTTTTTTGCCAAAATTAGGGGCTAGCTTTTCTAAAGCTAGCCCTTTTCTTATTTTATGTTTCTGGTTCTACTTTTTTGGTAATTGCCTTTAGTGCTTTTGGTCTTTGTAAAGTAACAATATGTCCACATCCTAAACATTTTAGCTTAAAATCAACCCCTACACGTACTAGTTCCCATAGTTTACTTCCGGCATGGATGTTGTTTTTTTGTTTTTACAATATCGCCTACATGATATTCCATAAGAACCCTCCTTTTTACCTTATTTTAGTCTTTTTCTATTATTGCCTGTAATCTTTTTTCAATGCTTTGTTTTCCTAATACTTGCATAATTTCATATAAATCCGGTGTATTTTGTCTACCAGTTAAGCTTACTCTAAGTACAGTACTAATATCTCCAACATGTCCTTTATAATTTTCTGGGTTTTGTTTATACTCTTTTACTTCTCTTGCATAGCCTAACTCTTCACTTAAGTCTTTCATTTTATCAAACCAAGTTTGTTTGTCATCTGATATATCAAAGTATTTTTCAAAGTATAAAGATAAAATTGTTTTAATTTCTTGATGGTCATTTATTTTAGCATATTCAAAATCCAATGATTCTTTAAAAAATTCTTCATCATACATATAAGAAATAGCATTTTTTACATCTGACCATTTAGCTATATCTTTTCTTGGTTTGGTATTTCCTCTTTCAATACCAAAAATTGCAAGGGAATATTCTTTGTTTTGTAGTAATTTTTTAAGTTCTTCATCATATCGATTAGCCCAATCTAATACCTCTTCATATATTGCTTCTTTGCTATACTTTGAAATAACATTTTTAGAAACATCTAGTAGTTTTACCAAATCAAATATAGCTCCACTAACACTCATTTTGCTAATTTCAAATTGAAAGTCTGACATTGGTGCATCTGGGTTTGCTCTTCTCCAACTTTCAAAGTTTGAATTACCAATATTCATTAAATATTCGCAAACTGCCTTTGCTGGTATACCTTCTTCATGATAATAGCTAACTGCAGCTTCTGGGTCTTTCCTTTTACTAATCTTTCTTTTTTTGCCATCTTCTTCTTTTAAAATTGGTGCATAGTGGCAATATTTTGGTGTTTGAAATCCTAAAGCTTTAAATAATTCTAAGTGTAAAGGAATAGAAGATACCCATTCGTCAGAACGAATAACATGTGTTACCCTCATTAGGTGGTCATCTACTGCATGAGCAAAATGATAAGTAGGTAGTCCATCTGCTTTTATAATGACAATGTCTTGGTCATTTTCTGGGAAGTCAATATTGCCTTTTATAACATCATGATGTCTTATTTTCTTTTCTTCATTTCCCATAGATTTAAAACGAATAATATATGGTACACCTTCTTTTATTTTAGCTGCTGCTTCTTCTACTGATAAGTTACGATAAGTTGCCCAAACCCCATAATAACCTGTTCTTATTTTAGCAGCTTCTTGTTTTTTTCTCATTTCTTCTAAGTCTTGTGCTGTTGCAAAACATGGATAAGCTTTTCCTTGTTCTAATAAATATTTGGCATAGGCTTGATAAATGTCTGCTCTTTTGCTTTGTTTATAAGGTCCATAGTTTCCTTTTTCTTGTGTTTCATTTATCATGCCCTCATCAAATTCAATATCAAAGTCTTTAACTGCATTTACAATTTGTGCTACCCCATTTTCTATTTCACGTTTTTGGTCTGTATCTTCTATTCTAAGTAAAAATACACCTCCTGTTTGCTCTGTCAATCTTCTATTAATTACACATTGCATTAAACCTCCTACATGTACAAAACCTGTAGGACTTGGTGCAAACCTTGTAACAATAGCTCCTTGTTTTAAATTTCTTTGTGGGTATTTTTCTTCATAATAGGAAATATCCTTTGCATTTGGAAATATTAAGTCTGCTAATTCTTTATAATTCATTTAATTTGTAACCCCCTGTTTTGTTATTTGTTAGTATTATAGCAAAACTTGCATTATTTTACAACCATTTGACAAATTAATTAAAAAAAGATATAATAGATACTAGTTATTACCATTTTTGGTAAAGAAGAGATTGATATATATTTGTTTAAGTTGCAAAATAAATATTAATAATTTTAAAAAGTGAACGGAAATAATATAAATAAAAATGAAAATAAAGTAAATCATATTTTATGATTTACGATTTTATGTTTTCTTTTTAATGCCAAAAATATGAATACAAATTAATTAAAAAAGGAGAGAATTTAAATAATGACAAACGAAAAAAGACTAAATGAGCAAGAAGGTATCGAAATATCTTCTGCGCTAAGAAAAAAAGCAGATTATAAAGAAAGGAGAACTACTAGAACTTCTAGCACTACAAGGACTACTAATTCTACAAGAGGTACAAGAACTACTAGAAATACTAATTCCCCAAAAAGGACAAGTCCTTTGGAAGTATCTGATGATACTAAAAATACAAGAAACACTAGAAATGCTAGAAATACTAGAACTAATAGAATGTCACCTTATCATAAATCAGATGATAAGTTAAAATTCGAATTTAAAAAGGAAAATTTAAAAATTATTCCTCTTGGTGGTTTAGATGAAATTGGAAAAAACATAACCGTTTTTGAATATGGCAATGAAATTATATTAGTTGACTGTGGCTTAGAGTTTCCAGAAGATGATATGCTTGGAGTTGACTTAGTCATCCCTGATATTACTTATTTGGAAAGAAATAAAGAAAAAATAAAAGGTTTAGTAATTACCCATGGGCACGAAGACCATATTGGTGCTATTGCTTATGTATTAAAACAAATTAATATGCCTATTTATGCTACAAGACTTACCACTGCTCTAATTAAAAATAAATTAGAGGAACATCATTTATTAAGAAGTACTAAAATACATGTAATAGAACAAGGTCATACTGTTAATTTTGGTAATATGAAGGTAGAATTTATCAGAAGTAATCACAGTATACCAGATTCTGTTATGCTTGCTATTCATACCCCTGTTGGAACTGTACTTCATACAGGTGATTTTAAAATTGACTATACTCCAATTGATGATAAGGTGGTTGATTTAGGTAGAATTGCAGAGCTTGGAAATAAAGGTATTTTAGCTTTACTTTCTGATAGTACCAATAGCGAAAGAGCTGGTTTTACTATGTCTGAGAGTACTGTTGGAAAAGTTTTTGACAGATTTTTCTTAAATAATTCTAAAAGAATTGTAGTAGCTACTTTTGCCTCTAATGTCCATCGTATTCAACAAATTGTTAATTCTTCTGTAAAATATGGAAGAAAAATTGCAGTATGTGGTAGAAGCATGATAAATACAATTGAAGCAGCAAGAGATTTAGGCTACATGGAAGTACCAGACAATGTATTTATTGATATTGATAATATTAAAAATTATCGTGACGACCAACTTGTCATTATCACTACTGGTAGCCAAGGTGAGGCAATGTCTGCTTTAACTAGAATGGCAAATGGTGACCATAAAAAAGTAACTATCACTTCCAATGATATGGTTATTATTTCTGCTACTCCAATTCCAGGAAACGAAAAGTTAGTTTCTAGGGTAATTGATGAGCTTATGAAAATTGGCGCTGAAGTTATTTACAGTTCTTTAGCAGATATTCATGTATCTGGTCATGCTTGTCAAGAAGAACAAAAACTAATTTTTACTTTAGCAAAACCAAAATATTTTATGCCAGTACATGGAGAATATAGACAATTGCTAGCTCATAGCGAAACTGCTAAAAAAATGGGAATCGAAGCTAAAAATATTTTCATTATGTCTAATGGCAAAACTTTAGAACTAAATGAAAATGAGGCTAAAATTACTACTACTGTTCCTAATGGAAAAGTTTTAGTAGATGGTCTAGGAGTAGGAGATGTTGGAAATATTGTCCTTCGTGATAGACAGCATTTATCTCAAGATGGTTTAATTGTAATTGTTATGACAATGGATACCTCTACTGGAGAAATTGTTTCAGGCCCAGATGTAGTTTCAAGAGGCTTTGTATATGTACGTGAGTCTGAAAATTTGATGGATGATGTAAAAAAGGTTATTCGTGAAGAAGTTAGAAAATGTGAAAGTAATCATATTAGAGATTGGGCAACCATTAAATCAAATGTAAAAGATACTTTAAGAGATTATATTTTTGAAAAAACAAAAAGAAACCCTATGATTCTGCCTATTATTATGGAAGTATAGCCGAATGTACTGATTTCACTCTGTTTGAGACATTGAATAAGCCTTTGGGAACTAATTATGGTAAAATATATACGAACGGAGGCAACAAAATGAAATTGGAATACTAGCATATAATCTTGAAACAATTTTATTTCAAAAACAAAATATAGATTCTAATATATTAACAAAGGCAATTATAAATACGTTCAAGCAAAGAGATAAGTTTTCTTAAAATATAAAAAACCCTAGAAATTTCCTAGGGTTTTTTATTTAATTGGAGCTTAAGTTTCCATCATCTCGCTCCAGTTAACTCTTACTTGAACAAATTTAATGTCTGGCCACCGCCTCTCAATTTCGCTGGCAAAAACCATTCCACAAGGAGAAGGTACCCTAAAGTGATGGGGCTCAATCTCCGCTGCCCCCTGCTCAAGCAGGTACGTGGATATTGCGCTTAGGTGCTCTTCTGCTACCTGGGCTTCTCTGGCTATAAGATAATAGCCATTAAAAAGCTCCGAAATCCGTACTGTTGCCATTAATTTGTTGCCTCCTTTTTAGAGTTTAAGCTTGCTTGCTTGCTTGCTTGTCTATTATATCACATTTTTTTCTTAATTACAAGAAAAATTTGCTTTTTACTTAAATTAGTATGAAAGAAATGTGATAATGTCTTAAGTAAAGAAATGAGAAAATGTCCCAACCA
>CANSJB010000081.1 GCA_947647115.1 uncultured Clostridium sp. | reverse complement strand
TTTTGTAATCATCATTTGGTTTTAGTTTTGCTAGCACTTCTTCCATTGAAATATTTGGAGTTGCTGCTGGGTTATTTTTATATTGGTCTATTTTTATATTGGTATATATTAAGTTTGCCTCATCTTCTATTTCTGCTAGTTTTTGTGCTATTTTTTTATACTTTTTATCTTATACTATTGGATATTTTATTTCAATACTCTCTTGTATGTTTTTTCATTTTTCGACATTTTTTGTAGCCCTCCTTTTTTCGTCTTACTCCTTTTGTACTATTTTAATTGACTTTACATATGCTAAGTGTTACAATAATCTTTATAATAAACAAAGGAGACTTTAAATTATGAAACATATAATTAATTTTTTTAAAGGTATGATTATTGGTATTAGCAATGTAATACCTGGTGTAAGCGGCGGAACTATGGCTGTTTCTATGGGTATTTATGAAAAATTAGTGCAAACTATTGGAAACTTTTTTCATCATTTTAAAGAGAATTTTAAGAAAAATATAATTTTTTTACTTCCCATTGTTTTAGGCGCTGGTATTGGTATTCTTCTTTTTAGTAAATTACTAAAATTTTTGCTTGAAAATTATGCTATGCAAACACAGTTTGCATTTATGGGACTAATTTTAGGTAGTATCCCTTTTATCATGAAGAAAAGTGTTATTAAGGGTTTTTCTTTTAAATATTTAATTCCAGGTATTTTGACTTTTACTATAGGAGTAGTGCTTGCCATTTTAGAAATAATGGGCATTACAGGAACCCCTGTACAAGGATTTGATATTAATTTTATTAACATAATTTTACTATTTATTTATGGTATCATTTCGGCTGCATCTATGGTGGTTCCTGGTATTAGTGGCTCTTTCATTTTATTACTACTTGGTGTTTACTCCGCTATTATCTCGGCAATATCTAGTTTAAATATTCTTGTATTAATTCCTTTTGGAATTGGTGTTGTAATTGGTATATTAATTGCTTCTAAATTAATTAACTTTTTACTGGAACATTTTTACGGTTACACTTATTTTGCAATTATTGGGTTTGTAATTGGCTCTTTGCTTGCTATTTACCCTGGCTTTTATTTTGATATGTCTGGAGTCATTAGTATTATTTGCCTAGTTTTAGGTTTTATATCCTCTTTTTTTATTAGTAAGTATACTAATGAATAACTAAAAAATCGATTGGGACGTAGTAAATAAGTTCCAATCGATTTTTAAACTTTCCTAGCATTATTGAGATTTTTTATTCTTTCTTTTGGTACCTATTTATTCAAATAAATACATGCAAAGTATCTACTTGCTTTTTCTAAATTTTTAGTATAATATATATTTGTTTTATATCTTAAATTAAAAAAGGAGCTTATTATAATGAGTCATTATTGTTTAAAAGACTATATTTCTATTTTAGAAAAAGAAGATTTAATCGCGCAATTACCTTCTAATATTGATTTTACTAAGATGCAAGATATTGTTATTCAAAAAATTGCTCATAATTCTAAAGAAGTAGTTGCCAATACTTTATATGTTTGCAAAGGACTTAATTACAAGCCAAGTTATTTAGATGAGGCAATTGAGCATGGCGCTATTATTTATATAGCAGAAAAAGAAAATATTTCTAAACCTGATTTTCCTCATATTGTAGTAAAAGATATTCGTAAAAGTTTAGCTGTGCTTTCTTGTATGTATTATGATTTTCCAGCTACTAAAATTAATATGATTGGAATTACTGGTACAAAGGGAAAATCTACTACAGCCTACTATATTAAAAGTATATTAGATAATTATATGAAAGAAAATAACTTACCTGAAAGTGCTATTCTTTCTTCTATTGATACTTATGATGGAAAGACTTTAAAAGAAAGTTTAATTACAAGTCCAGAATCGCTGGATTTACAAGAACATATTAAAAATAGTGTAGATTGCCAAATTAAAAACTTTATTATGGAAGTGAGTAGTCAAGCTTTAAAACTTTCTAGAGTTCATGATGTTTTATATAAGGTTGGTGTATTTTTAAATATTTCAGAAGACCATATTAGCACAATTGAACATCCTGATTTTGACGACTATTTTCATTCTAAATTAAAGTTTTTCCAGCAAGTTGAAACTGCTTGTGTTAATTTGGATGCTGATTTTGCTGATGTTATTTTAGAACATAGTAAAAAGTGCAAAAAAGTAATAACTTTTAGTACCAAAAATGAACTAGCTGATGTATATGGCTATGATATTAGCAAACAAGGGCATAATGCTATTTCTTTTCGTGTTAAAACTGCTGACTTTGATGAACAAATGCTTTTAACTATGCCTGGTTTATTTAATGTGGAAAATGCTTTGGCTGCTATTTGTATTGCAATTAGTCTAAATATTCCATTTTCCAATATCTATCAAGGCCTAAAGGTTGCTAGGGCAAGTGGTAGAATGGAAAGCCATATCAGTTTTGATGATAGTATTATTGTTATTGTAGATTATGCCCATAATAAACTAAGTTTTGAGAAGTTATATGAATCTACAAAACAAGAATATCCTGATAAAAAGATTGTTACTGTTTTTGGTTGTCCTGGACGGTAAGGCACAACTTCGCAGAAGAGATTTGGGAATTTTATCTGGCAAAAACTCATCTATTACTTATTTAACTGCAGAAGACCCTGGTCCAGAAGAAACTTTAGCTATTTGTAAGGAGATTGCAACTTATGTTGCTAAGCAAACTGGTTCTTACAAGATTATTGAGGACCGAGGAGAGGCTATTAAAACAGCTATTTTGGAAAATCCAGACAGTGTTATTTTAATTACAGGAAAAGGAAATGAAACAAGACAAAAATATGGTAAAGAATATTTACCTTGTCTTACGGATACACAGTATGCTTTAGAGGCTTTAGCTGAGTATGAAATAAAGGCAAATACGGCTCAAAAAGATTAAAATAAAAAAGGCGTAAAATTTAAGAAACAAAACTTAAATTTTACGTCTTTTATTAAATTATTTTAATTTAATTGACAATAATTTACTAATACCATTTTCTTCCATCGTTACACCATAAACTGTGTCTGCAACTTCCATAGTACCTTTTCTATGGGTAATTACTAAAAATTGTGTTTGACTGCAGAACTTTTGTAGATAGTTTGCAAATCGATATACATTTACATCATCTAGTGCCGCTTCGATTTCGTCTAAAATGCAAAATGGTGCTGGGTTAATTTGTAAGATGGCAAATAATAAAGCAATTGCTGTAAAGGCTTTTTCGCCTCCTGATAATAACATCATGTTTTGTAGCTTTTTACCTGGTGGTTGCACTCTTATATCTATGCCACTTTCTAAAATATTTTCTTCATCTTCTATTAGTAATTCTGCTTTTCCTCCTCCAAATAGTTCTACAAATACTTCGCTAAAGTTTTTACTAATAAGTTTGAATTTTTCTTTAAATTGTTGTTTCATTGTTTCTGTCATGTCATTTATTACTTTTCTTAATTTTGCGGCTGTAGTTTCTAAGTCTAACCTTTGCTCTGCCATAAAGTCATATCTTTCTTTTGTTTTTTTGTATTCTTCTATTGCTTCAATATTAATACTTCCTAAATCTTTTATTTTGTTTCGTATTGTATTTACTTGTTTTTGGGCTACTGCTACATTATTTGGCTTTTGGTAATTTTCCACATTGTTTGGTGTTAGCTCATATTCGCTCCATAATTGCTCTGTAATTTGACTTATGTCTTGTTCTAACTTTGTTTTCTTTACTTCCATTTTAACTAGTTGCTCTTTTAACCCTTCTAATACTGTAAATTGCGTTTCTATTTCATTTTCTGTTTTATTTAAAGTTTCGTTTTTTGCTATTCTTTCTTGTTTTAAGTTTTCTATTTTGTCTACACTATTAGATACTTCTTGTTTGGTTTGCTCTATTTGATTTTCAAATTCTATGATAGCACTGGATAGTTTTTGGTTTTCTTCTTCTATTTGTATGATATTTGTATTTTTTATATCAATACTTTTTTGGTAATTTTCAATGTCTTGGTTGATTCTTTCTACTATTTCATCAATAGAGCTTTGGCTTTCATCAAAAGAACCTACCGAAATTTTTAAGTTTGTTATATCTAAATTTAGGTTATTTATGTAGGTTTGCTCATCTTTATGATTTACTAAAAACTGCTCAATTACTTGGTTTAGTTCTTCTATTTCCTTACTTAAGTTTTCTATCGTTTGTTTATTTTGCTCTTTTTGGTTTACTGTTTCTTCTTGCTGCTTTTTATTTAAAATTACTTCTTGTTTTAATGTTTCTAGTTTGGTTTCTAGTTTGTAAATGCTTTCTTCTAGGGCAAGCATTTTTTGTTTTTCAGTAGCATATTGAATATTAATTTCTTGTAATTCTTTTTCAAGTTTGGCTGTTTGCTCTATACTGTCTGCTATAGATGTAGCATAACTTTCTTTTTCTTTTGTTTTTTGTTCAATTTGTTTTTCAAGTAGTTTTAGTTCTTTTTCAAGTTCTTGTATTTCCCTGCTTCTTCCCAAAATATTTACTGTTTTATTAGGAGTACTTCCTCCGGAAATAGAACCACTGCTACTTATAATATCTCCTTGTAATGTGACAATACGAAAAGAATAATGGTCTTTTTTAGCTAGGGCAATTGCTGTGTCCATGTCTTCTACCACAACGGTTCTTCCTAGTAAATTTAATATAATTTGCTCATAGGTTTTATCACATTTTACCAAGTCTGATGCTATACCTATAACTCCTTCTATTTTACTTAACTTTTCTAGCTTTTTTCCTTGTACAGAAGAGATAGGAAGAAAAGAGGCTCTTCCTAAAGCGTTTTTTCTTAAATATTCTATTAATTTTTTGGCATCTTGTTCTGTTTGTGTAACTACATTTTGAAGTGCTTGTCCTAGGCACATTTGTATGGCTAGCTCATATTGTTTTTCTACTGAAATTAGATTTGCTAATACTCCATGCATTCCTTGTTTTAAGTTTTCATTTTTTTCTGATGCTACTAATAAAGATTTAACTGTTTTATGATAGCCTTCTTTTTCTTTTTCTGTTTCTATTAAAAATTGATGTCTTGCTAGTTTCATTCTTTGGGTAAAGGTTAGTTTGTTTATTTCTTCTTCATATTGTGCTAGCTTTTTCATATTTTCTTCTTTTTCTTGTGCGCTTTTGGCTAAAATATCGTCTGCTTTATTTTTTTGGTTTTCTAATTCGTAAAAGCCTTTTGAAAGCTCTTGTTTATTTATCCTTTGTGCATCTAATTCAGAAATTACTTGGTCTATCTCATC
>CANSJB010000080.1 GCA_947647115.1 uncultured Clostridium sp. | reverse complement strand
GTGCCGAAGATATTTGTGGGTTACCCTGCTGAGAAAATAGGTTGTCGCCAGGTTTTTTTATGTCATTTTTCTCTTTAAAATAGATAAAAGAGTAATATATTAGTATTTATAAGAAAACTATAATAGACATTTTTGTAGTGAAACTATAATCAAAACTTAAAAAAGAAACTAGAAATTAGAAAAATTTTAATTTGTGGTTTCTTTTTTTTAATTTTTATATTATAATAACTGTAATCTAAAATAATAAAACAATATGTTTATAAAATTTATCTTAAATAAACTTTATAAATATAGGTGCGAGGAGTGGATAAAGTGGAAGAACAAGCAAAAGAATATGGAGCAGTTCAAATAGAAAGAAAAATGATAATTATCAAAACAATGGCTTGGGCTATGGCAAATAGAATGAATTTAAAAGATGGGTTGCTTCATACTATAGCCCAAAATAGTAATGAAGAGTTATTTGTAAGTAAACTTTATGACGAAATGAAAGAATATATACAAAACTATAATGGCGCTTTTAACTTATTAGCAGAGAAAATGAAACTAGATATGTATGATAGATTTGAAATTCCATTAGAATTACAAAAACAAGAAGCAGAACAAATACAAGCAAAAAATGCAGCAACACAAGCTTATTTAGATGAGCAAAAGGCAAAATGGAGTACAAAAGATACACAAGAAGATATAGCTTATGAGCTAACTAGTAATCAATCAAATGAAGGTTATTACCAAGATTTATTTAAGCCAGAATATCTATATCAAAGCGAAAAAGATGGAAGAAAAATGCCACTGATTAAGTTAGTAAAAGAGCCTACACAAAATATTACAGATAATCAATATGAAATAGATGGTACACAATATATTATAAGAAAGATAGGAAGTTTAGCTTATTTAACGGCATTGCGAGTAGAAGAAGCTATATCAGAATATGAGATTATAATAAGAAGAGGAGAAAAGGAATTTGTAACAAGAAAATTTGGTAATATTTTAATTAGTGAAATGGGAAATAAAAACTACTCCAAAGCAGTATTTGAAAAATTATTAGGTAGGGAAAATTTACAAGACCGGAACATTACATGACTATATGGGTAGTTTATCTAAAATTAGTTATTCAAATAGTAGTATAGAAGATTACGAGTTAACTTACCAAGAAGAAGAGTATACAGCAGTACTTGCTTTAAAAGTATTAGAAGAAAGACAAAAACAAAATATGAGAAGGAAAGATGATAAAAATAGTGAACCAAAAGGA
This sequence comes from uncultured Clostridium sp., assembly GCA_947647115.1. Classification (GTDB taxonomy): domain Bacteria; phylum Bacillota; class Clostridia; order TANB77; family CAG-508; genus CAG-273. Next base: position 4,305 of record CANSJB010000080.1, on the reverse strand, counting down.
AGATAAATCTAGGGTAAGGTTAAAATAATGCGATATTTTAGGAGGTAAATATATGGGAAGAGCTATTTGGAAACCAGGAACTTTTATTTATCCACTTCCTGTTGTTATGGTATCTTGTGGAACCATGGAAAAAAGCAATATAATTACAGTAGCTTGGACAGGCATTATCAACACAGATAAACCAATGTGCTACATATCACTTCGAAAAGAAAGATATTCTTATAACATCATTAAAAACACCAAAGAATTTGTCATAAACTTAACTAATAAAGATTTAGCATATGCCACAGATTGGTGTGGAGTAAAAACTGGAGCAAAGGTAGACAAATTCAAACAAATGAAATTAACCAAAGAAAAAGCAAAAAATGTAAAATGTCCGTTAATTAAACAAAGTCCAGTATGTATTGAATGTAAAGTAAAAGAAATTAAATCATTAGGAAGTCATGATATGTTTATAGCAGAGATTGTATCGATTGATGCAGATGAGCAATATATAGATAAAAAAGGAGCTTTTGATATTACCAAGTGTAATTTGATTACTTATAGTAATGGAAAATATTTTACTTTAGGCAAACAAATTGGGAAATTTGGTTATTCTGTACAGAAAAAGAAAAAATGAAATAGCACTACTTTGGAGAGAGCTCCCTAGTAGTGCTATTTTTAAAAATTATTTATTTTGACTAAAATATTTTTCAAACTCTTCTTTCGAAAGTGGTTTTGAATAATAATATCCTTGAATAACATCACATTGCAAATTACGTACAAAATCTGATTGTTCTTTTGTTTCAACACCTTCTACGATTGTTTTAAATCCTAATCTTTTAGCAAGATACATAATGTAATTAATAATATTTTTATCACTATTTAAATTTGCTTTATCAACAAATATTTTATCTATTTTAATAATATCAATTGGCATACTTTGTAGCATACTAAGAGATGAATAACCAGTACCAAAGTCATCAATAGAAACCACAAAGCCTTTTTCTTTAATAGAGTTTAATACTTTGATGATATCTATTTTATCATTAATCGTAGCACTTTCTGTAATTTCTAAATCAATTTTACTTCTATCAATTCCGTATTTATCCGTAATTTTGGCATATTCTTCTATAAAGTTTTCATATACAAAATGTTCTTTTGAAACATTAATAGAAACAATTGGAACAAAGCCATATTTTTCTTTCCAATTAGCAATATCTTTACAAACCTTTTCAAAAATATATAAATCTAATTTTACAATAAATTTATTTTTTTCAAATAAAGGTATAAATTTATCAGGTGGAATAGTTTGCCCATCTTTATGCCATCTTACTAGAGCTTCAGCACCAATAACTTTTTCTGTACTACTAGCAGTTTTAGGTTGATATACAATTACAAATTCTTCTGCTTTTAAAGCTTGTTCCATACAAGACTCAATTTGCTGTTCTTCTACTAATTTATTTTCTAATACTTCATCGAAAATATAGTAATTATCATGATATAAACCTTTAATTTTAGAACGAGCCATATAAGCTTTATCTAATACTTTATTGATGTCAGTATCATTTGGTTTAATTGGATAAACCCCAATAGATAAATTCACATGTAAGGTAGTATCTCCAACTTTTAGAATAGAAGCATTATGAAATATTTTATCTAATAAAGTTTTAATGCTTTTTTCATAACTAAATATAATAGAAAAAATATCGCCAGAAATTCTACAAGTAATATTATCATTAGGAAGTATTGTATTTAAATTTTCGCCAAGTGATTGCAAAATATGATTACAAAACTCATAACCATAAATATTATTTAAAGCTTTAAATTTGTTGATATCTAATGCTATAATATATTTAGTTTTAGAATTATTTTGCAAAAAGCGGTTACCATTTTCTTTAAAATATGCTTCATTACCAAGGTGAGTGATAGGGTCAATATAGGCTACTTGATATAACTTGCGGTTTTTCTTTTGATTAGAAATGTCAATATAAATACAAATCCCTGAAATTGTAAAAGTAATACCAATACAAACAGCCAGTGATAAGGATAAAAACTCAATTAATTCTTTCGCAATCGTATCATCTGGTGCAATTGTTATAACATACCAATCATTGACATTTACTTTTTCATAATGGATGAAATAAGTATTTTTACCAAGCTTTATATCAAAAGTGCCTACTTGTTTATTTTTTATATTTTGACTCATCGTATTAATTAAAGAAACTTCATGTTCTGTTGTTAAATCATAAGCTATTTTTAAATAATCATATAAATTAACTCCATTTTGAGTAATTGTATCAGAGGAATCAATTAATACTAAACCATTATTATTAATTAAATAAGTATTGCCTTTGCCATGAAATAAACGTCTTAATAAAATATCTTTATAATCTTGTGTATTAATTGTGGCAAATAATACAAGCTCTTTTTCTTTTAAATAAAAGGCTTTTGAATAGATATTTACTTGATTACTTGAAACTGTGCTTGGCCTATTTTCAGATAAATATACAAAATCATGGGTAAAAAACTCGTCGATATTGGGATAATTTTTTACAGTAAGGCCATCACTGGTGGTGCCATTTCCATTTCTATCTAAGATAACCAGTCTGGTAAAATGATAATCTTGTAAATCATCTTTAAATCTTGTGAAAATGTCCTCAGGGGTTTCAAAAAAACCACTATTAATAGAATCTACCATAATTTCAACAAACTTCTTTTGCTCAGAAATTGCAAGGTTTAATTGGGCAGCGGTTTGTTCACTAAGCTCTGTAATATTATTATAAACATTTTCATAAGTTAAATTTCGTACAAAGTGAACACCTACAAATGATAATATTAACATTAGAAAAAATAAAGGTAGTATCCATTTAATATTTAATTTATAACGCTTCGAATTATCATAATACTTATTTTGAATTTTATTTGTTGCTTTTTTACTCATAGTTTTTTTATAATTCTTTTGTCCAAAACAAAATAGAATTATTTTCCATCCTTTCCAATATTTGTAATTTGATTTTTTGTTATATAGTTACTATATAATAAAGTAAAAAAAATTTCAACATTTTCATATAATATTTATAAAAACAAACAGGAGGAAATTATGAAAATAGGTTTATGTTTAGCACGGAGGAGGTATAAAAGGTGCAGCTCATATAGGAGCATTAAAGGCATTTGAAGAAGAAAAAATAGCATTTGACTATGTATCAGGTGCTTCATCAGGAAGTATTGTAGCAGCACTATATGCAAGTGGATATACAGCAGATGAAATATATGGTTTATTTCGAAAATATGCAAAAAAGATAAAATATGTAGAATGGAAAAATATTTTTAAACTAATTATCGGCTTAATTGTAAAAAGGCAAGTAATAATAGATGGATTAAACAGTGGAAAAGTAATAGAAAATATTATGCAAGAAGCTTGTAGCAAAAAAGGAATTTATGAAATACAACAAATACCCAAGAATTTACTTATTTCTAGTGTAGACTTAGACAAAGGAACAGTATATTTATTTTCATCTTTTAAAAAAGAAAAAAGAGAATATGGATATGACAATACTGTAGAGTATATTAATAAAATCCCAATTGCAAAAGCAGTAAGAGCAAGTTGTAGTTTTCCAGGGGTATTTTCACCTTGTCATTATCAAGAATATCACTTAGTAGATGGAGGGATTAGAGAAAATGTACCATGGAAAGAATTAAAAGCAAATGGAGTAGAAAAAGTAATTAGTATTGTTTTTCCTAAAAAAATAAAACAAAAAGAAGATAAAAATATTATTGATGTTATTAGTGGGTCTATAGAACTAATGGGGCAAGAGCTTTCTAATTATGAATTAGAAGGTGCAGACTATTTATTAAAAATCGATACGATTAATACATCGCTTTTAGATACTAGTAAAATGCAATACTTTTATGAAAGAGGATATAACCAAACAAAGAAGAAAATGAAAGAGATAAAAGAAATGATAAGGGTTAAGGAAACATAAAAAAATTTTTTGGTGTTTTTAGCTTATAAAATGAAATTTTTTTTAATGCTTGCATAGGAAAAATGTTATGGTATAATTTAAACGAAGAAAGCATGAGAAACAAAGGAGGAAAAGAAAAAATGAAAAATCAAACAAATCATGAAAGCTTTGAAACTCTAGGAGATAGTTTTTAGGAAAGGGAAAAAAGGTATTACCTTAATTGCTTTGGTGGTTACAATTGTAGTTTTGCTTATTTTAGCAGGAATTACGCTAACTATCGTATTGGGAGAAAATGGAATCATTAATCAAGCAAAAAAAGCATCAGAGGCACAAAAAATAGCAGAGTATAAAGATATATTTG
>CANSJB010000079.1 GCA_947647115.1 uncultured Clostridium sp. | reverse complement strand
GTAATGAATTATGTGAAATAGAGCAAAAAAATATATTAGAACAAACCTTAGAACAATCAAATCAAAAAATAATACAATATAGTTTGCAATTAAATAGCATACAATATGAACAAAACAATTTATCAGAACAAATCGAAAAAATACTCACTTTAAAAGAAGAACAAGAAAATATAAAAGAACAAATAAGCCTGCTAGAGCAAAAAAATAAATGCTTTCAAATTACAAAACAACTACTAGAAAATTCCTACGAAAAAATGAAAAATAATATTACTCCTAAATTTACCCAAAACTTATCTGCTATTGCCAAAACCATATCAGGTGGTAAATACCAAAAAGTATCTATTCATGAAGAAAAGGGCTTAATTGTACAAAAAGAAGATGGAAGCTATGTACCAGCCAGTATCCTTAGTGTAGGAACAATAGATGAACTATACTTATCCTTAAGACTTTCCATGTTAGATGAAATAGCAAAAGAAAAACTACCCATTATATTAGATGAAACATTTGCCTACTTTGATGACGAAAGACTAAAAAACATATTACAATTTTTAGAAGAAAAATCAAAACAACATCAAATTATATTACTAACTTGTACGACAAGAGAAAAAGAAATATTAGAAAGCTGCAAAATAGAATATGACTGGATAGAACTATAATACCTGTTAATATAAAATGCAAAACAACACTTGAAAATATTGCAAATATCAAGTATAATAGTAAAGTAAATTAAACAAATAAATTGCAATATAAAGCATTTATTTAAGCAAATAAGCGAGGAGAAAATAAAAATGTTTCAAAAATTAGAAGAGGTAGAAAAACGCTATGAGGAAATCACAAAAAAAATAAGTGACCCAGAAATAATTGCAAAACAAGCACAATGGCAAACACTTATGAAAGAACATGCAGAAATAGAACCAGTAGTATTAAAATATAAAGAATATAAAAAAACAAACCAAGCCATCATAGAAGCAAAAGAAATGCTAAATGACCCAGAAATGAAAGAGCTAGCAGAAATGGAACTATTAGAAAACAAAGAAAAGCTTCCAAAACTAGAAGAAGAAATTAAAATATTGCTAATACCAAAAGACCCAAATGATGAAAAAAACGTAATATGCGAAATACGTGCAGGAGCAGGTGGAGATGAAGCAGCATTATTTGCAGGGACATTATTTAGAATGTTTTCCATGTATGCAGAAAAAAAACATTGGAAGTTAGAAATATTAAATGAAAATGAAACAGGGCTTGGAGGATATAAAGAAATTTCCTTTATGATTACAGGAAAAGGAGCTTATAGTAGGCTAAAATTTGAAAGTGGTGTACACCGTGTACAAAGGGTACCAGACACAGAAGCAAGTGGAAGAATACACACCTCTACAGCCACAGTAGTAGTATTACCAGAAGTAGAAGATGTAGAAATAGAAATTAACCCAGCAGATATTAAAATGGAAGTATTTAGAGCATCTGGTGCAGGAGGACAACATGTCAACAAAACCTCATCAGCAGTACGCTTAATACATATACCAACAGGAACTGTAGCAGAATGCCAAACAGAAAGATCCCAATTTCAAAATAGGGACTATGCCATGAAATTACTTAGGTCAAAACTTTATGAAGAAGAAAAGCAAAAACAAGACAGTGAAGTAGCAAATGCTAGAAAAAGTCAAGTAGGTAGTGGAGATAGAAGTGAAAAAATCAGAACCTATAACTATCCACAAGGACGTATTACAGACCATAGAATAGGTTTATCTATCTATCAAATGGAAAACTTTTTAAATGGTGACCTAGACGAAATGATAGACAGCTTAATTACAGCAGACACTGCAGAAAAATTAAAAGGAAATGAAGAAGCATAAAAAAGCTCCTTTAAAAATAAAATAGACTAACTATATTTATTTTTAAAGGAGTTTTATTTGTGGAACAAATTATAAAAACAACACTTATTGGACTATTTTTTGGAACCTTTGGAACTACCATAGGAGGGCTTATAGGTATTAAATTTAAAAACCCATCCAAAAAATTCCTAAGCTTTATTTTATCGTTTGCATCAGGACTTATGATTGCCATTGTATGCTTTGATTTATTACCAGAGGCTCTTAGCTTAACTAATTTAGTTATCGTATTTTTAGGAATTATTCTTGGAATAGGAACAATGATATTTTGTGACCTAATGGTAGATAAAAAGTTTAGTCAAAACATCAAATGGAAAAACAGCAAAAACACTTTACTAAAAACAGGATTTATTGTAAGCATTGGTTTAGCCCTACATAACTTTCCAGAAGGTTTAGCAATTGGTTCAGGGTTTGGTGCTTCCTTAAAATTGGGATTATCACTTGCCATTGCCATTTGCCTTCATGATATCCCAGAAGGAATTTCCATGTCTATACCAATGAAAAATGGCGGTATGAAAGAGGCAAAAGTTATATTTTATGTTATTCTATCTGGCATTACCACAGGAATAGGAGCATTTTTTGGAGCCGTTATTGGCGGAATTTCTCAAAACATTATTGCCATATGCCTAGCTTTTGCAGCAGGAGCCATGATATATATTGTATCTGGTGAATTAATTCCAGAATCTAACAAATTATACCATGGTAGAATGACAGCAATTGGAAACATCATTGGTTTACTATTGGGAATTTTAGCAATGTCTGTATAAAAGTAAACTACCACTTTAAAAGATTTTATAAAAGTAAAAAAAGGCTAACAATTTTTGTAAATAAAACAAAAATCACATTGTAGAAATAAAATATGTATGATAAAATAAATCAAATAACATATTAGATGAGGAAGTGCAAAAATGAAAATAATGTTTATCTGTACAGGAAATATATGTAGAAGTGCTATGGCAGAAGCCATGCTTAAAAAAATGTTGCAAGAAAACCAAAAACAAAATATAGAAGTATGCTCCAGTGGTATATATGCCCAAACTGGGGATATGTCTACACAAGATGCTATTGAAGTTATGAAGGAATATGATATTGATTTATCAAATCATAGAGCGACTAATACAGAAAAATCGCAAATTAAAAATATGGATCTTATACTATGTGCGACTATGCCACATAAAATAACTATTTTACATTTATACCCAGAGCTAAAATCAAAAGTATATACAATAAAAGAATATGCAGACTTATCAGAACAAAACAATTTAGACATTTCAGATCCTTGGGGGCATGGCATAGCAACTTATCAAAAATGTGCAGCACAAATAGAGCAATGTTTAAAACAAATTATAAATAAACTATAAAACGAATGTTCTAAAAAACTATTGACATTGTAAATACCAATAGATATAATAAAAAGAAAAGAAAGAGAGAAAACAAATGCAAGATTTAATAGAAGGACTAAACGACAAACAACAAGAAGCAGTATTAGCAGTGCAAGGACCATGCTTAGTAATAGCAGGAGCAGGAAGCGGAAAAACAAAAGTATTAACACACAAAATAGCATATTTAATATCACAAGAAAATGTAAAACCATGGAATATATTAGCCATCACTTTTACAAATAAAGCAGCCAGTGAAATGAAGCAAAGAGTACAAACAATTATAGGAGATGCAGCCTCTGAAATGTGGATGGGAACCTTCCACTCTATTTGTGTACGTATATTAAGAAGATATATTGATAGACTAGGGTTTGACACATCCTTTCTAATCTTTGATACTTCAGACCAAAAAACAGTTGTAAAAGAATGTCTAAAAAGCCTAAAGATAGATGATAAAATGTTTACGGATAGAAGTGTTTTAGCACAAATTAGTAATGCAAAAAATGAAATGCTATCTCCTAAAGCATATCAAACAAAATATGCAGGTGATTATCGCAAAGAAAAAATAGGACAAGTTTATGAACTATACCAAAAAAGACTAAAAGAAAATAATGCAGTAGACTTTGATGATATTATCAATAATACCATAGAAATCTTATCAGAAAATCCAGATGTACTAGAATATTACACCGAAAAATTTAAATATGTACTAGTAGACGAATACCAAGACACTAACAAAGCTCAGTTTACTTTAGTGTCTATATTAGCCTCACGTTATGGTAACATTACAGTAGTAGGTGATAATGACCAAGGAATTTATAGTTTTAGAGGAGCAGATATTACTAATATCCTAAACTTTGAGCAAGATTTCCCAGGCACCAGAATTATTAAATTAGAGCAAAACTATCGCTGTACAGGAAATATTTTAAAAGCAGCTAATGCTGTTATTAAACATAATGAAAACAAATATGAAAAAAAGCTATGGACACAAAACGAAGAAGGAAGCTTGCCAGCTTTATATCAAGCAGAAGACGAATATGATGAGGCAAGATATATTGTAGAGCAAATTCAGCACCTAAAAACACAAGAATACCTAAAACCAAAAGACTTTACCATCTTATATCGTATGAATGCACAATCAAGAGCCATAGAAGATATTTTAAGAAGAGAAGACATCGCCTACAAAGTAGTTGGTGGTGTGAAATTCTATGAAAGAAAAGAAATTAAAGATGCTATAGCTTATCTAAGGTTAATACAAAATCCATCAGACAATTTATCTTTAAAAAGAATTATTAATGAACCCAAAAGAGGTATTGGTAAAACAAGCTTAGATAATATCAGCATTTTAGCAGAACAAACAGGAACCTCTATGTATGAAATTATTAAAAATGCTCAAGACTATAACCTAAATAGAATCAAAGCAAACAGTGAAGAATTTATAAAGCTAATAGAAGAACTAAGACAAAAAGTACAAGATTTAAGTGTTTCAGAATTACTAAAAGAAACCTTAAATAAATCAGGTTACACAAAAGCATTAGAAAATGAAAATACTATTGAAGCAGAAACAAGAATACAAAACTTAGAGGAATTTTTAACAGTAGCAATCGAATTTGAAGAAGAATCAGCAGATGCTAGCCTAGCAGAATTTCTAGAAAGCATTACGCTATCTAGTGATTTAGATGAAATGCAAGAAGAAGACAATAGTGTAACACTAATGACCCTACATAGTGCAAAAGGGCTAGAATTTCCAGTAGTATTCTTAGTAGGAATGGAAGAGGGCATCTTCCCAGGTTATAAATCAATAGGTGAGCCGACAGAACTAGAAGAAGAAAGACGTTTATTTTATGTAGGTATCACAAGGGCAAAACAATTTTTATACCTAACTTGTAGCAAACATAGAACCATATTTGGTTCTACTAGTTATAATGCTGTTTCTAGATTTATTAAAGAAATACCAGAAGAACTTCTAGAAGGAAACCTAGAGAGCATACCAGAACCAACATTCAAAGAGGCAAATTACAACTGGGAATATGGTAGACCATCTGCAAGCAAAGTAAAAACTTATACCTTTAACGAAGCATCAGAAAAAATAGCAGCTATGCCAAAAGCTATACCAAATTATCAATTCAGAACAGCAGAAAGCTTTTTAAACTCATTAGGAGCAAAACAAACACAAAAAGAAATAGATGTTACCAAATATAAACAAGGGCAACATATTTATCATAAAAAATTTGGAGAAGGGACAATACAAGCAATAGAACCAGAAGGTGATGATTATAAATTAGACATTCAATTTGAAAAATCAGGACATAAAAGACTAATGGCAAAATTTGCAAACTTAGAGATTATGGACTAACATAGAAAAATGGCATAATTAGGGAAAAACTAAAATAATGCCATTTTTTT
>CANSJB010000078.1 GCA_947647115.1 uncultured Clostridium sp. | reverse complement strand
GCTTAAATAATAGTGATTGTGTATAACTATATACCAAATTTATGTCAATTGCTGCTTGTTCTTTTGTTGTGATGATTTCTCGTTCTACTAAATCTTGCAGCATTTGTTTTATATCTTCTTTGCTATAATCTTGTTTTTCATTGATTCTTTGGATACATAAGTGCATTAAAGTTCCTTTATGGCTATTGGTAATTATTTCTTCCTTTTGTAAAAATCTTGGTGTTATCTCTTTATTTAAAATATTGCCTTTTAAATACCCCTGTGTTTGATTATCCAAATGATTTGTTTCTACTTCTTGTAATTTTAGTTTTTCTTGTTTGATATTTGTTACTGATGTTTTAGTTGGTAATTTTGTATCTACGATATATGGGTATTGCCATAATAAAGTTTGTTTTAAATCTTCTTGCATTTTTTGTATTTGTTTTTCTTCCTTTTGTTTTAATTGCTCTTGTACCTTTTGTTGTATATCTAATTTTTTTTGTTCTTCTTGTTTGATTAAATTTTTTAATAATTCGCTTTTGGTATATGTTTTTAAGGTAACGATTTGTTCTTGTGATATCATTTTGCCTTTTAACCTAATGCTATGTTCTTTGCTATATAAATATACACTCAATAGCCAATCTAAATATGATTTGCCACTTTGAATAAGTCTATAGTCTAGCTTGCTATCTTCTTTAGCATACATAGCTAAACTTTTTTGTTTTTCTTTATATTCTTTCTCAAAGTCTTTGCTTCTACCTGTAAGAAAGAGTTTTTCCTTTGCTCTGGTTAAGGCAACATAGAGTATTCTTTCTTCTTCTGAAAGGGTTTCTTGTTTCATTTTTAGTTTAATTGCTTCTTTGGCTAAAGTATTATATTTTATTCTTTTTTGTGTATTAATAAAAGTCATCCCAAAGCCCAAGTCTTGGTGTAGCAAAATAACTTCATTTAAATCTTTTAAATTAAACTTTTTTTGCATATTACATAAAAACACTACTGGAAATTCTAGCCCTTTACTTTTATGAATACTCATAATGCGTATTACATCTTCATTTTCACCTATTAATTTGGCAGAGGTTAAATCTCCATTTTGCTTTTTTAGCTTTTCTATAAAATGGATAAAATGAAATAGCCCTTTATAACTTGCAGTTTCATATTGTTTTGCTTTTTCAAATAGGCTTTTTAAATTAGCTTGTCTCATTGCTCCACCTGGTAGCAATGCTACATATTGATAATAGCCTGTATCTAAATAAATTTTCCATATTAGTTCATCTAAGCTTAAATAATTTTCTTGTATTTTCCATTTTTCTAGTTTTGCTAAAAAGTTTTCTATTTTTTGTTTTAGTTTTTCATCTGCTGCTATTCTTGCCTTTAACATAGCATTATAAAAACTACAATTTCTATCCATTAATCTTATAGATGTTAAGTCATTATCTGAAAAGTTTCCAATATTAGACCTTAGTACACTCACAAATGGTATATCTTGTAATGGATTATCTATTATTTTCAAAACAGATAATATTGTTTCTACCTCGACAGTTTCTAGGTAAGAATTTGAGTTATCACTAAACACTGGCAAATTTAGGTCTGATAATTCTTTTTCATAAATACTAGCTAGACTGGAAGTCGCTCTTAATAAAATAACAATATCTTTTGGCCTTATTTCTCGATAACCTACCTTTTTATCATATACTTGATAATGGTTATGAAATAACTCTTGTATTTTATTGGCAACAAGTCTTGCCTCTAGCACTTCATTTTCTATTCTTTCTACTTCTTCCTCTTCTTGTTCTTCCTCTTCCTCTTTAAATGCCATTATGGTTTGCTCTTCTTTTAAGTCAATTAATAACATTTCAGTAGCAGGCTCTGGCTCTGGATAGCTAGCACCATAGTTCAAATACTCATTTTCATTATATAAAATATCACCAACTTGCTTACTCATAATTGTTTCAAATACAAGGTTTGTAAAGTTTAAAATATTTTGCCTACTTCTAAAGTTACAAAATAACTGAATTTTTAGGTCATCTGTTTGTCTTTTTTGCTCTTTTAATTTATAAGTTTCATATTTATGTAAAAATAGAGTTGGCATTGCTCCTCTAAATTTGTAAATACTTTGTTTTACATCTCCTACCATAAAGATATTATTGCCTTTTGAAATACTGGTTAAAATCGCCTCTTGTACTAAATTGCTGTCTTGATATTCATCAATGGCAATTTCTTCAAATTTTGTTTGATATTTTTTGGCTACTTCTGATGGCATTGCTTCTTCAGTAAGCAATATTTTTAATGCAAAATGTTCAATATCATTAAAATCAATACAGTTTTTTTCTTTTTTACATTGTGCAAAATTGCTAGCAAATTCTAAAACTAGGTTAGAAAGTTTTTGCATAATAGGAAATAAATCTGTAAAGTCTTTTAGAATTTCTTTTGAACTACTACAAATTAGCTTTCCTACTCCCTGTGTTATTTTCTTTTTTATTTTATCTCTTATTTCTTTTGCCTCTTCTTTTAAGTCTATTGTTACCTTTTTATCAATTGGCCACTTTTTAAAAGTTAAGTCTTGTAGTTTGTTATAAGTAGTATCCCAAGAGTCAGTAGTATATAAAATCTCTTGCAAATGAATCATGTCTTGTCTTATTGTTTGAGTAAATTTGGCAAGTTCTATATAGTTTTGCATCTCATTTTCTATATTTTGTAAGTTTTTTATAGCATCTTCTAATTCTTCTTTAACATGCTGCATAATAATTTGTCCCCATAAAGTTTTACCAAAATCTTGCTCTTGCGTTTTTAATAAGCTTAGTTTTTCTTGTAACCATTTTTGTGGAAATGGACTACTTTGCATAAAATCATATATCATTAATACAAGGTTTTGCAAATCTTCATCTCCATGATAAGTAGTATATGTTTCTAGTAATTCTAAAAATTCTTTATCCTCTTGTTCATATTTTTGCTCAAAAAGTTCTTCTAGCGTTTCTTGTTTTAATAGGGCAATTTCTGCTGTATCTGCTATTCTAAAGTTACTTGGCATATCAATTTCATAAAAGTGATTATGTATTACATCTAAGCAAAAAGAATGTATGGTACAAATATTAGCTTTACCTAGTAATGTAATTTGTTTTTGCAAATGAGTATTTTGAGGCTCTTCTTCTAGCTTTTGATAAATTGCCTCTAAAATTCTTTCCCTCATTTCACTAGCTGCTGCATTGGTAAAGGTTACTACTAATATTTTATTAATGTCCATTTGTTCTTGTATAATTTTATGTATCATTCTTTCTACTAGTACTGCTGTTTTACCACTACCGAGCTGCTGCTGCTACTAATATGTTTGCGTTTTTTTCTTCGATTGCTTGTATTTGTTCCTTGGTCCATTTTACTTCTGACATATAATTGCTCCCTTTGACTTTTTTACAAGCTTATTATATATGAACTAACTATTATTTTCAATGTTTTTATTCTTATTTAAAAAAACTAATACTATTACAGTACTAGTTTTTTCATAAATAATTCTTATTTTAAATATAATTCTGGGTCTTGTTGTTCATTTTCTTTTAATAGTTCAAAATGTAAATGTGGTTCATCTGAAATTTCAAAAGATGCTGTATTTCCAACAGTTCCTATACTTTGTCCTTGTTTTACAGTTTCACCTTCTACTACAAATTCTGTTGATAAAAGGTTAGCATATACTGTTTTATAGCCATTTACATGTTCTATGGTAATGGTTAAACCATAACGTGGGTCATTTTTAATAGAGCTTACCTTTCCATCTGCTGCTGCTTTTACTACAGTTGTTTTTTCGCTACTAATATCAATTCCATTATGTGTTGCCCAAACATCTAAGGTGTTAGAATATACTAGTTTGTTGTCTGCAAATTCTTTCATGATATCACCACTAACTGGCTTTTTAAATTCTGGGTCTGGCACTTTTTGGGTTGTTTTATCACTTTTGGTAGCTTCCTCATCTTGTTTCTTATTTTTTTCTTCTACATTGCTTGTGTTAACAGCTATTTTAGGTGTTTGTGTATTAGCTGTGCTAGTTTGGTTTGTTTGATTATTTTCTTGGTTATTATTTCCTACTGTGTTATTAACTCCATTTTGCATTTCATTTACTGTTTTACCATAGCTTGTACTAGTTTCTTCTGCTTGTGTATTTTTGTTAATAATATTATGCATTGTATTTGTGTCTATTTTACTAAGATTTGTTTTGCTATTTAGTTTACTGCTATATAGTAAAAAAGTAATGACAAAAGCTATAACAGCTAGTGCTAAAACGCTTCCTGTGATATATAACATTTTCTTTGTATCAAAACCTTCCTCTATTGATTTCCTTCTATTTTCTCTTCTCATAAAAATAATTCCTCCTTAAAACTTTTTCTTTAGTACCAGTATTTACAGTTTTGAGAAAATTATACAAAAAATGTTAAATATCTTTTATTTCTACTCCAGTATAATAATGTTTAATTATTTCTTCATAGTTTTTCCCTTGTTTTGCCAAACTATCTGCTCCTGTTTGACTCATTCCCACTCCATGTCCATAACCTAAAACTTCAAATAAAATGTTTTCTTTTTGTATGGTTATTTTAATATTGGCTGACCTAAGTCCAAATAGAGTTCTTACTTCTACACCTGATAAGCTTAAATTTCCAATCTGTACAGTTTTTATTCTGCCACCTTGTGTATATTCTTTTACCTTTATACAATCTTTTTGGTTAAAATCTATTTTAAAATTACTATGTGCTTTTTTTATGGTTTGTTCAAACTCTTTTTTGGTAATAGTAACCTTTGATTCATATTGAGAATAAGCATCTTCTCCTGCTGTTTGTACCGCTTGCAAATAAGGGTATCCGCTCCCTCCCCACACATTAATAGGGCTTTCTGTTGTACCACCACTATTAGAATGAAAAAAAGCATTAATCGGCTTTCCTTCATAGGTAATCATTTTACCTTGTGTTTCATTTACTGCACTTACAATCTTGTTCCAATATTGCTCTCTTTCTTCTTCTTTCCATTTAGAGAGTCTATTTTCTTTGGTTATCCAAGCTTGGCAGCAGCCTGAGTCATCACATATATCTGCATTTTTATGTTTCCCATTATTTCCTGTCATTTTATATAATGTGTAAGTTCTAGCAACTACTGCTTGTGCTTTTAGAGCTTCTTTTTCAAAGCTTGCTGGCATTTCACTACTTACTACTCCATATAAGTACTCATCTAATGGTAATTGTTCTACTTTTTGTGTAGATTTATGCAATAACTTTATGGTTTTATATTTGTTATAATCATAGGTAGACTCTACAATTTCATTATTCTTTGTACTATTACTATTGGCAGGTTGCTTTTTTAAGTTAAAAGAAGTAGTAAATATAAAAGGTATGGCAAAACATAAACCTAGAAAAACAATAAGATACATAAGGTACTTTTTCACTTTTTCTCCCCCTTATACTGCAAGTTTTACTTTCATTAGTTCTAGTGTTTTTCTTTCTATTCTAGATACTTGTACCTGTGTTATTCCCATTATTTTTGCAATTTCTGATTGTGTTTTCCCTTTATAATATCTAAGCAGTATTACTTGCTTTTCTTGTTCTTTTAAGTTTTGAATAATTTGCTGGATACATAATTTATTCGTTAGCATGGCAGCTTCATCTACTGTGCCTGCTAATTTATCTAATAAAGTTACCTCTTCTTGTGTTTGTGTATATAATTGTTCATCAATAGAATAAACTTGTTTAAAAGAATCTAAGGCAAGAGCCACTTCCTCTTTGCTTGTATTTAGCTGTTTTGCAAGCTTTTCTATTTTTATTTCTTGACCTGTTTTTTTATAATAGTCATTTTTTATTTGAAGTGCTCTAT
>CANSJB010000077.1 GCA_947647115.1 uncultured Clostridium sp. | reverse complement strand
TAATGTATGGTTAATATCAAAAGTGGTGTTCCCACAAAAAGTTTATGCAATGAATAGGTATAATAAATTTGAAATTGTTTAAAATATATGGTATAATAGAAGATGGTGTAAGAAAAAAAGGAGAGTGAAGTTTATTTTAAATAAACAAATTAAATATTATACCAAAGAAACTTTTAAATGGTTAAATCGAATTGCAATAGCATTAATTATTATTATGATAGCCATATTTATAAAATATAAACCAGCCTATAGCATTAGTATTGCAGGAGAACATATTGGATATGTAAATACCAAAAGCCATTTAGAAGAAAAGATACAAGAAATCATGGAAAAAGAAGGAACACAAAATATTGCTTATATAGATATTCAAGCTGTTCCAGAATACCAATTTACCTTAATTAATAAAAACTTTGCAACAAATGAGGAACAAATTATAGCTAAAATAGAAGAAAGCGCACAAATTACCTATAAATATTATGCAGTTACAATAGATGAAAAACAAGAATCTATTGTAAATACTTTAGAAGAAGCAGAAAGCTTAATTACAGAAATGAAAAAGAAATATGCCAAAGTTAACGTTAATTTTGGAATTAGTGAACTTTATACCAAAAATATAGAAGAATACAAATCAGTAGATGTTAAAGTAGCCAAAGAAGAAGTATCAGACCAATTAAAACAAATAGAAGATGCTTCTGTAAATGGTGTATATTTAGCACAAAGACCAGTTACAGGATATATTACATCAAGGTTTGGCAGTAGAGAAAGTATACGTTCTTATCCACATACAGGACTAGACATTGCAGCACCATATGCAACGCCGATTAAATCAGCATCAGAAGGAAAAGTTACATGGTCAGGAACAAAAGGAAGTTATGGCAATCTGATTATTATAGATTGTGGCAATGGCGTAGAAATCTACTATGGTCACTGTAGTAAATTATATGCTAAGGTAGGACAAAATGTAAAACCAGGAGATGTCATTGCAGCAGTTGGTTCTACTGGACGTTCAACAGGAAATCACTTGCATTTTGAAATTAGAGTAAATGGAAAACAAGTAAACCCACAAAATTATATTTATACAAAATAAAAAAGTAGCTATTTTTTTAATAGCTACTTTTGAAAATAAAAGGGGATGTTTTTACTTTTTCATAATCAATAACGGAGTAATTATTATTGACTACATATATAATATATCAATAGTTTTTGTCCTTTTTGTGAACGAAAAGTGATTAATTAGAAAATATGAAAATTCTTATGGTTGTTCTTGCAGTGTAATAGTAATGGTTTTATCTTTGCCAGCACGTTTTACTTTTACTGTAATTGTATCACCAATTTGTTTTTTATTCTTAATTTCGTTTAATTCATCCATCTTAGTAATTTTTTTACCATCAGCTTCAATAATAACATCGCCAGGTTTTAAACCAGCCTTTTCAGCAGCTGAGAAATCTTCAATACTGATAATATAAATACCAACTACTAAATTATTAGCCTTAGCAAGGCTTTCATCTAAATCTCTACCAGTAATTCCAATATATGGTCTTTTAACTTTGCTATATTCAATTAATTGTTCATAAATTGATTTAGTAGAATTAATTGGAATGGCAAAGCCAACACCTTCTACTCCAGTTCCAGATAGTTTTAAAGTATTAACACCAATTACTTGCCCTTTGCTATTTACTAAAGCACCACCACTATTGCCAGAATTAATAGCTGCATCTGTTTGAATGGTTTTATACTTATTTCCCTCATCATCGGATACTTCCCTATTAACAGCACTAACAATACCAGCAGTTACACTATTATCTAGTCCTAAAGGACTACCAACAGCCATAGCAAATTCACCTACTTGTACACTATCAGAATTGCCAAGTTCTGCAGCTGTTAAGCCCTCTTTTTTAATTTTAATAACAGCTAGGTCAGTTTGCTTATCAGTACCAATAATTTCACCTTCATATTCGGTATCATCATTATATAATTTTACTGTTATTTTATTAGCAGAACTAATTTCATAAAAATGATTATTACTAGAGCTAGAAGAATTAATAACATGATTATTTGTTAAAATATAACCATCTTCGCTAATAATAATACCAGAACCTTTAGCAGTAGCAGTAGAAGATGTCCTATTAAAAATAGAATTAACAGAATATTCTACTGTAATAGCAACAATAGAAGGTTGTACTTTTTTAGCAACACCAATAGCAGTCTCTGAATAACCAGTTAAAGAAATAAGAGTAGTGTTTATGTCTGAAGTAGAGTTATTAGTGCTATTTTCTGAAGAATTAGTATTATTTACAGTTACTAATTGCTTTATAATATTGTCTTTAATACCAGGTACTGTAATGCAAGTACCAACTACAATTGTGGCTCCTAAAGCACCACATAAAAATGGTAATAGTACAGTTTTTCCAAAGCCAGTACCTCCTGTAGCTTTAACAGTTTTACTAGGTTCAAAGTTTTTGTTTTCATTAAAATTATTTTCTTCCATGAATTTTCCCTCCAAGTTTTTTATTATCATATCCTAAAACAAGTATATCATACAATAGGTTTGTGAAAAAATTGTGAAGATTTTGTATTTTTTAAATTATTGCTCATTTAACATTTTTGTGATATAGTATAAAAAAGAAAAATAGATATAGAAATATGAGGAGAATCAATATGAAAAATGAAAAGGGTATGACCCTTATTACAACAGCTGTTTTAGTAATTGTAATAGCAAGTTTAGTTTTTGCTGTAACATATTATATTAGAATAGCTTATGCAAAAGAAGAATTAGAAAGTCTAAAAACAGATATGCTTTTAGTACAAGCAAAGGTAAAAAAAATTAATGGAGAATATACATTACAAAAAAAAGAAGAAGTTTTAAAAGGTACTAAAATAGAAGACATGAAAGAAGAAACAGCTATTAAGCAATTTTTAGAAAAAGAGTTAATTAATATAAATGAAAAAGGAAAAAAATATTATGTATTAGACCAAAAACAATTAAAAGAGTTGGAGCTAGATAAAGTAAAATTAGAAAAAGACTCTTATTATATTGTAGAATATACTACCAATAGTGTATATTATACACAAGGGGTTAGCTATACAGATGGAAATACCTATTATGAAATAAACGAAATTGAAAATTTAGCAGTAGAAGAAGTAAAATAATGAGGTTTATAGGTAAACTCAATACATAAAAACCTAAATAATAAAAGGAACAAAAGCAAATATATGAAAGAAAAAGAATTAGAAAGACTAACAAATTTAAAAAAAGAAGAAGAAGTATTTTATCAAAAAGGGCTAAAATTAATTGCAGGAATTGACGAAGCAGGTAGAGGTCCATTAGCAGGACCAGTAGTAGTTGCTTGTTGTATTATGCCCAAAGAATCAATGATAGAAGGTGTAAATGATTCTAAAAAAATTGCAGAAAAGAAAAGAGAAAAATTATATGAGCTAATTACAAATGAAGCTCTTGGTTATGGAATTGGCATTGTTGGACAAACAGAAATTGACGAAATTAATATTTTACAAGCTACCAAAAAGGGCTTAACAATAGCCATTAAAGAAGCAGAAAAAATGCTAGAGCAAAAAAAGTTAGGCAAGCCTGATGTTATTTTAGTAGATGCACTAACTAAAATAGATACAGATGGTATAGCTTATAAATCCATTATTCATGGAGATGCCATTAGCTATTGTATTAGTTGTGCTTCTATTATTGCAAAAGTAACAAGGGATAGAATTATGAGACAATGGGATGAAGTTTATCCACAATATAATTTTAGTAAGCACAAAGGTTATGGTACAAGTATGCATATCCAAGCAATTAAAGAATATGGAATATGCCCATTACACCGAAAAACCTTTACTAAAAACTTTGTAAGTAAATCATAAATTAGAAATAATAAGAGGTGAAATACAAATGAATATACAAGATATTATAGCTAAAAAAAGAGATAGACAGACTTTAACAAAAGAGGAAATTCAATATTTTATTACAAACTATACCAATGGTACGATACCAGACTATCAGGCAGCAGCCTTAGTAATGGCAATTTATCTAAATGGAATGGAAGAAGAAGAAATTACCAATTTAAGCTTAGCAATGGCATATTCTGGAGATGTTTTAAACTTAGAAGAATTAGGGATAGTAGTAGATAAACATAGTACAGGAGGAATAGGAGATAAAGTAACCCTTATTTTAGCTCCTATTATTGCATCATTAGGAGTCCCAGTTGCTAAAATGTCTGGTAGAGGCTTAGGCTATACAGGTGGTACTATTGACAAATTAGAGGCAATAGAAGGCTATCAAACTAATGTAGAAATAGAATCATTTATAAATCAGGTAAAACAAATTCAAATAGCAGTTATTGGGCAAACATTAAATCTGGCACCAGCAGATAAAAAACTATATGCCCTAAGAGATTGTATCGCAGCAACAGCTAGTATTCCACTAATTGCTTCTAGTATTATGAGTAAAAAAATAGCAGCAGGTGCAAATAAAATTGTACTAGATGTAACTTGTGGAAGCGGTGCTTTTATGAAAGATATCGACAGTGCTAAGCAGCTAGCTAAAATGATGAAAACAATAGGAAATCTAGCAAAAAAAGAAACAATTTGTATTATTACCAATATGGATGAGCCACTAGGAAAAACAGTAGGAAACTCCTTAGAAGTAATAGAAGCGATTGAATTTCTAAAAGGAAACATGCAAGAAGATGTAAAACAAGTTGTATTTACTTTAGGAGCCTACATGCTAAAACTAGCAGGAAAAGGCGAAGATATAGAGGAAAATAAACAAAAAATAGAAATGCAAATTAAAAATGGAAAAGCTTTTGCAAAATGTAAACAATGGATAGAAAAACAAGGAGGAAATAGCAATTCTTTAGAAGAATTAGAAAAATGGCAAAAAGCAAAATATATTGTAGCAGTTAAAGCCGAAAAAGAAGGATATATTACAAATTTAGATGCACAAGAAGTTGGAAAAATCTCCATGAGATTAGGGGCAGGAAGAACAAAAAAAGAAGATAGCATCGACCCGCTTGTGGGAATCGTATTAGAAAAGAAAATAGGTAGTTATGTTAAAACAGATGAAGTATTGGCCTATATTCATGCTAATAACGAACAAAAAGCGATAGAAGAAAGCTATCATTTAAAACAAATATACAAAATTGGACAAAATAAAATAAGCAAACAAAACATTATAGATATTATATAAATTGGTAGCAAATTATAATAATTCATTTTTATGAAGTGTGTTTGCAAAATCAATAAATTGGTCTTGAGCTAAAAAGCGATTTAAATTTTTATTCAAAATGTCAGTAGAAGAAATAACAGTATCCATGCGATAATCGCAGCTGTTTGTTTCTTCTATATAATTTTTTAATCTATTAATTTCAATTTGGTCTTTAGCCTCACAATTAGGGCATACATTTCCCTGTGCTAAAAAGAAACCACCACAACGGCTACATTTATTAAAGTTCATAAATATACTCCCCTTTATTAAAAATAATAAAATATATATTCTAACACACATAGTATATCACAAATTTTTGACAAAACAATACAAAAAAACAAAAAATATATTACAATTTTGTTACAAGAAAGTGATAGAAACAGCTATTTTATTTGGGCATATTGCAAAAATAGACCAATAATATAAAAAAATTAAACTTGATTTTAAACACCAAAAATTTTGTCGAATAAAAGAAAAATAAACACAAGAAAGTATTGAAATACGGTACCAAGTAGTGTAAGATAGAAAGTATAAAAATGATACAAAAGGGAAAGCTAATAAAGAAGTACAATGGAGGAAATTGTAAATGAAGTTAAAAGAAAATATGGAAAATAAACAAGTAAAGAAAAATGCTATAAAAATAGTAAACAAGCCTCAAAAAATACAAAAAGACAG
>CANSJB010000076.1 GCA_947647115.1 uncultured Clostridium sp. | reverse complement strand
GTAATACCTTCTTGTTTTCTAATTTTCATTTCTTTCTTTTTCCTCCTTTTTCTTTCGTCTTTTTCTATTTTATACTATTTTGTGTTTTAACATTTTTTTCATTTTCTGTTTTTTTACACTTCTTAGTATTTATTTTCTTCCTATTTTTTAGTATTTGCATAAGCTCTCTTTTTCTTCATTTTGCAAATACTTTATTCGAATTATATCATACCATTTTTATTTTGCAACTATTTTTTTATTTCTTTGCAAAATTCCTTAATTTTTATTTTAAATTCCACATTTAAATTAAAAATTAAGGCGAGTTTGTTTATTTACTTACAAATTATTGCTATTCTCCTATATTTATAGTATAATTTGGCAAAAGAAAGGTGTGACACATATATGAATATAAATACCAAAAAATACTTAGATTATTTTTATGAAATAAGCAAAATACATAGGAAATCTGGTAAAGAAAGTGAAATTGCAGATTATATTATCCATTTTGCAAAAGAACATAACTTGCCCTATTATACAGATGAGTTTTATAATGTAATTATCTGGAAAGAAGCAAGTAAACGGATATGCTACTGATAAAATAATTGGTTTGCAAGCTCATACTGATATGGTTTGCGAAAAAAATGAAGATGTAAAACACAATTTTGAAAATGGTGTAGAAGTTTATGAAGAAAATGGATATTTAATGGCAAAAGGCACTTCTTTAGGTGCTGATAATGGGGTTGGCATAGCTTATCTGCTTGCTATATTAGACAGTGATGAAGTAAAACATCCTAAAATTGAGGCTATTTTTACTACCCAAGAAGAAACTACTATGGATGGTGTTAGAAATATAGATGCTTCTAAGTTATCTGCCAGTCAAGTCATTTCTTTTGATAATTTCTCAGCAGATGATATATGGATAGGTTCTGCAAGTTCTAAAGAATGGGACTCTAATTTAGAAATGAAATTACTACAAGATACGGTACCTTTCGTTTGCTATCAATTAGATTTACAAAACTTTTTAGGTGGTCATTCTGGTATGGACATTAAAGATGAAAAAAGGGGTAACCCTATTAAGATTGTAAGTGAGTTGTTAAAAGATGAAACCATATTTATAAATAATATTTGGGGTGGTTCTGCTATTAATGTCATTCCTAGAAATTGTACCGTTATTTTTAGCACTCCTCTTGCAAATGAAAGTAACTTAATAAAATCTCTTCAAGCCAAAATAGCTTTGCAAAAGGAAAAATACCCAGTAGGTGATATAATACTAGAAAAAGTACAAAATAGTAACTTACCATTTGATGCTACCTCTTCTCAAACACTACTTCACTTTATTTCTAGCTTTCAAAATGGCGCATTAGCATTAGATGCTAAACAAAATGTGGTAGTTTCTGGTAATTTTGCAACCATCGAAACTTTTGAAAATCATATTAATTTAAAATATGCTATTAGAAGTAACAAAGAAGTGATTGCTCAAAAATTTGTATCTGATGTGCAATCTTCTATCCAAAAATATGGTATTCAGATTTTAAAATATGAAGTCTGGAAAGGTTATGAACAAAGTGAAAATAATGAGCTAATTCACATTTGTAGTAAATGTTACCAAGAAGTAATGAAAAAAGAGCCTAATATTTTAGGCGTACAAGCTTGTTTAGAATGTGAGTTTTTGAATGAAAAAATACCTAACTTGCAATATATTGCTTTAGGAACTAATATTTATGGTGCTCACAGCACGAAAGAAAAAGTAGAAATTGCTTCTATTGATACTGCTTGGGAAATTTTGCTAAAAGTATTAGAAACCATATAAAATAAAGTGCCCTATTATGAATGATACCTTATTTCGGTATGTTCATAAATAGAGCACTCTTTTTTACTTTTTGTAACCTAAGGTATTACCTAAGATTACAACTTACGATAGAAAAAGACTCTATCGTCGGACTTCATAGCTCCACCAACCCGCATAGAGGTAACTTTTTGAGAAGCACCTTCAATTTGGGTAAAGCCTAAGCTACGCAGCAGGTATGGCAAGGTAGAATCAAAACTCGAACGCAGATAGACTACATCATAGCCCATTTGCCGCATCTCTTCCATAGCATGGGTAAATAGACGCTTCTGCGCACCTTTCCTTTCATACCCTTCAAAAGTACCTGCATCCGAAATATAGGCTACCTTTACATTTTGCGGAAACTCTACCGGATGCGCACCCAACTCCATCGGATGCCAGGAAAGCAATGCTACAGGAAGTCCATTGTCCCCATCGCTCATTTTTTGCTCGCAGATAATCTCGAGCTTGTACACTTTGCCGTCTTTGAACTCATCGTAGTACTCCAGCAGTTTATCGGTGTCGAAAAATTCATAGAACGGGCCTCCCGCAAATCTTTGCTGGAGCAGCCACCAGTCCTTGAAGGTTGCTTCGCCGATTCTTACTTGCCGACCATCTAACAGATAATCTTCCAGTATTACCATGCTGCTTTCTTCCTTTCTTTAATAATGTCTTGCATGAATGACATACTAAAATTATACTACAATTCCACAGTTAAGTCAACATAATTCCCTGTTTTGCTCCTAATTTTTAGCCTAAATATTTATTATCTTTTATACTAACTTCATTTTTTACTTTCTATTGCTACAATTTTTCCACCACCTAATAAGACATCATCTAAATAGAATACTACAGATTGTCCAGGCGTTACTGCCCTTTGTGGCTCTTCAAATACGACTTTTGCCATGTCTTTTTGTATAAAAATCATTGCTTTGGCAGGTTGTGCCCTATAACGTACTTTTGCCTCTACTAAAATTGGTTTTGATAAATCTAAATCTAGCAAAAAGTTTAAATCTCTTGCATATAATTCTTTGACATATAGTCTTTCTTGTGTCCCTACCACTAGTTCGTTTTTTGTTTTATCTAATTTTAGTACATATAATGGCTCTTGATAGGCAATTCCTAACCCCTTTCTTTGTCCTATTGTATAATAAATGAGCCCTTCATGTGTCCCTATCACTGTGCCATCTTCTAGCACGATATTTCCTTTTTTTGATTTTGTTTTTCCATGACAACTCAAAAATTCACCATAATTATTATTTGGTATAAAACATATCTCTTGGCTATCTTTTTTATGGGCTATTGGTAATTGATATGGTTCTAATATTTTTCTTACCTCTTGTTTTGTTTGGTAATCTTGTAAAGGAAATATAATTTTAGGTATTATCTCTTTTTTTATCTGATATAAAAAATAGCTTTGGTCTTTTTTCTCAGCTGCTGCTTTTTTTAATACATAGGTATTATATTTTTGTGAATATTCTATTTTTGCATAATGGCCTGTTGCAAGATACTCACATCCCAAATCGAGTGCTATTTTATAAAATTCTCCAAATTTTAAATATTTGTTACATTCTACACAAGGATTGGGTGTCATACCATTTTCATAGCAATCTATAAAATCACGAATCACATGTTGTTGAAAACTTAAACTACAATCAAATACTTCATGTTTGATTCCTAATGTATCACATAATTGTCTAGCATCTTGCATAGCCCTAAAAGAACTACATTGTGCTGTATCTTGACAAGTATCTTCCCATAATTTCATCGTAGCCCCTATTACTTCATATCCTGCATTTTTTAGTAAAATGGCTGAAGCTGCACTATCTACTCCTCCACTCATCCCTAATAATACTTTTTTCACTTTTTTATTTCTCCTTTTTTATCCGTTTTTTAAGTAGCTATTTTATCTTCTTAAATATCAAATATGTGTAAGACTTCCTAAGGAAATCTTACACACTTATTTATTTTTCTTCTACTATTTTAATATGTACTTCTTCTAATTGTTTTTCTTGAACCTTACTTGGCGCCCTCATTAATAGGTCCCTTGCTTTTTTATTCTTAGGAAAAGCAATTACCTCACGAATA
This sequence comes from uncultured Clostridium sp., assembly GCA_947647115.1. GTDB lineage: Bacteria > Bacillota > Clostridia > TANB77 > CAG-508 > CAG-273. The sequence continues at coordinate 2,110 of CANSJB010000076.1, read as the reverse complement.
TTTTTGCTATCTGCTACTAACATTACAATTCTATCTAAACCAGGAGCTGCGCCTGCATGTGGTGGAGTACCATAATGGAAAGCATTATATAATGCGCCAAATCTTGTTTCTACCTCTTGTTCACTATAACCTGCTATTTCAAAAGCTTTTACCATTAGTTCTGGGTTATGGTTTCTTACTGCCCCAGATGCTACTTCATAGCCATTACATACTACATCATATTGGTAGGCTAAAATTTCAAGTGGGTCTTTGGTTTGCAATGCTTCTAACCCTCCTTGTGGCATAGAAAATGGGTTATGGTTAAAGTCTATTTTTCCTTCATCAGATAATTCATACATTGGAAAGTCTACTATAAAACATAGTTTATATACATTTTTTTCTAACAAATCTAAACGGTTTGCAAGTTCTATTCTAAGTCCTCCTGCTATCTTTTGAACTACTTTTAACTCATCTGCCATGAAAAATATTGCTGTATTGTTTGTCATGTTTACGGTTTGCTCTAGTTGTTTTTGTACTTCACTTGTAATATATTTTGCAATCCCTCCTGAAATAACACCTTGGTCATCTACTTTTGCCCATGCTAAGCCTTTGGCTCCAAGCTCTTGCATAGCAAACTCTGTCATACTGTCAAAGAATTTTCTACCTTGCTTCGCTCCATTTGGTACAACAATTGCTTTTACTGTCTTTTCTTTAAAATTATTAAAATCAACTTTTTCAAATATTTTTGTAACATCTTCAATTACAAGTGGATTTCTTAGGTCTGGTTTATCACTACCATATTTTTCCATTGCTTCTAAATAAGGAATTCTAGCAAATGGTGGTTTGCTTACCTCCCAATCTGTATGGGTTTTAAAAATAGTGGTAAATACCTCTTCTAGTACTGTTAGTACATCTTCTTGCTCAGCAAAGCTCATTTCAAAGTCTAACTGATAAAATTCTCCTGGTGCTCTATCTGCTCTAGGGTCTTCATCGCGAAAACATGGTGCAATTTGATAATATCTATCAAACCCAGAAACCATTAATAATTGTTTAAATTGTTGTGGGGCTTGTGGAAGGGCATAAAATTCGCCTGCATGTAGCCTACTTGGTACTAAATAATCTCTTGCTCCTTCTGGAGAAGAATTTGCTAAAATTGGTGTTTGTATTTCTGTAAAGCCTAGCTCATCCATTTTCTTTCTAATCGTTTTCATTACTTCACTACGAAGAATAATATTTTTGTGAATTCTGTCATTTCTTAAGTCCATAAAACGGTACTCTAGTCTCAAGTCCTCTTTTACTTCACCTGCATTTTCTACATTAATTTCAAATGGTAATACATTTTTACATTTTCCTAAAATTTGCACTTGTTTTACATCTATTTCTATTTCCCCAGTAGGTATTTTAGAGTTTTTATTAGAACGTTCTACTACCACTCCTTTTACTTGTAAAACACATTCTGTTACAATATTATTTAATACTTCTTTATCTATTACTTGGTTTCCGAGCTGCTATTACAACTTGAGTAATACCATATTGGTCACGTAAATCTATAAACATCATAGACCCTAAATTTCTGATTTTTTGTACCCAACCTGCTATAACTACTTGCTCATTTACATTTTTGATAGTTAATTCTCCACAATTATGATCTCTATACATATTTTATTCTCCTTTTAATAATGTTTATTTTTCGCTTTTATTATACACCTATTTTTGCTTAGAAACAATAGAAAATTTAATTTTTTTTGCCTCTTGATTTTTTTATGTTTCTATGTTATATTGTTTTCGTAAAAATTAAGAAAGGAAGGATTTTTTTATGAAAAAAGCAATCATAGCAATTGTAGTAATTGCATTAATCGCTTTAGCGATTGTAGGTATCGTATTTTTAACTAATAAAAATACTTCTAAAGATACTCCTACTTCTTCTTTAAAACTTGAAACTGCTGAGGATATGAAAAACCTTATGAACAATATTTATACTACTTTAGGTGACACACTTCCTAGCTTGCAAGTACAAGAAGTAGATGTATCTGATGAACTTGCAGTTACTGCTGCTACTGGCTTAAAATCTAAAGCTAATGTAGAATCTGTTGTTCTTTCAGAACCTATGATGAGTTCTCAGGCTTATTCA
>CANSJB010000075.1 GCA_947647115.1 uncultured Clostridium sp. | reverse complement strand
ATATAACCGAAAAGTATCTTGTAACATCTAGTTCGAACAGAAACGTCATTGGTGCAGGTGGTGGGACTCGAACCCACACATAGTTTCCTATAATAGATTTTGAGTCTATCGCGTCTACCAATTCCACCACACCTGCTTATATCAATTGCTATTATCATACCAAAAAAAAGTAAAAATAGCAATTGTTTTTTTAATTTTCTTTTTTGTTTGTGGATATTTTTTTCTTTACATCATATTCTATTACATTTACCTTTATTATTTTATAAGAAAATTCATCTTGCAACTTGCTCATTTTAAAGGTTTTTCTACCAGTTTCCTCAAATATATAATCGCTTAAGTTTACTAATACTTCATCTGATACTTCCATTCCTACTGGCAAAGTTTTATTAAAGTTATCAAAGAAAATAATATTGGAATAATATAATATCTGCATATTTTCTTTCCAATTAATTTTATAGAGGTAAACTTCTTTTTTATTTTCCTTTTCTTCTATTGCTTTTATTTGGTTTAAATGCAATATTTGTAAATTTTCTAGTTCGATTTCTATATTAGTAACTAAGTAAAGTGACATTTGCTGCACTGCTGTAATTTTGCAAAAAGCCTCTTTTACTAAATTCAGGCAATTTCTTAAGTTATCTATATATACACTTAATTCTGTTTGTGGCATAATGTTTAATACGTTATATTTATCTTTTTCTACTTCCCTATGTTTCTGGTTATTTAGTATTTTTATTTTGGTTTGGTCATCTGCTATGCCTCCGAAAAATATCGAAACTTTTTGTCTCAATTACTTTAATATCTTTTTGATACTCTCTTTTTAATCTAGTTAACTCCTTTTCTATTAAACTAATTTGCATATTAGTTAACTGGTCACTTTTGACCTGATTTAATATTTGGCAAGATGTTAATACTTGTTTTACTGCAAATATACTATCTGTCTCATTTTTTGATAATTTCCTTCTTTGCAGCTCATCTACCTTTTTGCCTAATTGTTCGATATCTGTTTCATAATCAAAACTTTTCCCTATCTTTTCTTTGTCCTGTAGCTGCTCTTCTGCCTCATTTAAACTTGGCAATTCATCTTTGTTGGTAAATTTCCAAAATTCAAAGATACTCTTTTTATGAAGTTCTATTTCATTTAAATAAATATTTGCATTTTTTATTTTTCTACTTAAATTTATCTTCTTAAGTTCTAATGCTTTTGTATCTTGTTTCAAGTTCTTTACCATTTTTCTTCTACCATCTAATTTCGTGCAAATCTCTATCAAGTCTTCTAGGGTATATACCTTTTGATTTTGTATTATGATAGACTCTTCTTCTAGCTGCTCTTCTTTTTTGTTTACTACTTTTTCTTTTGTTCTTGCTTTATTAGCATTTTGAAATTCCTTTTTTCGATTTGAAAAATAGTATTTCATTTTTCCTATAAAAGATTTTTTACATTCTAAAAAGGTAGCAATCTGACGTTGTTTGGCCAAATATTCTTCGGTTTGTTTTGCTACTGCTTCTTTATATTCTTTTAATTTTTCTTGTTCTTGTATAATTTTTTTATCTTCTGAGTTTACTAATAATGTTTTTGCATTTACTTGTGTTTGGATAAACTCTATTAATGTATCATAAGTAATCACTGCATCTTCAAAAGTAAATTCTAAACTACTTTCATCATTTACTTTTGTTGTAAATTGATAGTCTTCTTTAAGACCAGTTGCTAAAATAAATAAGGCTTTTATTAGTTTATATACCTCCACTGCCTGTTCTTTACTATTTAAGGTAATATGATAGCTGCTTTGCATTTTTTCATATACTTTTGTTCTACCAACTATTTTTAAAGTCATTTTTTCTTTTATATCATATACTTCATAAATATTGGGCCATTCTTTCGTAAAATACCATAAATAATTTTCCAAATCTGTAATTTGGCTTTTTACTAGGTAGTTTCCTCCATATTCTTGAGCACTAATTGGTACATAAATAAATTCTTTTTTTCTTGATTTTTGAGCTTCTATTTGCTTTTTTATTAAATAAAACAGTGCTGCATGGTTAGTTTCATTAGTTGGTACTAACATAAAATACTGGTTTGAAATGTCAGAATAGTAAATTTGCCAAATATAGTTTTCTTCATATTTTACTTCACATGGCAATTTTTCTTTTAACACTCTTTGTTCTTGTTCAATTTTTTCTATTTCACTTAACTGAGTACTATTTAACATTCCAAGAAAGGTGGTAAAATATTCTAGTTTTTCCTCATTTTTAGCATCTAAGTAGTTTTTCATTGGTACTGATTGTTTATATTTTTCATTTAAACTTGCTAAACGGTTAGTTGGTGTTAACAAAATTTGGATATTCATTACATCAATATATTTATATACTTTGTATTTTGTATCATCATATGATTTAGGTACTCTAAAAGAAAAGCTAGCAAATTCCTTTAAGAATTTTGGTACCCTGTCTAATTTTAGTCCGTATATATTCTAATTTTTCTTTTAACTTTTCTTTATCTTTTGCATTTGTTCTAGACATTTTAAATTCGTCCTCCTAATGTTTGACTATCATAAGTATAACACAAAATATTTTTACTTTGCAATGGTTTGGATAAACATTTGACAAAATCGACATAAAGTAGTATAATTGTTTTGTCACAACTATTTATGGTTTATTTATGAAAGGAGATTTTAAACCATGTCGAGAAAGAACTTAATCTTTGAGGTAACCTCTGCTGACGACACCTCTGCTGTACGCAGCGCCTCTTACCTCATCGATTCTGACCTGATGGCCGATGCTTTGGATATCATCGATAGCACCGGCGGTCTCTTCGATGTCGAGGATGAGGATGGGGCTAAGTTCACTTTCCCGAGCTGGGAGCAGATTCTGCTGGCAACGGAAAAGCTAGTAGGACTGGTTGGTGTCACGCCGTAATCGCAATCTCCAAATAAAAAAAGGTGCATTTCATCTGAAGTGCACCTTTTTTATTTAGTTTTCATAGTTTTTAATTTCATTTTGTATTTTTTCTATAAAGTTTTCTAATGGCATTTGACCTATATCTCCTTCTTTTCTAGCACGAACTCCAACTGCATTTATTTCTACTTCTTTATCTCCTATTATTAACATATATGGCACTTTTTGCATTTGGGCTTCACGAATTTTATAGCCTATTTTTTCTTGTCTTTCATCTATTTCTACTCTTATTCCTACTTGCTCTAATTGTTCTTGCAGTTTATAACAATATGGTTTATGACTATCTGCAATTGGTAATAGTTTTACTTGTATTGGTGCAAGCCAAGTTGGAAATGCACCTGCATAATGTTCCGTAATAATACCAATAAATCTTTCAAATGAACCAAATAATGCTCTATGAATCATAATTGGTGGTTTCTTTTCACCATCTGAATCAATATAAGATAAGTTAAATCTAAGTGGTAGTTGGAAATCTACTTGTACTGTTCCCATTTGCCATTCTCTACCTAAGCAGTCTTTCATTTTAATATCTATCTTTGGACCATAAAATGCTCCATCGCCTTCGTTAATGCGATAATTATCTTTACCACAAAGCTCATCTAAAACATCTTTTAAATCACTTTCTGCTCTATCCCATAAGCTTAGCTCACCCATATAGTCATCTGGCCTTGTAGATAAAGTTAAAATAAAGTCTAGACCAAAAATATTATATAGTTTTTTGGCTATTTCTAGAATCTCCTTTATTTCATCTTTGATTTGTGATTCTGTAACATAGTTGTGAGAGTCATCTTGCCTAAACATTCTTACTCTAAATAATCCATTTAATTGTCCTGATTTTTCATTACGGTGAATCACATCTATATCACTAAAACGAAGTGGTAAGTCTTTATAACTTCTTAATTTTGATTGATATATTTTAATAGAGTTTGGGCAGTTCATTGGTTTTAAAGCTTGTTCATTTCCATCAATATCTGTTAAAACAAACATATCCTCTTTATAATGGTCCCAGTGACCTGATGTTTTCCATAAGCTGCTGCTATTTAATTGTGGCCCTGAAAATTCTTGGTATCCTCTTTTTTTATGTTCTTTTCTCCATAAATCAATTAATACATTCATCATGGTAAAGCCTTTTGGTAACCAATATGCCATACCTGGAGCTGTTTCATCAAAGAAAAATAGGTCTAATTCCTTTCCTAGTTTTCTATGGTCTCTTTTTTTAGCTTCTTCTATCATAAATAGGTATTCTTCTAACATACTTGCCTTTGGAAAAGAAATACCATAAATTCTTTGAAGAGTTTGTTTTGTTTCGTCTCCCCTCCAATAAGCAGATGATGAGTTTAATAACTTAAAAGCCTTAATAGCACCTGTACGCATAATATGTGGTCCACTACATAATTCTTTTAGTTCTCCTTGGTCATAAAAACTAATTTCTTCTCCTTGCGGTAGTTCTTCTATTAGTTCTACTTTATATGGTTCTTTTCTTTCTTGCATTAGTTTGATAGCATCTGCTTTAGAAAGCGTATACCTTGTTATTTCTAAGTCCTCTTTTACAATTTTTTTCATTTCTTCTTCAATTTTAGCAATATCTTCTTCAGAAAATGGTTTTTCTACATCAAAGTCATAATAAAAACCATTTGCTATGGCAGGACCTATGGTTAATTTAACACTGTCCCCATAAAGCCTTTTAACAGCTTGTGCCATAATATGAGAAGTAGTATGCCAATATACTTTTTTTCCTTCTTCATCATCAAAGGTTAAAATTTCTAGCTTACAATCTTTTTCTAAAATTGTTCTTAAATCTTTTACCTCTTCATCTACTTTGCCTGCTAACGCATTTCTTGCCAAACCTTCACTAATTTGTTTGGCTACCTCTAAAATTGATTTTCCTTCTTCTACTTCAATTTTAGAACCATCTTTCAATTCTACTTTTAACATGGTTATTCCTCCTTTTTTATTTATCTATTTATTTTTGTTGGAACTTTTGCTGTTTTTTTATTTAAGTAATTAACTAAAAAAGCAAAAATATAAAAGCACTGCCTTTAATTAATTACTTAATTAAAGGAGTGCTTTATTTATACACGGTTCCATCCTTATTTTTTACTTAATTATTCTTTAACGCAGAAAATTTACGTCTAGCTTGGGCAAGTTTCATTTATAGTTAAACTTTTATTTAAGCTATGCTTTTGCTAGAAACAATGGGGTAGTTTTTCAAACCTGTTTTTTGTAATTAGCTCTCAGCCTCTGGCTAATTTTCTCTTTTCCATAACCTTGATTTTACTTTGTCCCATTTTTGTTTTTTGTTATTCCAACTATTTTTAATTATACTCTCATTTTTAGTTAGAGTCAAGGGTAGGGGTGAAATTTTTTTCAATTCCTCTATTTGTATATACTTTTTTGCTCCTTAAATTTAAAGATATGGCAGTCTTTTGAGAATGCCATATCTACTATTTTAATCTCCTACTTTGGCAAGGATTACCTAAAAATTATTCTATCGTCAAGCTTTTTTACAAAAGCTTCATGATTTCATCTTTGCTTTGTACCCCTACTGTTCTTGCTGCTTCACTGCCATTTTTAAATACAATAAAGGTTGGTATACTCATAACACCATATCTTTCTGCTAGTGCTTGGCTTTCATCTACATTTACTTTTCCAACTTTAACCATACCTTGTTTGTCTTTTGCTATTTCATCTACTACTGGTGCCATCATTTTGCATGGTCCACACCAACTTGCCCAAAAGTCTACTAATACAGGGACATTTGATGATAATACCTCCTTTTCAAAGTTTTCATTTTTTAATTCTACTACTTCCATTTTTATTCTCCTTCTAATATATATTTAGGTTTTAATGGTAACCTATAACCTAATAAACTAATCTTTTAAAACTGCAAGCCCAGCTAAAGCTCCTTCATACACTGCTTTACTAATTTGCAGCAAGCCACCTGTGCAGTCACCGCAAGCAAATAAACCGAGGCACTGTTGTTTGCATATTTTCATCTACTACAATAGCATTATTTTTTATACTAGCAACTATTTTTTTTGCTAAATCATTACTAATTGCCTTCACTTGTGATATAAATAAACCACTAATTGGCTTTATTTCATTATCTTCAAATTCTATTTCTTGTAGTTTGTT
>CANSJB010000074.1 GCA_947647115.1 uncultured Clostridium sp. | reverse complement strand
CTAGAAGAAACCACAACCACTGAAACAGAAACCACCAATAAATTTAAAATAGAAACCAAAACACAAGATAAAAAAGAATACTATGATAGTGATGGAAGTTACCTAACTACTGTAAATCTTGAACCTAGAACAAGTACAAGTAGAGAAAAAAAAGAAGTAGAAACCCAAACAGAAACAAAAATAGACCCTATCATCAAAATTGCTTATGTAAAAAGCTGGTTTATTGAACAAATATATACCTATAACAAAGTAACAACTACAAATGTAAATGTGATAGGAGAAGATGACCCAAGCAATTTATTAGAAGATGAGCCAATGCCACCATTAGGAAGCTATGAATTTGTAAGCTCAGAAACAATGATAGATGATATACAAATAGACACTTATCGAGCAGAGGCAAGTAGAAAAATAGACAGAAAACGTTCGATTAAAATAACCACTACTAGGACAACCTATGAAGAAGGAGTAACCCAAGCACCAAAAGATAATGCAGAAGAGTTTTTAGAAATGCTAAAAACCAAATACAAAAAACCAGATACTTTTATAAAAGAAGCACCAATTGGCAATATTGTAAATGGAGCAGGAATTTTACTACAAATGCTACAAAACAATGAAAGAACCCAAGCCATAGAACACATCATGAGATATATTTTATATGTACATACAGGTAAAAGCTATGGAGTAACAGAACTAGACCTAAACCTATTTGATGTAAATCACTTTTCACCTATTACAGGGCTTCCAAACTTGCCAATCGAAGATAAATTTTGGTATGCCCTAAAAGCATTAAACTATTCAGATGAAGCAATTGCAGGAGCTATGGGAAACATTAGATGTGAATCTGGATTTAGAACAACTAGTGTAAATGCCTCATCAGGAGCCTATGGTTTAGCACAATGGTTAGGTGGAAGAAGACAAAAATTACAAACCTATGCAGCATCTAAAGAAAAAACAGAAGAAGATGCTGACATACAAATAGAATTTCTAATTGCTGAAATTACAGGACAAGGAGATGCAGCAGAATTTGCAGACAGAAGAACCTCAGGAGGACTAGGACAAAATTATTATACTAGTAGCCAGTGGAAAAATGCTACAACAGTAGAAGAAGCTGCAGTTGCTTATTGTTGGTTTTATGAAACACCAAGTCTAGACTCTACCAAAACAGATGAAGTGCTAGAAGAAGAAGCTAAAAGAAAACAAGCCGCAAAAGAATATTATGAGAAATATAAAGGAAAAGGTTTAGGAGGCTACATAGAACCATCAGATGGAAGTTATGGTGTAAAAACATATTATACAGCATCTAATGGTAGAAGATACACTGTACTACATCAAGGAAGTATTAATAACTGGTCAGACAAATGTAATAGAGCAGCAAGTGCAATAATTGCTAGTGGACATGCAAATCAAACATCTAACCAATTAATTGATAAGGTAAATGCAGCAAATAGAAGTATATTTACTGTTATACCAGACAATAACTATTGGAATCAATATGGACTAACTGTAACTAGTTATGAAGAAAAATCAGACTATATACCAAAAGTAAGACAGCAACTTACTTCTAAAGGGTATGCCCTATTATGGCTAAATAATGGTGGAACTTACTATGGAAAATCAGGAACAAAATGGACAGAATTATACCACTGGATAGCAGTAATAGACTATAAATATGAAAATAACACAGAAAAAATATGTATTGCAGACTACCGTGGTATTACCTGGGTAGATATAGATGAATTTAAAGCAAATGGAGTAGCAAGAGCAGTATATATTAGCGAAAAATAACAAACTAAAAATACAAAAGACAAAACTTATTTTATATAAGTAAAAAACTACAACATAAGGGGAGGTTTCATCATATGCAAAACCAAAAAACATTAAAATATCTTATTATTGGTATCCTTTTAATCGTAATCATACTAATAGCAATCTTAATAGGGATAGCTAGTAGTAGTAATAATCAGAAAAATAAACAAAATCAACCGATATATAGCGGACAAAACGAACAAGGAGAAGACTTTAACCAAACCTATGGAAATGACGAAAAAGGCAATATTGATAATCAAGCCTATTTTGATGTAGTAAGCTGTATCAAACAATACCTAACTACCATTAACATAAAAAGCGATAGCTATTATGTATATAATAATCAAACTGGAGAATATGTATTAGCAGTAGAAGAAAATAAAATAAAACAAGGAATTTATAACCTACTAAGCAACAAATATATTACACAAAATGGCATCACAGTAGAAAACTTATATCAAAAAATACAAGTGCTACAAGAAAATGTGCTATTTGTGCCAACTGGAATAAAACTAATACAAAACCAAAATATAAAAAGCTTTGCTATTGCAGGAATTATACAATCATCCATCAACTATGAAGTAAAAGGCAATCTATATGCTGTAGTCAATATAAATATTATAGATAATACCTTTTCAATAGAACCAATTTACGAAAATTACAACAATATTGAAGAAATAAAAATAAGCCAATATGAAACAAAAGTAGAAAAAAATGAAAACAATACCATAAACACCACCAGCGTAAACTATGAAACCATAGTAAAAGATTATATCAACTTATATAAAAGATTAGCCTTAGGAGCACCAGAAACGATGTACAACTTATTAGATAAACAATATAGTAAGGCTAGATTTGGAAATGTTAAAGAATTTCAACAATATGTTGAAAACAATAGACAAAAAATACTAGGCATTAGAGCCGAAAAATACCAAGTAAACCACACAGAAAACTATACACAATACATTTGTATGGATCAAAATGATAATTATTACATCTTTTACGAAACAGCACCAATGCAATATGCTGTTATACTAGACACTTACACAATAGACTTACCAGAATTTAAACAAAAATATGCCAACTCTACACAAGAAGAAAAAGTATTACTAAACCTTCAAAAATTTTTTGAAGCACTAAATCATGAAGACTATACCTATGCTTATAACAAACTAGACCAAACCTATAAACAAAATAACTTTAAAAACCAACAAGAATTTGAAAACTACGCAAAACAAACCTTTTTCAAACAAAACAAACTATCAGCAGGAAAACCTGAAAAACAAAACGACCTCTACCTATATAATATCACCATAACAGACGCCTCCCAAAACGCGGGTAGCAATTCAAATAGCATCACAAAAAGCTTCGTTATGCAGTTAAAAGAAGATACCAACTTTGTCATGTCCTTTAGCAAATAAGTTTGTTTGTCACTTTGGGGACGTTCCTTAAATTGACAAAACTGTCAAAAAGGGGACACACTTAATAAAAAAATGTCTGTCTCTAGGCTAAATTGCAATATAAGGTTAGAGTAAAAAGAAAAGAGGAACTAATAATAATGCAAAAAAGTCAAAAAGAGAAAATAGCAACAACAAAGTCAATGCCAGAAGCAAAAAAGCAGGAAATGATACAAAAAATGTTACAAGTTTCAAATTTGATAGAGCAAGGAAGCAAAAACATAAAAGTAGAAAAAATAGTTTATTATAAAGATTTTGCTTTTGAAGGTAGCCAATTTGCAGAAACAAATCTTATTGTAGCTCAAATTATACACCAAAAGGAAAATATTACTACTTATGAATTGTATTCAGCCAATACTAATAGCTTAATTGCCACTGTAAATAGTCAAGGTAAAATACAATTTATGCCAGAATATCTGCAAAAAATAAGGCAAATTAGCAAAGGATACATTTGGATGTTAGACTTAGAAGATTTACAATTTATACTACCAAAACAATTAGAAGAAGAGGATATTGTACTAACTTGGCAAGAAAGGCAACAAATACAAGAAAACGAAAAATATAATGGAGCAGAGGAAAGTATATTAGGGGGGAGTCAAAATAGTTCAATAGAATCTGACCAAAAGATGGTAGGGCAAAAGTTAAAAAGGCAAGATAAAGAACAAGAAAAAGAAATAATAGCTCAAAAAACAAAAACGTCGATACAAAACATATTCCCAGTAAGGAAAAATAGTAACTTTTATAAAGACCATCCAGAACTAGAAGATAACCTATTTTTTAGAAAAGACAATCAAGGAATTGTAAGAGCCGAATATATTGACCAAAATGGAGAAGTTAGACCATCTAAATACTTTCAGCCATCTACTACAAATTTAAGACAGCAAACAGTAAGTTTAGGAAATGATGGAAGGCAAATTGAAAAACAAGTACCTTATCAAACAATGCAAACAAAAGGGCTAAATCATGTAGATAAAGACATAAAAGATATTAGAATATGTATAGATATGGATGCATATGGTTATATACAAATAAAAGAAGCAAGACAAGGAAATAATGGAAAATGGCTATCACATGATATAGAGTTAAGAGGAAGACAGACAAATTCACAGATAATAAATGAAAGTACTTCTATTCATACTAGAAGAGCGAATCCAGCTCAGGAAACTGGAGCTTATGAACAAATACAAGAGGCAAACTTAGATAAAGAGCCAGTACAATATAATGAAATGTATTTAATTGCACACACACAAGAAATAATAGAAAGTTTAATAAACAAAGGATATCAAAAAAAAGAAGCTGTGCAAATAGTAAACTATATGATAGGGGAAGAAAAGCTAACTTTAGAACAAGCAAAGAAGAAAGTAAATAGGCAAATACAGGAAAATGTAAAATTAGGTGAAAAGCAAGATAACAAAGACGATAACCAAGAAAGAACACCGTGGAATGATGCAGAACAAAGGCGTGTTAAAATAAATCAAAATAAATAGAATAAAAAATCACCAAAGCAATATAATGTAAGAGGTGATTTTTTTATGTATAAAACCAAAATAATATACAAAATAAGCATTTTATTGCTGGTTTTACTTTTGCTAGGAACAAATATGATATCCTATGCAAATTTAGAGGAAAATGAGCAAGTAAATGTTACACAGATTCAAAATGAAGTGATACAAACTACTGCTAAAACAAGCAAAGAACCAGTGATTAATGCAAGAATTGGTTTAATATTTGATAGAAATTCAAAAACCATTTTGTATGAAAAAAATGGTCAAAAGCAATTTCCTATGGCAAGTACCACAAAAATAATGACAGCAATTATCGTATTGGAAAATGCAGACTTAAAACAGACTGTTACAATAGAAAAAAAAGCCGCAGGCACTGGAGGGTCAAGACTTGGGTTAAAGGTAAATGATAAAATAACAGTACATGACTTACTTTATGGACTAATGCTAGAATCCGGAAATGATGCAGCAGTAGCTTTAGCAATACATATTGGAGGAAGTGTAGAGGGTTTTTGTGAATTAATGAACCAAAAAGCAAAAGAAATGGGGTTACTAAACAGCCATTTTGTGACACCACATGGTTTGGATTATGAAGGACATTATACAACAGCTTATGAATTAGCACGTATGGCAGACTATGCACTACAAATACCAAAATTTAAAGAAATTGTTAGTACTAAAAATTATACTGTAACAATCAGTGGAAGAGTAAAAACAATAGATAACACAAATGAATTATTAGGTTACTTAGATGGAGTTTATGGAGTTAAAACAGGTTTTACAAATGGAGCAGGCAGATGTTTAGTAACAGCTTGTAAAAGAGGAGAACAAGACATTATAACAGTAGTATTAGGGTCAGACACAAAAAAAATTCGAACAGAAAGTAGCATAAAACTAATTGAATATGCATATAAAAATTATGAAGTAGTAAATTTACAACAAAAGGTGCAAGAACAATTCGAAAAGTGGAAACAAAACAATCAAACTAGCATATATATAAATAAAGGAAAAACAAATCAAATAGAATTACAAATAAAACAATTACCATATCCGAAAATAGCAATTAATCAATCTGATTTACAAAACATAACAATTGAAATAAATTCATTATATTACATAGAAGCTCCTGTACAAAAAGAGCAAATTATAGGAAGTGCGAAAATAAAAATTGGAGGAAAAACAATACAAACATTAGAGGTAACAGCAAAAGAAGAGATTGCAAAAAAAGAGCCAGTGGATTACTTAAAAGAATTTCTACAAGTATTTTAGTACTTTTTAAGATTAGCATCTTGACTTTTCTTCAAAAATTTGCTATTATAAGTATGCTTTAGTAATAAAGCATATGCGGGAATAGCTCAGTTGATAGAGCGCTGCCTTGCCAAGGCAGCGGTCGCGGGTTTGAGCCCCGTTTCCCGCTCCATTTTAAGTTTAGCTGTATGAAGGTTGATAAAGCATAATGAAGCTAACGTATTTTTATAAAATAAATAAGGCGATATAGCCAAGTGGTAAGGCACGAGTCTGCAAAACTCTGATCCCCGGTTCGAATCCGGGTGTCGCCTCCAA
>CANSJB010000073.1 GCA_947647115.1 uncultured Clostridium sp. | reverse complement strand
ACCTATAGAAATAATTAATATATTAAAATAATTTGTTACCCTTTTGTTACCCACCACATAGTTTTGTATAGGTTTTATTGAGTTTCAAGTTAAGTATAGAAAAATGGCAAAAGACAATAAAATCAAGAAAAATAGCTATATACAAGGATTTTAATATATTACTTAAAGTTTATAAAATTTTAATAGTTACTCTAGCAGGAATTACATTAACAATAGTATTTGGAGAAAATGGAGTTATCAATCAGGCACAAAAAGCAAAAGAGGCACAAAATATAGCAAAGTATAAAGATATATTTGATACAGCAAGATTTTCAGTAATAGCAGAAAAACAAGGAACAATAACAGTAGATGACTTTATAGCAGAGCTAAAAAAAGAAGGAATTATAACAGATGAAGGAACACAAGTAAAGAAAAATGTAGATGGAAGTGCGGTGATTAAGCCAGAAGAAGGTATTGATATAGTAGTAAAAACTATTAAAGATGGAAAAGATATTGAAATACAATATCCAGATGGAACAGGAAATATAGGTGGAGGAGATATACCAACACCACCAGTAGGACCAGAAACGCCAAAGATAGCAGAATTAGTAGCAGCTACACCGGATTATACTAAAACAACAAATACTTATGCAGAAGATGCCTATGGAAATAAAATAGTAATACCAGCAGGGTTTGCGATAGTGCCAAATTCAGGAACAAAGCCAGCAGATAAAACAGAGGAACAGTGGAATGCAGAAAAAGTAGTATATAGTAAAGCAGGAGAAGACGGTCCAGTAGTGCAAGATGGAATAGTAATACAAGATAGCATAGAAAATCAATTTGTATGGGTGCCAGTGGGAACGATATATAATAATAAAGAAAAAACAAGTTCTAATACAATAACACTAGGAAGATATGAAAACTTTATAGCAACTAATGGAGTATATACTCCAAAACAAACAGTTGCTCAATATAAAAAGACAGTAGATTCCACACAAACAGATTTAGAATATCAAGAGGAATATAAAATAGATTCATATTTTATGGAATTAACTAAGAAACAAGACGGACAAAATGAAATAGCAGAAGATTTAGGAAGCTTTTTGCAAAATGCAGAGGCAAACGGAGGATATTATATAGCAAGATATGAGGCAAGTTATGATAGTGGGTATATACCAGAAGATTATGAAGCTGGAATAGTAATAGGGAGCTTTGAAAATGCAAAGCCATTATCTAGGCCATCAACAACATTTAGAGAATATAGTGATAGAAATGTGTATACAAAAGGAATGTTATGGAACTTTATAAATCAAGCCAATGCATCAAAAGTAGCAAGGAATATGTATCAAAGTGAGAAAGTAAAAAGTGATTTGGTAAATAGTTATGCATGGGATACAGCGATAATATTTATACAAACATATGCAGAAGGAAAAGAAAATTATGCAAGTCAAAATTCAAATAATAAAAGTTTAGCAAATACTGGTTATAATAATGACTCAGTATGTAATATTCATGACATGGCTTCAAATACTTATGAGTGGACAACTGAATACTCGTCTGGAAGGGAAGGAGGAATGCTTTATCCTTGTAGTTGTGTAGGTGGATCTTACCTTACTGATAAATACTTTGTTAGCCTGAGAGGAGCCGACGATTGCAGTCGAAAAGATGAATACATTTCATTTAGACCACTTTTAAATTGTAGCCCTGAGATATAAAAGCAAAATACTAATCAAGCAAAAATCCCCTTGACATTCTAGCAAAAAAACAATATGATATAGAAAAAAGAAGGGAGATGCTTTTTATATGTATACCACACAAATGTTAACATCTAGTAAAGGTGGAGAACTCATTAGCTTTAAAGTAAATGGACAAGAAAGAATACACCAAGGTGAAAGCTGCAAAGATGAAAATGGAAAAGTATATTGGAAAAGACACTCTCCTGTATTATTTCCAATTGTTGGAAAACTAAAGAAAAATACTACTTTAATTGGTGGTAGAACCTTTGAAATTATGCAGCATGGTTTTGCAAGAGACTTAGAATTTGAACCAATTACAAAATTAGATAACTTTCATTCTTATGTATTAAAAAGCAATAAATATACAATTGCAAGATATCCCTATGAATTTGCTTTATATAATACTTATAGAGTAGAAGAAAATAGGTTAACAACCTTATATAAAGTAGTAAACACAGGACTAATTAACTTGCCATTTGGTATTGGTCGGGCATCCAGCCTTTAAAATAGACCAAGAAGAACTAGCAAAGGGACATTATTATCTAGAATTTGAACAACCAGAAGAAAAAATACATTTTTTATATCTAGTGGATGGTTTAGTCGGTACTGATTACGCTCGAAATAAAATTGTAGAAAAGAAATATATCATGCTAGATAGCCATACTTTTGATAATGATGCTCTAATTATGAAAGGCATTACATCAAGCAAAATCAGTTTAGTCAATTATCATCAAGGCAAAAGATTACTTACAATGGACTTTACAGGTTTTCCTTATTTAGCTATTTGGTCAAAACCAAATGCACCATTTGTATGTATAGAGCCATGGTATTCAACAGCTGATAGCATCAAAAGTACAGGTGTATTTACACAAAAACAAGATATTATTTCATTAAAAACAGATGAAGCATTTGAATGCAAATATACCATAGAATTTTTTTAAACTAAGTTTTAAACAAACTAAAGCAGACAAAGAAAGGAATAAAGTAATAAAATGAGCAAAATCATATTAATTATAATAGGACTAATACTTGCAAGCATTGGTGTAGTATGCATTTATGATGCTAGAATACTGACTAAAAAAATGTTTAGCTTTGGAGACCAAAATGAAGGCTCTATGGGACTAAAAATATTTGGCTTCCTGTTTACTATTATAGGAGCTATTATTATATTTTTCAATGGATAAAAGGGACGCTCCTTTGGTGACAAAGCAGATCAAAAGGGACATTTTATAAAATAGTAAAAGAGTGTCCCAAAAATGACAAAAGTGTCAAAAATTGCTACGTCCCCAAAGTGACAAAAAAAGGAGGAAGAAAATATGTGTGAAAAGCATAATTTAGATGGCAAATTTGAGCCAAAATCATTTGAAGAAGAAATTTATAAAGATTGGATGGAAAAAGGTTTTTTTAAACCATCAGAGGATAAAACCAAAAAGCCTTATACTATTGTAATTCCACCACCTAATATTACAGGGAAATTACATATGGGACATGCCCTAGATGAAACTTTACAAGATATTTTGATTAGGTATAAGAGAATGAGGGGCTTTAATACTCTATGGCTTCCTGGTACTGACCATGCTTCTATTGCAACTGAGGCAAAAATAGTAGAGAAGCTAAAAAAAGAAGGAATTACAAAAGAAGAATTAGGAAGAGAAGGCTTTTTAGAAAAAGCTTGGGAATGGAAAGAAAAATATGGAGAAACAATAGTAAATCAGCTTAAAAAGTTAGGATGTTCTTGTGATTGGGATAGAGAAAGATTTACCATGGATGAGGGCTTATCAAATGCTGTTAATTATGTTTTTGTAAACTTATATAACAAAGGGCTTATTTACAGAGGTAAAAGGATGATTAACTGGTGTCCTTATTGCAATACTTCTATTTCAGATGCAGAAGTAGAATATGAAGAAGAAACTACCCACTTATGGCATGTAAAATATCCTATTAAAGGGGAAGAGGGAAAATATATCATTGTAGCAACTACAAGACCTGAAACAATGCTGGGAGATACAGGAGTTGCAGTACATCCAGAGGATGAAAGATACAAAGATTTAATAGGAAAAACAGTAATACTTCCTATTATGAATAAAGAAATACCAATTATTGCAGATGAATTTGTTGAAAAAGAGTTTGGAACAGGAGCTGTAAAGTTAACACCTGCACATGATACGAATGATTATCAAGCAGCAATGAAACATAACTTAGAAATTATAGAAGTATTTGATGAAAACTTCAAAATGAGCAGCTTATATCCAGAGTATGAAGGAATGGATCTTTATGAGGCAAGGAAAAAGATAGTAGAAAAATTAGAAAAAGAAGGCTTATTAGTAAAAGTAGAAGACTATAACCATAATGTAGGAAAATGTTATCGTTGCCATCATACTATAGAGCCTAAAATTTCAGAGCAATGGTTTGTAAAAATGAAGCCTTTAGCAGATCCTGCTATTAAGGTTGTAAAAGAAGGAAAAGTTAAATTTGTACCAGAAAGGTTTGATAAAATTTACTATAACTGGATGGAAAATATCCAAGATTGGTGTATTTCTAGGCAATTATGGTGGGGGCATAGAATACCTGCTTATTATTGTCAGGATTGTGGTGAGATAGTTGTAGCACAAGACAGACCAGAAGAATGTACAAAGTGTGGAAGCAAGAACTTTAAACAAGATGAGGATACTTTAGATACATGGTTTAGCTCAGCTCTATGGCCATTTTCAACACTTGGATGGCCAGAAAAAACACCAGACTTTGACTATTTTTATCCAACCAGTACCTTAGTTACAGGTTATGATATTATTTTCTTCTGGGTAGCTAGAATGATTTTTTCAGCAGTAGAACATACTAATACGATACCATTTGATACAGTATTTATACATGGTATTGTAAGAGATAGCCAAGGAAGGAAAATGTCTAAAAGTTTAGGAAATGGTATTGACCCATTAGAAATAATTGACCAATATGGAACAGATGCCTTAAGATTTTCTTTAGTATCTGGAATTTCTCCAGGAAATGATATTAGATATATGCCAGAAAAATTAGAGGCAGCTTCTAACTTTGCAAATAAAATATGGAATGCAGCTAAGTTTGTAAGTAGTAACTTAGCACAAGAAGAAAAAGTAAGAGAGTTTTACAATGAAGCTTTTGAGAAAAATGAATCCTATGATTCAAATTGTTTTACTTTAGAAGATAAATGGATATTAAATAAACTAGATAAATTAGTAGTTGATGTAACAAAAAACATAGAAAACTATGATTTAGGAATTGCTATAGATAAAATTTATTCTTTTATATGGAATGAATTTTGTGATTGGTATATTGAAATGGTAAAACCTAGAATTTATAGTAGTGATGAAAAAGTAAAGGTTCCAGTAAGTAGTGTACTTAGCTATGTTTTGGCATCTTGTCTTAAATTATTACATCCATTTATGCCATTTATTACAGCTAAAATTTATCCAAGCCTAATTTGTTTGGGAACAAAAGATATTATTGTGGAAAAATGGCCAGATTTAAGGAAGAGTTTTGCTTTTGATAAAGAGGAACAAATTGTAGAAAAGCTCAAAAAAATTATAGTAGAAATTAGAAATGTTAGAGCAAATATGAATATTCATCCATCTAAGAAATCAGAGCTAATATTTGTAACTACACAGTATGAAAAAGAAATTTTAGAAGCAAAGGAAATATTATTAAAATTAGGCTTTGGTACCAAAATAGTAGTGCAAAAAGACAAAGGAACAATTGCCAATAATGCTATTAGTATTATGCAAGAAGGAATAGAACTATATATGCCATTAGAAGAATTAGTAGATATGCAAGAAGAGAAAAAGAGAATACAAGAAGAAAAGGAAAAACTACAATCAGAAGTAGCAAGATGTGAAAAAATGCTTTCTAACCCAGGTTTTGTAAATAAAGCACCAGAGGCTAAAATACAAGAAGAAAAAGCAAAACTTGAAAAATACCAAGAAATGCTTAAAAATGTAGAAGAAAGACTAAAGGCTATGTAAGATAAGCACTTTGCTACATAAAAAGAAAAGGAAAAACGGAAATCTTATTTAAGATTTCCGTTTTTGCAGTCCTTAGTTAAGGTACATCGGGCGTTCCTCCGGCAGAACCATGATAGTCATATCCTGACAGTTGTAGGGCTTGCGGACGATGGGGGACTTAGTGAGGTTTAACCGTATCTGCTCGCCGAACCGAAGGCGGCTAAGCTGGCTAAGCTCCTTAATTGAGATGCGCTTAGGCGGTTTGCCGGGCCAAAAGCGGTTTTCAATCTGCAAAGAATACATCCAAAAGTGTTCCTTGAAGTACTCAAGTACTTCAGGTAAGCAGCTGGGGTGGTGGGTAAAAACCAAAGAGCCAGCGTCTTGGCTGCAGGGGAAGCAAATTTGCAGACGACCTTTTGCTTTGGCGAAAGAAAGCTCTGCAAACTTGTGTGTCAGTGCCCGGACCTCATAAGGGGCTTGTGCTCTAACTACTTTAGCCATAATGTAATCTCCTTTTTCTATATTACCATGTAGGTAGCCTTTTTAGGACTTTATATATGTATTATTATACCACATTATGTAAAATAAATCAATTTTTAGCTAGCAAAACATTGCATAAACTTTTTGTGGGAACACCACTTTTGATATTAACCATACATTATT
>CANSJB010000072.1 GCA_947647115.1 uncultured Clostridium sp. | reverse complement strand
GCTCTATTTTTATATCTGTATAGATTAAGTTTGCCTCATCTTCTATTTCTGCTAGCCTCTGTACTATTTTTGCATCTTTGGCAGTTTTTAAAATACTGTTTTCACCAAATAATAAAGTTAAAGTAATACCTGCCAAAATCAAAAGTACCACAATTGTAACCACTAAAGCTATTAGTGTAATTCCTTGGCTTTGATTGTTTTTATCTTTTCTTGTTTTTGTTTTCTTTAATGTTATCAGATAATTCTGTTTTATTCCTTCGCTTTGTGCCTTTTGCTCTAATTGCATTTACTCTTTTCCTCCGTTTCTTGTTACTATTTTTCCCCCTGTGTAATTTTTATACTTTACATTCTACACTAATTAGTATTCTATTTCAATACCTCTTTGTGTATTTATTTTTGACATTGGATAGAACATTGTCAATGAAATATTAAAAAGTGATATAGCTTTTTGTTATCTTACTATACCACTTTATATATCATTTTTTAAAATTATGCTACTAACCCTCCTCAGTTCATTTTTATGTTTAAATTCGATTTGACATTTTATGTAAATTTTGTTATAATATAATATGTTATTGTTAGTTAATATACTAATATTTACAAAAAGAAAGGAAGGTTTTCTATGGAAGAGATCCTTTGGTCTCCGCCGCTGTTAAAAGAGATGGTCTCTGCGGTAACTGACGTAATAGCAGGTACTGCTCCAAATGGTATTCACTATTCGTTTCGGCTATTTCAATGGATGAACAACTGGGGAATTTGTGACGAGGATATACAAAAAGTATTACTTCCTGCTGGCAATGGTCAATCTCTCATTAAAATCGATTTCGAAAGAAATATGATTTGGGTTCGTGCTCCAGCGCTTGGCTGGAAATTTTACGATTTAGAGTTAAACCCTTTATTTGCCGGCGAGGTTATCCATTCGCGTGATGATATCATTCGATTAATCAATGGCAATAAGCGCAATGGAAAACCCTTATTCTCCTAACCTTTCAAAAAAACCAAGAGGCTTTTGCCCCTTGGTTTTTTATTTTTCTTATTCTGCTGTTTTTTCTTCTTCTGATGCTTTTTTCTCTTCTTTTACTGGTTCTTCTTTTACTGCTTCTACTTTTTCTTCTTTTACAGTATCAACTACTTCTTCTACTACTGGAGTAGCTGTTTCTACTGCTGGTGCTTCTTCTTTAGCATCTTCCATTGGAGTAGTTACTTGTTCTACAGTTTCTTCTACTGGTGTTTCTACTAACTCCTCTTTTAAAGTAATTTCTTTGTTTTCAATTCTTGCACCTGTATTTTCTTTTGTTTTAGCAGATTTACCAATTCTATCTCTTAAATAATATAGTTTTGCTCTTCTTGCTTTACCAACTCTTACTAATTCTACTTTTTCTACTAATGGTGAATGTACTAAAAATGTTTTTTCAACTCCTACACCATAAGAAATTTTCCTTACTGTAAAAGTTTGGTTTACTCCTCCATTTTGTTTTTTAATAATAATTCCTTCAAATACTTGTATTCTTTCTCTGTTACCTTCTTTAATTTTTTGATGTACTTTAACAGTATCACCAACTTTTAATTCTGGTATCTTGTTTTTTAATTGTTCGTGTTCAATTGATTTTATGATATCCATGATTTGAATATCCTCCTTTCATATAATTTTTATTGTATTAAGTCTGGTCTTTTTTTCTTAGTTATTTCAATTTGCTTTTGCTTTCTCCATTTTGCAATGTTTTCATGGTGCCCTGAAAGTAATACTTCTGGTACTTTTTGGTTATGGAATACTTCTGGTCTTGTATATTGTGGATATTCCAACATATTGTTTTGCAAACTTGAAAAAGATTCCTCTTTTATCGATTCTTCTTTTAGTACACCATTTACATATCTACTAACAGTATCTATTAGTACCATTGCTGGTATTTCTCCTCCGTGTTAGTACATAGTCGCCAATCGATATTTCTTCGTCTACAATTTCATCCAAAACCCTTTGGTCAACCCCTTCATAGTGTCCACATAATAAAATGAGATGTTCTTCTTTTGAAAGTTCTATTACTTTTTTTTGATTTAATGTTTTTCCTTGTGGTGATAAGTAAATGACTTTTGCTTGTTCTTTTTTATTTATAGAACAATAAGCATCATATACTACCTCTGGCATCATGACCATTCCTGCACCACCACCATAAGGTGTGTCATCTACCTTTTTATGCTTGTCTTTGGAAAAGTCTCTAATATTAATCAAATTAATCTCAATTATTTTTTTTTGCATTGCTCTTCCAATAACACTTTGTTTGATTGCTTCAAACATTTCTGGAAAAAGAGTTAATACATCAAATTTCATAATTTCCCTTTCTTGTATTTTATGGTACAAGTCCTTTTATTAAATGAACCACTATTTTTTCTTGTTCTATATCAATTAGTTTGATTACATCCTTGATGGCTGGCAACAAAGTTTGTTTTCCTTGCTCATTTTTTACTACATAAATGTCATTTGCCCCTGTATTATAAATATCGGCTACATTTCCAAGCAATATTTTGTCATCAGTGTAAACTGGTAAACCAATTAGGTCTGCTATGTAATAAGTATCTTTGGGAGGCTCTTTTAAGTCCTTCCTTGCTATTTTTAAATAGCACCCTCTGTAATTACTAGCCTCTTCAATCGTATTTATTCCTTTTAGTTTCAGTAGTACCTGATTTTTACTATATTTTACCTCTTCTATTTGCATTTCTTGCAATTTTCCATCTCTTTGTACTAAAATGGTTTTTAAAGTTTCAAATCGCAAAATGTCTTCTGTAAAAGGGTTTACTTTAAGCATACCTTTAATTCCAAAATGATTTACTATTTGACCTAATTCAAAATATTGTTGTTTCATAATGTTTTTTCCTCTAATCTATAAACTCAATGGTTACTCTTTTATGTTCTTTGGTAGCTAAAGATTTTACTAAAGTACGAATTGCTTTTGCAACTCTTCCTTGTCTTCCAATTACTCTACCCATATCATCTGGAGCAACTTTTACTTCAAAAGTAATTGTATTATTTACTTCTTTTGAGTCAATTGTTACTTGCTCTTTATTTTCTACCAAATTTAAAATGATACTTTCTAAAATTTCTTTCATGTGCATTTCCTTTCTTATTTAGCAGCTCTTTGTACTAAATTTTTAACAGAATCTGTTGCTTTTGCACCATTTTTTACCCATTGTTCATATTTCTCGCTGTCAATTATAATTGTAGATGGATCTGTCATTGGGTCATATGAACCAATCTTTTCTATAATTTTTCCATCTCTTGGACTTCTTGAGTCTGCAACTACGATATGATAGAATGGAGCTTTTTTAGCACCTTGTCTTTGTAATCTAATTTTTACCATTTTTTAATTCACCTCCTGAAATTTAAGTTATTTATAAAAATAAAAAATTAAAAACAATTTATAAAAATAATTTACCTATATTTTAAAGCCTTTTAAATCTTTTCCATCTAGCCCTTTCATTAACTTTTTCATACCACCTTTATTATTTTGCATTTGTTTCATCATTTTTTGTGTCATTTCAAAAGATTTCATGAATTTATTAATTTCTTGTACGGTTGTACCGCTTCCTTTTGCAATTCTAAGCCTTCTGTTTCCGATTTAAAATTCTTGGGTTTTTCTTTTCTTCTTTTGTCATAGAACAAATCATAGCTTCTATTCTAACAAATTCTTTATCATCTACTTTAACATCTTTTAACTGATTCATTCCTGGTATCATTTTTAATAAAGAGGAAAAAGAACCCATTTTTTTTATTTGCCTTAGCTGTACTAAATAATCATCTAAGTCTAATTCTTTTTTCTTAAGTTGTTTTTCTAGTTTTTGTGCTTCTTCTAAATCTAGGCTTTCTTCTGCTTTTTCAATAATTGAAAGCACATCACCCATTCCTAAAATTCTACCTGCCATTCTTTCTGGATGGAAAATTTCTATATCACTTAATTTTTCCCCAGTGGCTGCAAATTTGATAGGTCTACCTGTTATTTTCTTTACTGAAATAGCTGCACCACCACGTGTATCACCATCTAATTTGGTAAGTACTACACCATCAATGCCTAAGTTTTCATTAAATGTTTTGGCTACATTTACAGCATCTTGACCTGTCATACTATCTACTACTAATAAGATTTCATGTGGTTTTACATTTAATTTTACATTTTTTAGTTCTAACATCAGTTCTTCATCTATGTGCAAACGACCTGCTGTATCTAAAATAACTACATCATTTAGCTTACTAATAGCAGTTGACATTGCTTGTTTTGCAATATGTACAACATCTTTTGATTGTTCATTGGCAAATACTGGTATATTTAGCTGAGCACCTACTACCTGTAATTGTTTAATGGCTGCTGGCCTATATACATCACAGGCAACCAATAATGGCTTTTTGCCTTGTTTGCGAAGAAGGTTGGCAATTTTTCCTGCTGTTGTTGTTTTACCAGAACCCTGAAGTCCAACTAACATAATGATAGTAGGAGGGTTGGGAGTAAAATTAATTTTACTTTCTGTTCCACCTAAAAGCTCTACTAACTCATCTTTTACAATTTTAACAACTTGTTGTCCTGGTGTTAGAGATTTTAATACATCCTGTCCTAAGGCTTTTTCTTGTATTCCATTAATAAAGTCTTTTACGATTAGGTAGTTAACATCTGCTTCTAATAAAGCTAATTTAACCTCTCTTAGCATTTCTTTCAAGTCAGATTCTGTAATTCTGGCTTTGCCTCTTAGTTTTTGGGTAATTGTTTGCAGTTTTGAACTTAAACCTTCAAAAGCCATCTGCCCTTGCACCTCTTTCGTTTTGTAGCTTTTTGCTACTTTTCTTTGCTTTTACGCTAAACAACTTAACTCTTCACGCACATGCTCTAGAATTTTTGCAATTTTTTTATCAGAAGATGTATCTTCAATTTTGCTTAATTCTTCTAGTATTTCTTGAAGCTGCTTTTCTTGTTTCAATGTTTTTTCCATAAATGCTAGCTTTTCTTCTAACTCGAAAAGTTTATTCTCTCCCTTCTTGATAATATCTCTCACTGCTTGCCTTGTAATTTGATTATTTTCGGCAATTTCGGAAAGTGATAAATCATGATTGTAATAGTCATTTAAGACCTCATACTGCTTATTTGTTAGCATTTTTCCATATATTTGGCATAAAATACTAACCTTTACATTTTTTTCCATTATCACTTCACGCTCCTTTATCATAGGTGTAAAAAAATATATTAGCATTTTGTAATGCTAATATACTTTACACTATTTTTTCCCTTTTGTCAAGGGTTTTGCCTAAATTTTGTTATCATTTAACAAATGGATAAAAGAAAATTCAAATGCAAAAACCTGGTGCTACATATGCTTCGTTATTTGCAGCAAACCATCCATTGACAAGCCTTCCATCTCCCCACACAATACAAAAATGTGAATTTTTAATTTCATTATTTCCTAAAAACGGAGATCTTAGCCACCAACAAAAGCCATAATCGTTCACTCCATTGTAATATTTTATAGAGATTCCTTGAAAGTCCGTTCTTCCAGTATTGTAGAATTGATAGATTTTTCCTTCTTTGGCAATAGTAAAACCGGCGGCGGTATCGTCTCTCTTGCTGTTTGTAACTTCTGTAGAAGATAATAACCATAGATAATCATTGCAAATTTCAGTTGTGTTTTCATTATAATATGGAGCAAATTCTTTTTTTACTTGTTTTATATAATTTTTATTGCTTAAGTTGTTACCTATACCTCCTATTGACGTATTTTGTACAAAACTGCCTGTAGTATATCCATTTAATTCTTTACGTAATTGAGATTGTGCCCATCCTCCTGAGTTTGTTGCAGTTGTATTTAGGCTTTTGACATTGTCTACTATAAAGTCCATGAAATCAAATGTGATACCTGCCTTACTACAACTAGTTCCATATACATTTTGATTTACTAAGTCATCATGTTTAAAACCTATTACCCTTACTCTTTTAATGTTATTATAGCTTTTTACCTTGTATATATCTCCGACTTTTATATCATAATTAATTCCATCTTCTGTAGTTCCTGTAGCTCTTGCGGAATTATTATTTATTTTACTATCTTTAGCAATTGCTTTGGCTATTTTACTAATTTCTTCCCAGTCTGATTCTTCTGTTATTTCAATCGAACAACTTGCTGATTTACTTGTATCATCATTAGCTGTTACTGTTATTATTGTGGTGCCACTGGTTACGCCAGAAACAGGCATTACTACCCCTGTGTTACTTACTGTTGCTACTGATTTATTGCTAGAATTCCATTTTAAACTTTTATCTGCTGCATTTTCTGGAATAATCGTTGGTACTAAAGTAATTGTTTTTCCCGGATTTAATTTTGCTGTTGTTCTATTCAGAGTAATTCCAGCTATCGGAATTGGTATTGTAATATTACAACTTCCTGATTTATTACTTCCATCAGTTGCAGTTGCTGTTATTGTAAC
>CANSJB010000071.1 GCA_947647115.1 uncultured Clostridium sp. | reverse complement strand
AATGTCAAAAATCTGTTTGACATTTTTTTGTTTGTGTGATATTATATTGTAAGTAAAAAAATTAGCACAAAAATAAACAAACGTAGAAAAATAAAAAATAAGGAGTGATGTTATTTTGGCAAAGAAAAAAGATCCAATGTCAATCAATAAAAGAGAAAAATCCATACTAAAATTCATTGAAAAACAAGTAGAAGAAAAAGGCTATGCCCCATCTGTTAGAGAAATAGGAAAAGCTGTAGGATTAAAATCAACAGCAACGGTACATGGTTACTTAGCAAAACTTTCAGAAAAAGGTTATATTAAAAAAGAAGACCAAAAAGGAAGAACTTTGCGCTTATTAAAAGGTGGCAATGGAGAACCAATTACCAAAAAGCATGAAGATAAAAACTATTATACAGGAAAAGAAATGGTAGAAGTACCAGTAATAGGTAAAATCACAGCAGGAGAGCCAATTTTAGCGGTAGAAAATATCACTGACACCTTCCCAATACCACTTGACTTTGTTGGCAATTGCGAAAGCTTTATGCTTACGGTACGTGGCGAAAGTATGATAGAAGCAGGAATATTAAATGGTGACTACATATTAGTAAAAAAACAAAATACAGCTAATAATGGAGAAATTGTTGTTGCCTTAATTGGTGATGAAGCAACCGTTAAAACCTTTTATAAAGAAAAAGATCACATAAGATTACAACCTCAAAATAGCACAATGGATCCAATTATTGTTCCAACTTGTGATATTCTAGGCAAAGTAGCTGGGGTATTTAGGAAATTATAATAACAAGGAGGAATTGATATGCCATACTTAGATATATGGATGTATAATAGTAGACCTAGAATGAGAGTGTTCTTATGCTATTTTTTAATATTTGTTACATTTTTTGTATTTTCTGACATTATGATAGATTGCTACACCAAAGCATTATACAAACCAATGCAAGATTATCAAATACAAACAATTAGTCCACATGTAACAGTAAACTTAGCAGAAGCATCTTATGCAAATGGTAACATTAAAGGTACTATTAAAAACAATACAAAAGAAACAATGGTAGATCAATATTTAAAATTTGAGTTCTATACCCAAAGAGATGTAAATGTAGGAGTAAAATACCTAAAGGTAGGTACATTATATTCTGAGCAAGAAAAAAATTATGAGTTAGGTTTTCGTTATGATAATGTAGCATCTGTTAAAATAGATGTAATAGGCGAAGACGAAGTTGGCAAAACAACACCAGAAGCATTAGAAGTAAACCCAGTTATTGGTCCAGTTGTATTAATAAAAGGCATTTTATGGTTATACTTGTAAATAAAAAATAATATATTTATAACGTATAAATTATGAAAGATTTGGTAAAATAAAATAAGGAAAACTCCTTATTTTATTTTTTTTAAGTATCAAAAAAGGGTAAATTTAATTTTTTTACAAGTTAATTACATAAAATGATTGATATTTTAAAATACTTGTAATATAATTGTAACCAAATTGTAATGAAAATGAAATGTGGGAAATACTGAAAGGAAGATGGAAATGTTTAAGTTCGGACAAGATATAGGAATAGACTTAGGTACAGCAACAGTTATTGCCTATAGCAAAGGAAAAGGTATTGTACTAAGAGAACCTTCTGTTGTTGCAGTAGATAATAACACAGGAGATGTACTAGCTGTTGGAAAAGAAGCAAGAAGAATGCTTGGAAGAACACCAGGAAATATTGTAGCAACAAGACCTTTAAGAGATGGTGTTATTTCAAATTACACAGTAACAGAAAAAATGCTTAAATATTTTATAGGTCGTGTATGTGGAAAATTTGTATTTTCTCCAAGACTTATGATATGTATTCCTTCCCAAGTAACGGAAGTAGAAAAAAAGGCAGTTATTGATGCAGCTTCACAAGCAGGTGCTAGAAAAGTATACTTAATTGAAGAACCAATAGCAGCAGCAATAGGAGCAGGCATTGATATTTCAAAACCATGTGGCAATATGGTAGTAGATATTGGTGGTGGTACAACAGATATTGCAGTAATTTCATTAGGTGGCTCAGTAGTAAGTAATTCTTTAAAAGTAGCAGGAGATAAATTTGATGAAGCCATTGTAAAATATATTAAAAGAAAATATAATGTTATTATTGGTGAAAGAACAGCAGAAGACTTAAAAATTAATATAGGCTGTGTTTATCCAAAAATGCAAGACATGGAGATGGATATAAGAGGAAGAGATTTACTTACAGGACTTCCAAAAACAGTAACAGTACATTCTAGTGAAATGTTTGAGGCATTAATAGAACCTGCTATGATGGTAGTAGATAGTGTACATGGAGTACTAGAAAAAACACCACCAGAGCTTGCAGCAGATATTAGTGATAGAGGCATTTACATGACAGGTGGAGGATGCTTAATAGATGGTTTGGATAAACTTTTGCAAGAAAAAACCGGAATTAATGTAATGATAGCACAAGATGCGATTTCCTGTGTTGCATTAGGTACAGGAAAAGCTTTAGACAACTTAGATGTTTTAGACAATAAAAAAAGAGGATAATATCATTAAAAATATGAAAAATAGGTGGAAAACATATGAATAAAACCAAAAGAAAAATATTTGAAACCTCTATGAAACTTTTTGCTGAAAAAGGGTATGATGCAACTAGTATTGAAGAAATTACGGCAACAGTAGGTGTGGCAAAAGGAACTTTATATTATCACTTTTCAAGCAAAGAAGAAATATTTAACTTTTTAATAGAAGAAGGAGTAAAACTTTTAAAAAATAGTATTGATATTAAAACACAAAACATAGATAATACAATAGATAAGATAAGAGATATTGTGCTGATTCAAATTAAAGTTTTAGTAAAATATGAAAGTTTTATGACCATTATATTAAGCCAAATATGGGGAACAGACTCAAGAAGTCAAATGTGTAGAGGTTACGTATTTGAATATATACAAATGATTGAAGAAATTGTAAAAGAGGGGATAGAAAAAGGTGAAATTATAGAAGGCGACCCAAATGTGATAGCATCTGGCATTTTTGGCTTTATTTGTTCTAGTTTAATTTATAAAATGAGACATAATGACACACAAATAGAGGTTGCCACTTTACATAGAGAAATTGAGAAGTCATTTATTAAAAAACTAAAAAAATAAACAGAAGATTTAAAAGAAGGAGGAAGAAGCTTTGTTTATGCTAAACAGCTTCAAAAAAACAAAATGAGAGGACTAAGAGATTTTAAAGTACCAAATTTTAAATTTCCTAAATTTAAAATGAAAGAACTATCAGAGATTGATGAAGTAAAAGTAAATTATGAGGAAGCTTTGAAAAACGCTAAAGAAAATGAGCAGAAAAAAGAAACTAAAAACTATCCAGCAACAAATTATGAAACCATGAAAGAAGTTTTTGAAAAATCAATTCAAGAATATGCTAAAAAAGAATTTATTTTAGAAA
The DNA here is from genome assembly GCA_947647115.1 of uncultured Clostridium sp. Classification (GTDB taxonomy): domain Bacteria; phylum Bacillota; class Clostridia; order TANB77; family CAG-508; genus CAG-273. Next base: position 3,028 of record CANSJB010000071.1, on the reverse strand, counting down.
AATTTGACCCAAAGGGCAAATATACAGCAGTAAGCTATGAACAATTTGGAGAAGATGTAATTAGTTTTGGAACAGCATTAATGAGAAAACTAAACTTACCAGAAAGCCCTAGAGTTTTAATTTTAAGTGAAACAACATATAACTGGTATGTAGCATATATGACATTACTTTGCGGAAATGGAATTGCTGTTCCAACAGATAAAGAACTACCAGATAATGAACTAGAAAATGTTATAAAAAGGTCAAAAGCAGATGTCGTTATTTTTTCAGAAAGAAAAGAGGACTCTATTAAAAAAATATTACCCAATATTTCTAATGTAAAATATTTTGTTAAAATGTATTCAGAAGAAGGAATAGATGGCAAAAATGTAGGAATGAAATATTTAATAGAAGAAGGAAAAGCTTTAGTAGAAAATGGAGATGAATCTTATCTAAATACACAAATTGTACCAGACGAATTTAAAGTGTTATTATTTACATCTGGCACGACATCTAATGCAAAAGGAGTTATGCTATCTAGTCGTAACTTAGCGGAAAATATTAATGCTGTTTCAGCCTATGTAAAACTATATCCAGAAGATAGGTTTTTTTCAGTATTGCCACTACATCATACTTATGAGTCTACTATTGGTTTTTTGCTACCAATGGCATGTGGCTCATCTATTGCAATATGTCAAGGTTTAAAACATATTGTGCCAAATTTACAAGAAACAAAACCAAGTTGTATGCTTGCTGTACCACTCCTGATTGAAAACTTATATAGAAAAATAAATGCAAATATTAAAAAAAGTAAAAAAGATGGTTTAGTGAACTCTATGATACATGTTACAAATGCACTAAAAGTAGTAGGGGTAGATATTAAACGCAAAGTATTTGCAGAAATACATGAAAACTTAGGTGGAAATTTAAGAATTATTGTATCTGCTGCAGCTCCAATTGATGCTAAAGTAGGAAAATGGGTAGAAGATATAGGAATTGTATTCTTGCAAGGATATGGTTTAACAGAAACAGCCCCTATATCTGCGCTAACACCAGAATTTCAGCCTAAAGTAGGTTCTGCTGGAAAGGCAGTATTTCAAGCACAATTAAAAATAGATTCGCCAAATGAAAATGGAGAAGGTGAGGTATTAATTAATACTCCTACCTTAATGCTTGGCTATTATGAAGATGAAGAGGCAACTTGTGAAGTAATAGAAATTATAGACGGACAAAGATGGTTTCGCTCTGGTGATATTGGTTACTTAGATAAAGATGGTTTTCTATACATTACAGGAAGATGCAAAAATGTAATTGTTACGCAAAATGGTAAAAATATTTATCCAGAAGAAATAGAAATTTTATTATCACAAGTGTCAGAAATAAAAGAATGTATGGTATATGGAAAAGAAGATACCAAGGACATAAATAATAAAGAACTAATCATATCAGTAAAAGTAATACCAAATAGGGAAGAAATAGAAGCAGCCTATGGCAAGGACTTAGAAGAAGAAAAAATAAAAGAAATTATATGGAATAAGATAAAAGAAATAAACAAAAAATTAACATCCTATAAGGCAATTAAAAACCTAGAAATAAAACAAGATGAATTTGAAAAAACCACTACAATGAAAATAAAACGTTATGCAGAATTGAAAAAATAAAGGTCAATAAGGGCGTAAATAAAATTTAAAATAAAAAAAGACAAATTATTGCAAAATATCCTTGACTTCATAAAAATGTTGTAATAAAATTGTAGCAGAAAGAAAATGAAAAAAATAAAAAGCAAAATCCTATTGTGGTTTTCAAAAAAACAGAGTATAATAACAAATTAGAAAAGAAAATATGACATAGGACAAAGGAGGTAGGGTTTACAATGTCTAGATCTGGCATAGTAAACGTGAGAATGGTAATCACGGAAGAAAAAATTTTATCTAATATTGATAAAGTAGAAAAATTAATTAATCCTAATAGTAAAAAACAAATTGTACAATTAGAAGAAGATGCATACTTTAAAGATTTAATAGAATCAATTAAAACTTATTTAATTGAATATCCAAAAAAGAAAAACTTTCCAAAAAGTGTATATAAAGCAGCTTATGGTTTAGTAGAATATGCAACAAATCAATTTGAAGAAAATACCAAAGATATTGAAGAGCTAATTCGTCAAAGAGAAAAGAATATCTCTTTAGCAGGTGACTTAAGATATGCACTAAATGCTGTTGAAAACAAAGATGAAGAATGGAAACAAGCTGTACAAAAAATAACAGGAGATTTTCCAGCAGATATTATAGATACTTTGGGGTTAATTGGTAGATGTAAATCAGATGCATCTCAAAATTATCAAGATGCTGTAAAGCTAATTAATGCTAGAATTGCAAACTTAGAAGCAAACCTACATATAGAAATAGACATGGAAAGAATAGAAGATAGATCAAAAGCATTAAGCTATATAGGTATTGAAGTTGCAGATGCTTTAAAATTAATACCAGCACCACAAGAAGATGTACAAGAAACAGTACAAACAATAGAAGAAGTACAAGAAATAGCAACACCTGTAGTAGAAGATAAACAGTATTTCGAACAAACAAGAGTAGAAGTAAAACCATCATTATGGCAAAGAATTAAAAATAGTAAGTTTATTAAAGCAATAAGCTATGCTATGAAAATTAAAATTGTTCTTCAAGTTCCAGCACTTACTGAAGGAAGAGGAGAACAAAACCAAAATTAAAAGCTATAATATAAAAGGTGGTCAACTAAAAAAAGACCACCTTTTGTATATAAAAGTATTGACATTTTATATAAAATGTTTTATACTTAAACTTGTAGAAAAAATGACAGTTGTGCTAATGACTGTTTAAAGTAGAGCTGCACCATTAGCTCAGTTGGTCAGAGCAACCGGCTCATAACCGGTGGGTCCTAGGTTCGAATCCTAGATGGTGCACCATTAAAAGTAAATATATATGGGTAGGTGGCCGAGTGGCTAAAGGCGGCAGACTGTAAATCTGTTCTCATACGAGTACGAAGGTTCGAATCCTTCCCTGCCCACCAA
>CANSJB010000070.1 GCA_947647115.1 uncultured Clostridium sp. | reverse complement strand
TTTGTAAAGATTTTTTACTTTGTTAATTTATCTAAAAACAACTTTGACATTTTTGCATAAATTAACAAAAAATGGGCAAAATGAAAATAATACAAATAAAAAAGGAATGATTATATTGAAACAAAAAGCAAAAATTATTAGCAAAATAATGCTATTTCTTAGCATCATGACATTTTTAATACTACAAATTATCAATCTATTAAATACTATTTCACAAAATGTACAAGTACAAGCAGCCTCCAAAAGTGGAAACACATCAGATGTGCAGCTACTTGCAAGAGCCATTAATGGAGAAGCAAGGGGAGAACCTTACGAAGGGCAAGTAGCTGTAGGAGCAGTTATACTAAACCGTGTAGCACATTCTAGCTTTCCTAATACTATAGCAGGAGTAATTTATCAATCAGGAGCCTTTACAGCAGTAGCAGATGGACAAATTAATGTACCAATAGACCCTTCTTCTTCTGTTGTCAAAGCAGCCCAAGATGCCCTAAATGGATGGGACCCAACAGGTGGTGCGATATATTACTTTAATCCAAATACTGCTACTAATAAATGGATATGGTCAAGACCACTTATAAAAACAATAGGAAAACACAGATTTTGCAAATAATAAAAACAAAGGGAGGAAATAAAAAATATGAATAAATTAACTGACTGGAAAAACCGTCTAAAAAAAGGACATATGCTAAGCGTTATTGTAGTGCTATTTGCTATTGTCATAGCACTAGGTGTATGGATATACAAAAAACAAGTAGACTATAGGCAAGCATCAGAAAATCAATATAATATGGCATTTTTTGAGCTAGTGGACTATGTACAAAATGTAGAAACTTATTTAGCCAAATCATTAATATCAAGCACAGCAGAACACGGAGCAGAAACCTTAACTAATGTATGGAGAGAAGCCAATTTAGCACAAGTATATTTATCAAGACTTCCAATTGAAAGTAAAGAATTAGAAAAAACAGAAAAATTTTTAAACCAAGTTAGTGACTATAGTTATGCCTTATCTCGAAAAAATATTTATAAAGAAGAGTTAACCAAAGAAGACTTAGATAACCTAGAACAATTACATGATTACAGTATAGAACTAGAAAATACATTAAATCAGCTCTCAGCTGATATGAATGAAGGAAGAATTAGTTGGGATGAATTAACCAAAAAAGGTAAAATAGCATTTGCCCAAGAAGTAAGTAATATTTCAAAAGACAGCTTCACAAATTTAGAAGAAAACTTCCATGAATATTCTGGTTTAATCTATGATGGTGCCTTTTCAGAACATATGACATCTAGTACCAAAAAAGGACTAACAGGTGAAAATATAGATGAAGAAAAAGCAAAACAAATAGCCAAACAATTTATTGGAGAAGATAAAGTACAAGAAATATTCCTATCTAGTAAATCAGAAAATACAGATATGGTTACTTATGACTTTAATGCAAAAATAAATGGAGAAAAAGAAGCAAACCTAGTAATTTCCATCTCAGAAAAAGGCGGACATGTAGTATTTATGAACTATAACAGAAATATTGAAGCAGAAAGTGTAAGCCAAAAAAGAGCAGATGAAATCGGAAAAGAATTTTTAGAAAACCATGGTTTCCCTAACATGAAAGAAACCTACTATTTAAAACAAGAGGGAATTGTAACTATTAATTATGCTTATGAACAAGATGGAATCGTTATTTATTCAGATTTAGTCAAACTAAAAATAGCATTAGATAATGGAGAAGTAATGGGAATTGAAACAACAGGATATTTAAACTCACATGAAAAAAGAAATATAGATGAAGTTACCATCTCAAAAGAAAAAGCAAAAAGCAGTTTAAACCCAAAATTAAAAATTGTAAGCGAAAACCTAGCTATTATTCCAACACAGTGGAAAACTGAAGTATTATGTTGGGAATTTAAGGGAAAAGTAGATGAAACTGACTTTTTAGTATATATAAATGCCAAAACAGGAAAAGAAGAAGACATACTAGTAATTGTCAATACTCCAAATGGAACCCTAACACATTAAAAAAAGATATAAGATAAAACTTCTAGCAAAAAAGACAAAATTTTTGGAAAAAATTTAAAAAATAATTTTTAAAAAAAGAAACAAACTAATAATGTGAAAAAATATTTCACAAACTAAATAATCTGTTAGGAGGTAATCTTATGTCAAATAACAGAAATCTTATGTCAGATAAATTAAAAGAAGAAATAGCAAAAGAACTAGGAGTATATGACCAAGTAAAACAAGACGGAGGATGGGGAAATGTATCATCTAAAACTTGTGGAAATATGGTAACAAAAGCAATTGAAATTGCAAATAGAACTGCAAAAAATAGTTAGAAAAAGAAAATAAAAGAAAAAATCTTGTCATTGTATATCAAAATATGATATAGTATAGCTAGAAATAGCTATACTTTTTTTAATAGAAAATAATCAGTAAAAATATATTGGAGGTAATATATGGGAAAAGGTAGAAGATATGAAAATGCAGGAAAGCCACAACTAAATATAAAAAAGGTAGCAGCAGTAGTAATTGCATTTGTTGTTATCATCATGGTAATTGTAGGAATTACAAAACTAATAAAAGGAGATAATAACAAAGATGAAAAAGTAGTAGCCAATGGCTATTTTGCAGCATATACCGATGGAAAATGGGGCGTTATCAACGAAAAAGGAGAAATTATCATACAGCCAGAATATCAAGAAGTTATCATCATTCCAGACAATACCAAAGATGTATTTTTATGTACATATGATGTAAATTATGAAAATCAAACCTATAAAACAAAAGTGCTAAACCATAAAGCAGCAGAAATTATAACAGGTTATGACACTATTACAGCATTAGAAAACCATGATAGTAGTAATAACTTATGGTATGAAAATGATGTATTACTAGTATCAAAAGAAGGAAAATATGGACTAGTAGACTTTAAAGGAAAAGAACTTTTAAAATGCGAATATGAATCAATACAAACATTAAAAGGTGTAAAAAGTAGCTACTTAACAAAAAAAGAAGGAAAATATGGTTTGGTAGATAATATAGGTTCTACCATACTAGAAAATGACTATAAAACCATAAAACCATTATCAGATAAATATGAAGATGGCTATATTGTAATAAATAGCCAAAATAAAGTAGGCGTTATCGGACGTGATAAAGCTACCATTGTAGATATAAAATATGATGAAATTAAACCAATTTATGGAGATGGAAAATACGTAGTAAAAGAAGGCAAAACATGGCAAATTGTAGACCAAGAAGGAAAAGCCTATTTAAAAGGTAAATTTGATGAAATCATATCCATTCATGGTAATAATGCAATTATTCAAAAAGACAAAAAATATGGTGTTTTAGAAGTTACAACACAAAAAACTAAAATAGCAGTAAATTACCAAGACATGAGCTATACATTTGATGACAACTATATTTTTAAGCAAAACAATCAATATGGTATTATAAACTTAGCAGGGGAAACTAAATTAGCACCAACTTATGATACCCTTATTTATAGAGCAGATACAGGCTTTTTTGAAGGAACCAAAAACAATGCAATAAACACAGACTTTATAGGAGCTGACTTTACTGTCAAAGTATCTGGCATATTATCAGAGCTAAACATAACAAATGGCTATATGAAAATTAGGTCAGAAGGGGAATATCAATATTATAACTTTAAATTTGAGCCTAAAACCAACCGTGAACTATTAACCACAAATACCATATTCTTAGATAAAAAAGATGGAAAATATGGCTATGTAAATAAAGAAGGAATTGTAGTAGTAGACTACATTTATGACGATGCCAAAGAACAAAATGAATTTGGCTATGCCAGTGTAAAGAAAAATGGAATGTGGGGCTGTATTAATTCAAAAGGCAAAGAAGTCATTACACCAGCATATAGGCTAGAAAACAGTACCATGATTGAATTTATTAACAAATGGCATAGAGGAGAAGATTTAAACTTAAACTATTACACAGATAAATAAAAAGGAATGTGATAATAATGGAACTAAAGACAAAATACCAATATACCTATTTTATATATCCTTATTTGATAGAAAAAAAGAATTATATAAGTTACTTATATGGTTTATTAAAGAAAAAATGTACCTTAAAATTATTGAATCGAAAAAAAGACCTTGAAATAGATACCTATTTTTTACCAGAAATAAAACAAAACATGTTTTGGTCATTAGACCTAAACAAAGACGCTTTAAAAGACTATGAAAAAATGGACACAAAACTAAAAGCAAATATGTTAAGCCAAAAAAAATGCTGTATATTTGAATATAACTTAGAGCAAGATATCCCAGCAAAAATAGGAGAAAAAGACCGGTATCTACTTTGATATTACCAAAATAGAGCTAATATGCTTTTCTACAGGAATATGTTTTTTAGTAATCAAAACTATGCTAGAGCCAGAAGCAAGCTTTGCAGATGTACTAAATTTTAACTATAAATTTAGAGACATAGAGTCTTTAGCAAGTCATACAAAACAATATGATAATATCAAAATACAAACACAAAAATTCCAAAATATGCAAAACTTTTCAGAATTTCTAAAACAGATTACAGGCTTAAACATAGAAGCTAAACAAATAAACCTAGATACAAATAGGCTAATTACTTATGGATATGCTTGTTTAGACCAAAATAGTTGGAATGAAAATACAGACCAAAACCTATTAGAAAAAGAATTTGAAAAGTATTGTCATATAAAGCCAGCAGGAGAGCAAATAGATGACATAACCTCAAAAAAAGGACAAATCTATAAAGAAAAATACTTATACTATGGTTTTACTAATATGGCAACAATGTTACTTACTTCTGCTAGCAATATTAAAAATTATACTAGCTTATTATTTGAATATGAAAACCAAGAACTATACCACTTTTTGCACCACTTACACCAAAAAATATACCTAAAAAAATTAAATTATCAATTTTGTCAAACAAAAGACTTTAGCAAAGTAAAACATCGATTCTTAAACTTTGCCAAAAAAAATTGGATATATGAAGTAACCAATGACGAAAAAGGCATACTACTTGAAAAATACTTTAAACAAGCCCAAAACCTAGATGAAGTCTTTAACAAACTAAAATGTGAATATGACCTTTTATATAAAGAATATCAAATAGAAAAAGGAAATAGACATAAAAACTATGTAACAATAGCAATTGGAGGCTTAATTATATTAAACCTAATTAACATACTAATTTTTTTAAGAAATAAATAAAAGGAGCAAAACACATGCAAGTACAAACGGGAATTGACATAATAGAAGTAAATCGTATACAAGAAGCTATTGAAAAACAAGGGCAAAAATTTATAGAGCGAGTATATACCAAAGCGGAAATAGAATACTGTAACAAAACAGGCAAAATGATGTATCAACATTATGCCGCACGCTTTGCTGCAAAAGAAGCTATATTCAAAGCCATATCCTCTAAAATATCAATAGAAAATGAACCCAATATTCATACTAAGATAGAAATACAAAATAAAAAAGACCGGAAAACCATTTGCAAACTTAGAAAAATTAAATTTGTCAAATGTAGAACATATGGACTTAAGTATATCTCACATAAAAGAATATGCAGTAGCAAGCTTTACCATATTATTTAAATAAAGAGGAGAAAACAAAATGGAATTTTTTGACTCACATGCCCACTATAATGACGAGCAATTTAAGCAAGACCAAGAACAAATACTAAAACAAGTATATGAAGACAAAATTACAAAACTAGTATGTGCTGGCTACAATTTACAAAGCTCTATCCAAGCTACAAAAATAGCTACTAACCATGACTTTGTTTATGCTACTGTTGGTATATCGCCAAATGACATTCCAGAAAAAGACTTTAAGCAAAACTTTCCAGTACAATTACAGGAAATAGAAACATTAGTAAAAAATAGTCCAAAAGGAAAAAATAAAAAAATAGTAGCCATAGGCGAAATAGGACTAGACTACCATTGGAACCAAGAAAATAAACAAGAACAAAAAGAAGCATTTATACAACAAATCGAACTAGCCAACCGCTTAAACCTTCCAATTGTAATACACACAAGAGAAGCAGTAAATGATACAATAGATATTTTGAAAAATCAAATACAACCCCTAAAAAAAGGGATATTTCACTGCTGTCCATTAAATCTAGAGCTAATAAAAGAAGGCTTAAAATTAGGAATGCTTATTTCCTTTGCAGGACCAATTACATTTAAAAATTCCAAAAATGCACAAGAAGCCATCTTGCAAGTACCATTAGAAAACATGCTTATTGAAACAGATAGTCCCTACTTAGCACCAGAACCAAAACGTGGAACTAGAAATAACTCAGCCAATGTAAAATACATAGCACAAAAAATAGCGCAGGTAAAAAAAATAGAGATAGAAAAAGTAGCAAAAGCTACTTATGAAAATGCCAACAGAATATTTGAAATATAATATTTTGTTGGTCTTTTTTGTCGAAAAAGGCAAAATACACACAAAAGAGTATTGAAATAAAATACCAAATAGTATAAGATAAGAGGTATAAAAAATAATACAAAAGGGAAAGTTAATAAAGAAGTACAATGGAGGAAAAGGGAAATGAAGTTAAAAGGAAGTATGCAAAATAAACAAGT
>CANSJB010000069.1 GCA_947647115.1 uncultured Clostridium sp. | reverse complement strand
TCGGCTGTTGGCGTTACTTTTATTTCGATTCCTTCTTCTGGAGTAATTGTCCATACTCCATTGTTTTCAGTTTTTTTACTGGTATCGATTCCTTGTGCTTCTAGTTCTGTCCAAAATTGGTCTATTGGCACACTACTTCCATGATTTTTTGTATATACTGTCATTTTTGCAAGCTCAAATATATCTTTATATTTTGCTATATTTTGTGCCTCTTCTGCTTTTTTTGCTTGGTTGATGACTCCATTTTCTCCAAATACTATCACTAATGTAATTCCTGCTAAAATTAGCAAAACTACGATTGTAACCACCAAAGCAATTAAAGTAATACCTTTTATCTTCATTTTCTATTTCCTCCATTGTACTTTTATTAGCTTTTCCTTTTGTATCATTTTTATACTTTCTATCTTACACTACTTGGTATCTTATTTCAATACCTTGAATTATTTTTTATATCTATTACGATAAATTTATCGGTCATGCACTTTTTTTATCTAATTGCATAAAATAGCAATATATCAATTAGGAGGTATTCTAATATGTTTGCACTTTCTATTTCTGGTTTTTTGGCTTTTTTACAATCTACTGTTTTTTTAGTTGGCTATATTTCCAATAATTCTTTATTTCCAGAGCCATTAAATAGTACAGAAGAACAAAAATACTTAGAACTTTTTAAATCTGGTGATGAAGAAGCCAGAAATATTTTAATAGAACGAAATTTAAGATTAGTAGCACATGTTTGTAAAAAATATGCTACTACTAAAGTAGAACAAGATGACCTCATTTCTATTGGAACAATTGGCTTAATAAAAGGAATTAATAGCTTTAACCCTGACAAGGGGGTACGCCTTGCAACTTATGTATCACGCTGTATTGATAATGCAACTATCACATATTGGAAATTAGTAAGCTATTTGATAAATTAAAGGACAAGCTATTAATCTTAAATGGTTAGAGCTAGTTATGATGGATTTTAAAAACATTTTCTTTAACTTATATCCCCAAGCAAACCAAAAATTAAATAGCTTTAAATTATTTTTTATATAAATAAAAGTACCATAAACCCAAGAAACTTTCTTAGATTATGGTACTAGTATTTTGTCTACTGAATCATCTCAAGAATCTCTCTATAAACGCTCAACTTTATCCACCATTCCTCTTCTTTTCTTGACATCTGCTGAGAAGTCTCCGAAGCATCAACACCATCTTGGCATTCCTTAATTTTCTCTTTTAAATGTTGAATGATGTTATGCTTTTCTTGAGATTCTGGCAATTTAAAGCTTTGCATTCTTTTTTCCTCCTTTGCATTCGCTTCAGAGGCTTTTGCACCTCTGAAACTTTTTACTTACCAGAAGTGCAATAAATAAATTTACTACAGTATCATTATAACACATTCTAACATCAAAGTATAGATATTTAATATAAATACTAAAAAATCCAAATCAATTTATCACATTTTATGTCGATTGTAATTTAATTTTCTTTTATTCCTTTTAAAATCAAACCTAAAATTTTCTTTTTAGATACATTGCTAATAGGTAGACCTCTAATTTTTTCTATCAATAAAGTTGCATGAAAGTTTGCAACTCTATTTTCAAGTTCTTTTTTATCTTCTTCTAATTCTGGAAGATTTACAAAAACTTTCATGCTCCTTCTCCTCTATTACAAGTATATTATAAATACTTTATTATATTAATACAATGTAATGATTTTGAAGTATTTTTAAAATATGATAATTGTAAACTTACTGTTTATGCAGGAAAGCATTAATAAGAAATGCCTAAAACATCTAAAAGGTCAAGCCTTTTAGATTATTAAGTTTGATTTTTGATATTAGCTTTTTAATAAGTTTACCTTACAGTGATTATAAGAACCTTTTTGCTTTCGCAATAACAAAACAGAAACCACAAATTGCAGTTTCTGTCTTGTTCTCTCAAAATACTTTTGGATTTAGGGCTACTTTATCATTTTTCTTACTTGTTCTCTGCTCCATGTCCGAACTATTGGTTTACATTCATGATTTGGAAAGTCGAGTGGTTCAAACACACTGATAGCTAGTCTTTCGTCATCGAAATCATCGTCTTCATATTTCTTTTCTTCTTCCCACCTTTTTTTTACAGCTTCTCTTCTCTCTAGTTCAATGTAAAACGATTCTCTCAAAGTTGTTCCCCCCTTACAAGTATTATTTAGAATATGTTATATGTATTTGCTTTTAGCAAACTAAAAATATTATATTACAACTCTACATAAATTTCAACTACTAACACTAGAAAGATAGAGTTTGAAGTTCCTTATACACTATTTTCCAATGTCTTCTACTTATTTTTTATATATATTGCATTTTTATATCTGTTTGTGACATATTGTTTATAATATCACATTTAAAGAAAGGAAATATAAAATATGAAAAGTGCAAAACAAGATAATAGAAAAATAGCAATATATTCTCGTAAATCAAAATTTACAGGTAAAGGCGAAAGTACCCATAACCAAATAGAAACTTGTAAAAGAAAGATTGAACTCACTTTTGATAATGTAGATTTAGAAAGTGATATTATTATTTATGAAGATGAAGGCTATACAGGGTATAATACAAATCGTCCTGCTTTTCAGAAGATGCTTAAAGATATTAGGAATAAAAAAATAAGGGCTATCGCCTTTTATAAATTAGATAGAATTAGTCGTAATGTATCAGACTTTAGTAGTTTAGTAATTGAATTAGATAGCTATGATGTATCGTTTTTATCTGCAACAGAAAGTATTGAGAATGTAACCCCCAGCGGCCGTGCTATGATGTTTATGATTTCTGTTTTTGCACAATTAGAACGTGATACAATCGCAGAACGTATTAGAGATAATATGCTTGAACTTGCTAAAACTGGTCGTTGGCTTGGCGGTATGACTCCAACAGGTTATAAATCAGAGCAAATAGAAAACATTACTGTGGATGGTAAAAAAAGAAAGCTATATAAGCTATCTACTATTGATAGTGAAGTGAAAATTATAAAAGTTCTTTTTGATAAAATGCAAGAATTAAAATCACAAACAAAACTTGAAACTTATACCATCCAGCATGATATAAAAACTAAAAATGATAAGGCTTATACTAGATGGGGATTAAAAAACATTTTAATTAATCCTGTGTATGCTATTGCAGACCAAGATACTTTGGAGTATTTTAGAAATTTAGGTGTAGAAATTTATGCAGATGAAAAAGAATTTGATGGTATACATGGACTCATGGTATATAACAAAACAGAAAAAAAGAAAAATCAAGTAGTTAGAAAAGCTGCATGCGACTGGATTGTAGCTATTGGAAAACATGAAGGAATTATCCCTCGGTAAAGAATGGGTAGAGGTTCAAGAGTTATTAGATAGAAATAGTGATATGAAATATCGCAAGCCGTCTAGCAGTAATGCCTTACTTTCTGGTATTTTAAGATGTTCCCATTGCACATCATTTATGAGAGCAAAGCTAAAAAATAAAATGGTAAGTCCTGATGGTCGCAGAGTTTTTGACTATATGTGCGAACTTAAAGATAAAAGCAGAAAACAAAAATGCCAATGTAAAAATATAAATGGTTTAGAAGCAGATGACTTAGTAATGCAAGAAATTAAAAAACTCACTACCCCCACATCCAAATTTTATAAAGCTCTTAAGGAGTTATCTACAAATACCTTTAACAAAGAAGATAAAAATGCCCAAGAAGCCAAAACATTAAAATCATTAATCTATAAAAATGAAAATGATATTAACTCATTACTAGATAAAATTAAATATGTTGATGTATCTTTATTAGATGATATTTCAAACGAGATAAAGAAATTAAAAGAAACCAATACAGAACTAGAAAAGCAAATAAAATCATTAACTAATACTGATTATGAACAAATAAATGACAAAAAAACAGCTGATTTAGTTCTTAATATATTAGATACCTACCTTACCTGTTTTGATAGCTTAGACTTGAATACAAAGCGAAATATGATTAAGTTATTAGTAAGCTCTATCACAACAGATGGCGAAGATATCACAATCAATTTTATAGGTAGTAGAAATATGAAAGATAAGACCTTTCCAACAGGTGAGATGTGCAAATGAAATTTTAATGCACTTAAGGGCAACAAAGAAATTAAATAGTGAGGTATATTTAGAAGATTCTATTGGTAAAGACAAAGACGATAACACTGTTACCTTACAAGAAGTTTTAGAAAACAGTGATAAAAATATTGAAGATGAAGTAGATTTGAAATTTAAGGTTAAGCAGCTTTATAGTAAAATGAAAGAGATTTTAAAAACTAGAGAAAGAACTATTTTAGAATTACGCTTTGGTCTTGGCGGACAAAAGCCTAAAACTCAAAACGAAATTGCAAGTAGTATGGGCATTTCTCGTTCTTATGTATCTCGTATTGAAACAAAAGCAATTAATAAACTAGCAAAAGAAATTAAAGAATAATCTATCTGTTTAAATAAGGGGAAGAAAAGCTTTGGTTCGATTTTTAAACCAAAGCTTTTATCCCCTTTTTATATTCCTTTTTTCCGCTTCTGCATTTGCCTTTTAAATCTTTCTTGGTTGCTTTATCATAAAAGTGCTGCCTTTATCTAGTTCTGATTTTGCTACAATACACCCATTGTTGTTTTGAATAATTGACTTTGCTAGTGCAAGTCCAATACCTATACTATCACTACTAGAGTTTTTGCCTTTATAAAATCTCTCAAAAATATGTGGTAAGTCTTCTTTATCAATACCTTTGCCTTGGTCTTTAATTTCTATTTGGGTATACATTTTATTTTGCCCATATGCAATAGTTATTTTAGAGTCTTGGTTTGAATGTTCTACACAATTTTTTAATATATTAGTAATTGCCTCTACTTGCCATTTAAAGTCACAAGCCATTTGAATAGTATTATCTCCTTGTAATACAATCTCAACATTTTTCAAGTCACACAATTCTAATACATTTTTTCTAGCCTCTTTTAGTATTTCTTCTACTATTTCTAGCTTGTTATGAAATACAATTGTATTACTATCAAATTTGGATAGTTTTAATAATGCATCTACTAAAAAGCTAATATTGGTAATTTCTCTTTTAACATCTTTAATAAATTCCTGTTTTGTATCTTTTTCCATCTGCGGGTTATCTAAAATATTATCTAGTAAAATAGTAATAGAGGTTAATGGTGTTTTTAGCTGATGAGAGATATCAGATATCGAATCTTTTAACTGTATTTTGTCATTTAATGAATTTTGTGCTACTTCTTTTAACATGATAGTTGTTTTGTATAATTCATTCTTTAAAATAGACAATTCATCTTCTGTGTTATCTTCAATATCTAATTTATAGTTTTGATGATTAATCTCTTCTATATACTGTGTAATTTCTAGCAGCTTTTTGTTTTTAGTATGATTGTATTTCAAAAAGTATATCATTAATAAAAATGCCAACATTAAAATAATGCTTATATTAACTACTACATATTTTGTAAATAGCTCTTCATTTTCTAATACGATTGTGTCTTCTTCTAAATCAATTCCATATTCTCTTAAAATATTTGTGCTTTGGCTATTACTATTTAATATTTCCATTAGTTTTGTTTTTGTTATAGTAGGATATTTTTCTACTATCTGAGTTACCAGTTTATCTATGGCATTATTAAAGTTTTTTGTGTATTGACTATATTGGTAAATCTGAAATATGCCAAAACCTATACTTATCATTATAATTGTAAGAAGACTTGCTATAACCGTTTTTTTTAGTTCTATTTTATTCTTCATCGATTCTATAGCCTATTCCTTTCACTGTAGTAATTACATCACTTTTTGCTAATTTTTGCCTAATTCTTTTTAAATATACTGTCACTGTATTGTCATTTACATCATTTCCTGTCCATTCCCATATTTTATCAATAATATCATTTCTTGTCACTACTTTATTCAAATTGCTAAATAGTAGATGTAATATTTTAAGTTCTATACTTGTTAGCTCTAATGGCTCTTTGCTTTTATATACAACCATTTTATCCATATCAAATTGAATATCTTTTACTTGCAACACCACATTTTTTCCTCTAGAAAGTATTTTATGTATTCTAGCAAGTAGCTCTTTGGTAGAAAATGGTTTTGTCATATAATCTTCTGCTCCCATTTCTAACCCTTTTACAATATTATCTTCTTCATCTTTTGCTGTTAAAAATATAGTAGCAATTTTTTTTGGTTTTATTTGTTTTTCATATAAGGAAAAACCATTTCCATCTGGCAAAGATATATCTAAAATAACAAGGTCTGGTTTTTCGTTTTCTAAATAAGAAATCGCTTGTTTCACTGTTTGACTATGCTCTACTTTATACTTGTTTTGCTCTAAAGAATAAACTAAGCCTTTGGCAAGCATTGGGCTATCTTCTACTAAAAGAATTTGCATGCTAATTCCCCCATTTTTTGTTTGTATCATATCACAATTTTAAAAAAATAGCCAGCCTAATGTACAAGGTCCAATATGGTAGTGTCCATTCTTGGCTTTGTTTTTAGTACCTTTGGCTAGCTTATTTTAATTATATATTTTCTTTTCTAATAGTTTCTATTGTGTTTTGTTTATTAATTTTGCTAATACTATATTTCATAATAATAAATACAAATATGATTGATGAAAGTATTGGCTTAATTGGTAAATACATACTACCATCTATCCTAATGCGAAAAGCCCTATCAATA
>CANSJB010000068.1 GCA_947647115.1 uncultured Clostridium sp. | reverse complement strand
ATGAGTATATTGTCCACCATTTTCTCTTGTGCCTGGTAGATAAGCTTTAATATAACCTGGGTTTAATGTTCCTTTTTCAAATGGTGGATCTAATAATTTTATTATACCATTTTCTTTGTCTACTAAATGGTTTTCTAAACTTTCCATCGAAATATATTTTTTGTCATTATCACCTGCATTAGAAATTACTGACCAGCTTTGTGCAATAGAGTCTATTCTACATTCTTCATTTTGCATACTTCCTAATACTTTTCCATTATCTGTAAATGCTCTTTTATACCATCTACCATCCCAAGCTTTATTATTTAGTGCTTTTTTTAGTTTTTCTGCTATCTCTTCATATTGATTAGCTAACATTTCCTCTTGTTTGTATTTACAAATTGGTATCATCTTTTTTAAGATGTCATATAGGAAAAAGCCAAGCCATACACTTTCTCCTACACCGTTTATTTCCAACTTCGCTAAAACCATCATTCCAATCTCCAGAGCCTATTTTAGGGAGACCATTTTGCCCAAAATTTAAAGAGATTTGTATTGCTTTTTTGCAGTGTTCATAAATTGTTTCTTCTGTTTGTGATGGTAAATGTAGGTCATATTTTTCATCTACTCCTTCTTCTAAAGGAGGAGCTTGTAAATAAGGTGTTTTTTCTTCTAAAATAGAATAGTCACCTGTAAAGGTTATATAGTCTTCTAATATATATACTAACCACAATCTATCATCACTAAATCTTGTTCTTATGCCTCTCATCGTTTCTTCATGCCACCAATGTTGTACATCTCCTTCATAAAATTGGTGTTTGCTGTGTTTTATAATTTGTTTTTTCATAAATTCTGGGTTTATATATTTTAAGGCTATGGTGTCTTGTAGTTGGTCTCTAAAACCGAATGGCTCCACCTGATTGATAATATCCTGTTCTTCCTAGCATTCTAGAGGCTAGTATCTGATAAATAAGCCAGCCATTTAGTAGCAAATTGGTAGATTCTAGAGGTGTTTTTACTTGCAATCTTTGAGTTTGCTCTTCCCAATATTTTTTTACTTTTTCGTATTCTTCATCTACTTTTGTTATTTGACTATATTTATAGGCTAAATCTTGACAGTCCAGTACGCTGTTTGCTGCTCCCATCGTTAAAATAACTTTTTTGCTTTCTAGAGCTTCTAATTCTATATTACATTGAATGGCAATAATACCATCTTGCCACAAGCTATTTTGTTTGTTTAGTTCTATTTGATAAATTCCATCTGGTCTTTGTAAATTTCCTTTTCCAATAAAAGCTTCTTTACTACCTGTATAAGAGCTGATTTTTTCACTACTTGAGACAAATAGATATTGTTTTAGGCTTTCTTCTTGGCTTAAGTTTTTCATACAAACTAAGTTTGAGTTTTCATGAAAGTTTAGATCTAAATAGCCATTTGTTTTTAGTTCATGTTCTCCTAGTACTGGTTTTATATAATAGATTAATTTGACTTTTTGTTTTTTTAGCTCATTGTTTTCTAGTGTTACAATTTGCACTTTGATAGGGTCAGTTGTTGGTACAAAGGTATCTACTTTTTGGGTTAGTCCTTTTGTACTATGAAGGTATTTAGCATAGCCAAAACCATAGGTAACATAGTAATCATTTTCATCTGGACAAGGGTTTGCACCTAGTGACCATGTTTTTTTGGTTTTACTATCTTGCAAATAAATAATTTCAGAAGGTATGTCTGTTACAGGTGCGTTGTGCCATGCTGTTAGTCTATTTAATCTACTATTTTTATACCAAGTATATCCTCCCATGTTTTGGGTAACTAAAGTGCCAAATTGTTCATTTGCCAAAATATGACTCCACACAGTTGGCAATTTTTCTTCTTTATTTACTCTAATACAATATTCTTTTCCTTCTTGATGAAAGCCTCCATATTCATTTAAATATTTTAGATTTTCTAGTTTTTGTGTTATCGGTGTAGTTTGTTCTATCAGTGTTACCTTTTCTTCTTGTGGTATTTCTTTTATTTGTTCTAGATAGTCTTCTTCTAATTCTTTTAAATAACGGTATAAGCTTCCATAGCTTGCATCTATGCTTAGGTTAGCACGGCATTCTAAAAAATAGGTTTCTTCTTTCTTTAGGTTTTCTATTATAAATATGCCTCCTGGTATATTTTGTAAGTATGCTATATTTTCATTTAAAATACTATTTTCTATTCCTTCTTTTAGGCTGTTTTGATAACTATATTTTTCTTGATTTAATATAATTAGGTCCATTTTAATGTTTTTAACATAAAAGTAATGATATAATTTT
Source organism: uncultured Clostridium sp. (assembly GCA_947647115.1). Classification (GTDB taxonomy): domain Bacteria; phylum Bacillota; class Clostridia; order TANB77; family CAG-508; genus CAG-273. The sequence goes on along the minus strand of CANSJB010000068.1, from coordinate 4,436 downwards.
AATATTTGCTCTAGTACTTCTAATTCTTGTGTTTCTTTTATTTTTACAAGTAAGATAGGAATATCACCAGAAATACCATATTGCCATAGTTTAGTTACTGGCATATCTATTGGATTTGGATATTGAATGGTTTTTAAAGGATTCTTGCTACATAAATAACCTAATGCTTTTTGATATAGTTGTAGTTCTTTGCCACTAACTCCTAAATATTTGTTTTCTGCATCTGCTTTGGCAGTAGCTAGTTCAAATTGATGTTTGATAGCTGTATTGGAGTCAAAGCTTTCTAACATGGTTAGTAACTGTTCTTTTGTTTTACTTACTGCAATAATTAGGCTTAAAGTTATGGTTTGCTCTGGTTTTATTTCCATTGTTTTTTTCATACTAATAATAGGGTCTATGGTGTAGCCTATGGTTTTACTAAGCGGACTTGAATTTTCTACTGCTTTTGGCAAACCTATATTGGTTTTTCCCTGGAATTTTTCTTTGTCTATTTCGTATTCTAACTCTCCTATGGTTTCATTTTCTGTTTGCAGACGAACTGCTAAATAGAGTTCTTCTTCATTTTTTCCTCTTTTTCTTCTATTTACTAGGATAGTTCCTGTATCTTCTAGGTATTGATAATTTAAAAACAGGTTATTAAAAGCCGGATGGCTACTGTCTTGCTCTAGACTAGATAATACAGGTTCTAGAAAGCTTGTTATTTCAATTGTTTCACTTTCTAAGCCATGATTAGTAAGTTCTAATGTTCTTAGTTCTACTGGGTCATTGGGAGCAATGGTAATTTTGGTTATGGTTTCTATATTCCCATCTTGCCTTACTATTTTGTTATAGGCTGGCGTAAAGTACACCATGTATTTGTCTGGTTTTGCTAAATAATTTTTGTAATCTGAGCTCCATATTCTTTTGTTTTTTACATTTTTTAAAAAGAAGCATATGTCTTGGCTTTCTTCAGATGTTTTTTGATATCTATTGATATATAGATTTTCGTATTTACTATATCCCATTCCTTTTTCATCCATCATAATAGTATAGCCATTACTAGATAAGTGATTTATTTGTGGTAGTTTAGATGGTACTTTAGTAATTTCTTTTTGAGTAAAGGTTCCTTCTTCTATATATTTTATTTTTTCTACTTTTTCTTTTTCTTCTTTAGTTAAGATAACGTTTTCTGGCATTCTTTCTTGTAATAATATATCTACTGCTTGCATTTGTGGGTTTTGCATAAATCGTTTTTGCAAAATGTTGTCAGAAAACAAGTTATTAATGGCCAGTAATATTAAGCCTTGATGGTGTGCCATATAGGTTTTAACTGCAGCATATTCTTGCCCTTTGTTAAGCCTTGTTGGAGTATAGTCTATTGCTTCATAAAAGCCATATTTTTGATACATCCCTTGCTTTTCTAATTTTTTTAGGTTTTGTACGACCTGTTTTGGTTCTTGCAAAAGTGCCATTATACTTCCATATGGTGCCACTACCATTTCATCTCCGAAGACCTCTTTTTAAGCCTAACCATGGTATACCAAAGGCTTTATATTGGTAGTTATTGTTTAAGTCTTTTAGGTTAAAGGCTGATTCTGATATTCCCCATGGCAAGTTTAGCTTTTTGGCATATTCTTTTTGGCTCATAATCATAAATTTGCTAGATTCTGCTAGTAAACTTCCTGGATAAGTTGGCATATTGCTATTTGGCATTAAGTATTCAAATGCTGTTCCAGACCAAGAAATTAAGCCTTTATATTTGTTTAATATAGTTAAGGTTCTACTTAAATTATTCCAATGTTTCACAGGAACGTCTTTTTTAGCAATGGCAATAAAACTAGTTTGCCTTGCTTCTGATGCTAGTAAGTCATAGTAACAGTTGGTTAGTTGGTTTTCTTCTACATTAAATCCAATAGAAAATAGGCTATTTTGTTTATCATACAATTTTGAGAAGTCTGTTTGATTAATAAGTGTATCTATAACGGTAATAAGATTATTAATTTGGTCTGTTTTATTTTTTTGTTCTTCTAAAAATTGTTTTGTGGTAAATAGGTATCCTACTAAGTTTCCACTATCTACAGAAGATACATATCTTGGGTTTAGTGGTACTAAGTTTTCTAGTTCATACCAATTATATAAATGTCCATTCCATTTTGGCATATTCATTATAGTGTTTAGCATTTTTTCTAAAAGGTTAAGGGTATTTTGTAAATTTTCATATCCTAAGTCATAACTAGATATTACAGCAAGTAAGCTAAGTCCAATATTAGTAGGAGAAGTTCTGTTTATGGTTTTTGGTTTTCTGTCTTCTTGATAATTATCTGGTGGCAAAAAGTTTGTTGTTGGGGTCAAAAAGTCTTTAAAATATTTCCATGTTTTTTTGCCTATTTCTAATAGATATTGTTTTTCTTTTTCATTTAATTCGTTTAGTTTGTTTTGTTTTTTTATTGGTTTACTAATATAGTAAACGATACTAGGTGTAATTAGCCATAAAATAGCTAATATCATTAAAAAGATGCTATACCAACTATAGGGCAAAATGGCTACTAGAAAAAAGCTAAAAAGTGCTATTATGACATTAGCAAACATATTTTTATAATATGATTTTAGGTCATTTTTGGCATTTTTTTCGGCATCTTCTGCTGTTACCCATTCTAGCAAATGTTTTTTACTAATTTTCATTCTATAAATGGTTTTTAAAGCTGCATCTAAACTAAAGTAGGCTTTGTCTGGTAAGGTTCCTATACTAAGTATTGCTCTTATGAAACTTGCTTTGATACCAGTTATGGTTTTATTAAAAGTTTTTTGGATGGTTTCTTGTTCTTTTTTAAATAAAATACGATTTAGTATTTCTAGCATACTTGGTATAATAGCTGAAATGGCTAAAAGTAAGATAAATAGGCCTATTTTGATTGGATAAAATAGGTTTAAAATATTAATATATAGAAAAGATAGCATAATCATAGCTTCTTGCAAACTTCTTACTAAGTTATCAAATATTTTATATTTAGATAATAGGTTTAATGGATTATGTTTCTTTTGTCCATCTTTTGTTGTAATTGTACGTTTTAGCCATTTGCTGACTTGCCAATCTCCACGTATCCATCTGTGAAGTCTTGCTTTATGACTATTATAACCTACTGGGTAACCGTCCATTAGCATAATGTCTGAGGCTAGTCCACATCTTAAATAGCTTCCTTCTAATAAGTCATGGCTCAGTACTGTATTTTCTGGTATCTCTTTGCTTAGTACTTCTGAAAATATAGGAAGGTTATAAATTCCTTTTCCTGTGAAAATACCTTCTTCAAAGTTATCTTGATATAAGTCTGATATGGCATTGGTATAGGCATCTTTTCCTCCTGCACCTGCATATAATTTAGTAAATGTGCTTTTTTCTACTTCTTCTAAGGAAATTCCTACTCTTGGTTGTATTAGTCCATGTCCTTCTATAACACAATCTTTTTGTTTATTTAAAACAGGAGTGTTTAAAATATGCTGCATGGCTCCTATTAGTTCTAGTCCTGTATTAACATTTAATTTGGTGTCTGCATCTAGTGTGATAATGTATTTGATTTTTGGCATGGTTTGTTTTACAGTTTCTATGGTATTGGCTAAAAATTCGTTTTTTGTTTTCCCTAAAATGTAGTCATTAAATTGATTTAATAGCCCTCTTTTTCTCTCCCATCCTAGATAGCAATTTTCTTTTTCGTTCCAAATTCTTTTTCTATATAAAAAGTGAAATTTAGGAAAGGTTAAGTCTTGGTATTTTTCATTTAATTTTTGCGTGAGTGCTATTCCTTCTTGTATTATTTCTTGATCAAATGGTTCTTTTTCACATTTTCCTGATGTAACATCTCCAAGTAAGGCTAAATATAAGTTATCACTTTGGTTTGCAATATAGTAAACTTCTAGACTTTTCATTAATTTTTGGAGTTTTTCTTTGGAGTTTATAATTGTTGGGATAACTACAAAGGTTGCTGCTTCTTGTGGTATGCCATGTCTTAAGTCAATTTTTGGTATTGGTTTTGGCTTTATTATTTTGCCTAATATATATTGGGCTATTTGTACAATAATAGTGCTAATTGGCACTAATAGTAAAATAGCAAGTACTAAACAAAGTAGTACAGAGTTTATTTGATAATATAAAAGATAAGAAAATAGCGCTGCTATTAATAAGCTTAAAAGAGAAAGTCCTGTAATTGCTAAGGCTATTTTGTTTTTTGGTTTCATGTTTTTTCTTGGTTTTCTCAAGATAAGCTCTTGCCATAATTGATTTTCTCCTTGTGCTATTAGGTAATAACCTACATGCCTTTGTTTTGGCTGTTTTGCCTGATTTGCTAGATTCCATATTTTTTTTACAATATAAATTTCTGAGATTTTTGTTTTTTGTGATATTTGTTTTATTTTATTTCTATATAGTTTTTTGGTTTCATGATCCATATTTTCATATAAAACTG
>CANSJB010000067.1 GCA_947647115.1 uncultured Clostridium sp. | reverse complement strand
TTGCTTTATCTTCTGCTGAACTACTAATTATAATTTTAATTCCAACATATACTAAAATGGATAATAGTGCTACAATTGCTAAGTTTCTTAATGCATAATACCACGTTGAAATAACTGGTTGTAAGGTTAGAGCTGCAGATATTTGTTGGTCTTCTTCTTGTTGTTGTATCATCGCAGTTACTTGTTGTCTTATTGCTTCTTTTACTAGCATATCAACTGCTAAATCTGCTATAACTGAACCAGTATTCGTTTTTGCATTTTCCATTACATAATCTACAGCTTCATCTACATTGCCACTACTGATTAGTTCCTGAAATCTTCTATCTCTTTCTAGTGCTGCTCCATCTATAGGTACATCACTTGTTCCAGTAATTGCTGTCATTTCATTAATATTTGCATATTGATTTGGGTTAAAAAAGTTAACGTCTAATAATGCAATTTTATTTTGGAATATCTCCTCTGGGCTTAGTACAAATAATGGTAGGTTTAGTGATTTTGGAAGAGCTATTTGAGAAACTTTACCTACAAGCTTTCCCATTAAACCAGATACTTGATTTCTATTTTCTAGACCTAATATTGCTCCTATTGTGTTACCAGGAAGATCAATTATCCATCCTACTGCTCCTGCAATTCCTCCTGTTGTTTCTACACTTTCATGATTTAAAGTAATAAAGCTTTCTTCCATATTAAATAATAACCCTTGTGCTACTACGATAAAGGAGTCTGCAATAATTAAAAGTAATGCTTTAATTGGTGCAAATAAAACGCCTCCTACATCGCCAGCTGTTACCGCTAAAGTGATATTGGGAGATATAAAATTAAATAATACTATAAATACAATAGCAATAATTATCTTCTGTGCAGTACCTTTTTGTGTCAAAAATTTCATATTATCCTCCTAAATAATTCTGTCTTATATTCCTATTTTTCATCTGTGCTAATTTATTTAAGTTTGTTTCTACAAACTCAAATTCTTTTGCGGTAGGTTGAATTTGAATAATTGCACTATCTGCTCCTACTTTTAGTAGACCTTCTCCTTTAAAACAAGTTATTAGGAAATTAGCTTCTCCTTCACTTAATTTAAATACTTCTTTTAAGTATGCAATTTCTGATTTATCTTGTGCTAAGAATAGTTTGGTATCAGATGAAGTTAATACTGCTTGTGCTTCTGGTTTTTCATAAAAGTCTTGGAATCTTTGTGATATGATAGCAAGTGATACATTTCTTTTTCTAGCACGTCTTGCCATGGTGTTTAAAAAGTCTACTGCTTCTGGATATGGAAGCAACATCCATGCTTCATCTACTAATACCCTTTTTTTAGCAGCTTTGGTTCTATCTTCACTATTTTTCTTTACATATTTTTCCCATATCCAAGCAAGTAATATTTGTTGGGCAAGTGGTCTTGCAAATCTTTCTTCTAGTTGTGATATGTCTAAGTTAATAAATAGGGTTCCATCTAATAGGTCAAAGGTAGATTGTCCATCAAAGTAAGCCATTTGACCATCGTATTCCCTGATATATTGTTTCATAACTTTTAGTAAATAGCTATAGTGGAAGTTATAGTCTGCATTGGTATTGGCTTTTGCTTTTGCTTCAATTCTTTTATACCAAGAACCAATGGTTGGCATTTTTTTTCTTTGTTTTCCTAACATATTGCCACCTGGTTGGTTACTTGCTGCATATAAGCTGTTTGGGTCTGAAGTAATGCCATGGGCACTATATTCTTCTAATACTGATTCTGCTATAATTTGTTTGGTAAGCTCATTTACCTCTTGACTTCTGGTACTTCCTCTTGCCATGGTAAGTAAGGCTTGTGTTACGTCTTCTACTTTGTTTTCTACGTTTAATACTAGTCTATCTCTTCCTGTAATTTCGTCTTTGATAATTTCTGTTTCTATATCAAAGATGTTAATCACAGTTTTTGAGGTTGGAGATAAGACTACATTAATTCCTCCTAAACTTTCTGCTACTATGCTATATTCCCCTTCAGCATCTAGTGCTAAGCTTTGTATTCCCATTAATACAGCTGAACGTGATATTAGGGTTTTCATAGTAACTGATTTACCAGCACCAGATTTTGCAAATATAACCATGTTATAGTTTGTTAAAGAGTTGTGGAAGTTATCAAATAAGATTGGTACTCCAGTTTGTTTATTAACTCCTAGTGGTATTCCGAGTTGGGTGGCCTACTTCTGATGTGGTAAATGGAAATACAGTTCCCATAGACCTACGGTCAAAAGTATGTGTTTTTTTAATTTTATCTTCCATTAGTGGAAGGTTTGATTGAAATGCCTCTTCTTGCATTGCCCATGCACTTTTGATGTTAACTAATGATTTGGACATTTCTGTAGATAGTAATTTGGTATATTTATTTAAGTCATCTAAACTATAAGCAAATAAAGTTGCTACAATAGATGCTTCATATAATTTGTTATACCCTGCTGCGATTTCATCTCTTAGTTGTTCTGCTTCTAGCCTTTTTTGTCCTAATGTACTTTCTCTATTGATATTTCCTCTATCTGCAGCAACAATTCTTTCTGTTTCTAGTTCGTTAATTACTCTATTTAGTTCGTTTTGTGATTTTGATTCTTGTACTGGGTTTATGTAAATAGAGGTATTGATGTCTCCAAATAGGTACATATCTCTAAATAGTTCTGGGAATGTACACATTCTTGGAAGGCTAGATACAAAGAAGCTTCTTGCATATCTGGTTACATTAGAAATAATTTCTAAGTGGTCTATGTTGGTTGTGTCAACACCAGATGGTGCAATGAGTTCTTTAATCGTTTTTTTCCTTAGTATCCTATATTCATCTGGTTTGGTGTAATCATTACGCTGTCCTTGTAGCTCTTGCGCTCTTAGCTGTGTTTTCTTGCTCATTTTCTTTTGTACCTCCTTCTTCAGGATTTACCTGTTTTCTTGGTCTGCCTCTTCTTTTGACTGTGTCTTGGTTTACTTTGTTAATAGCATTTTGTGCTACATCTTTTCCTATTACTGCTTGGTTTTGTTCAATAATCATTTTTGCCATTTGGTCAATTAGGTCTTCCATTTTTTCTTGTTTTTGTTCTAATGCTTTTTGTTTTTCTGATTTGGCTTCTATTACTTTTTGGTTTGCTTTTTCAAAGGCTTGTCTTCCTATTTGTTCATTTAAAACATTCATTTTTTTGTCTAATACATCTGGTGCAGTTGAGTATAGCTCATCATAACCTGCTTGTAATGCTTTATCTACTCCATATATTTCTGCACTATCACGATTGTAAGCTACATATAGTAAGTCTACTAATGAATTAGAGTCTAATACTCTACCATTAATACCACATACTGACAAGGTTCTAATAATCGATTGTGCTCTTGTATATAATTCTGAAAAGGCTAAATTTCTGATTTCTTGTTTGTCAAAATTGTTTTCCCCTAGTTCTTCTGGGTAATATGGTATAACTACATAGTATTTTTGGTTTAGTACGTTTTTATTTAAGCTCATTCTTTCTGTTGTATAAATAATATCTTTTCCATATTCATATAGGTTGGTAGCTTTGGTTAGTTCATAAAATGCTGCATTTAATTGTTCTTCACTATATTTACCTGAGTTTACCATTTCTTCATATCTTCTTTGTTGTTTTTGTAAGTCTTGTTCAACTTCATTTATTTTGCTGCGATAAGTTTGAATACTGCTTTCTAGGTTAATGGTTCTGGTTTGTGTGTAAATTTGTATTGGATGCCTTAGGGTATTTAAAAATTGGATAAACCCTTCTTCTACTGCATTTTTTTCTACTTCTGACATTAGGTCATAATTAACGCCTTGACATTCTACTACCATAACATATTTGGCTCCATTTTTAGTGGAAATCATGTTATCTTCTACTTTGTCAAATTCCATAAAATCAAATACAGATTCTTGCCCATATGTTTTTGGTGATTTTTTTTCTTTATTTTGTACTTGTGTATTGGCAGTGTTTATTGGTTTTTCTGTTTGTTTTTTTGATTTAAAGTATAGTATACAAAGTACTCCTAGTAAAATAAACATTATGACTATCACTACTGCTATGGCTATGGTTATCATTTCAATCATTGTTTTTTCCCTCCTTGTATACATATATTTTTTTTCCTGATGTTTTATATTTGATGGCTCTTTTTATGACATCATCTATATTTTCTCCACCTGTTTTTTTACTAAATTCAAATTTTGCAAGTTCTGGAACTTTTAAGGTTCCTATGGCAAAACCAATTAAGGCAAATGCTACTACAAAAATAATGCCTACTACTGTTAAGTTTAATGCTGAGAAGATAAAATAAAATAGTAATCCTACTGCTGCTGCTATCATAGTGTATATTAAACTTTTGGCAGTGAAAATAAATAGTATTCTTCCTTCGCCTTTTACATTTCTAGGTAACTCATATGTGCCCATTTTTTGGACTTCCTCCTTTATTTCTTTTCTTTTGTTTTTATTTCTAATTATACTTATTTACTATTATAGCAAATATTCTCGAAAATTGTAACCTAAAAACGAAAAAAAGTGCATAAAAATGCACTTTTTAATATTTTTGTAATATTTTTGTAATGTTTTTGTAATATTAGCTATTATAGTTTGGCTATATTTACTACTACTTGTACAATAGCAGATGCACCAAAAATTAAAACAGCACCTACTAAATATGGAATCATAGTTTTTTTGTATTCTGCTTTTTCTGAAGCACTACCCATCATATATTTAATACCTAATACTAATAAAATAATAACTGCTACTACTACACCAACTGTTGTAATGATACCAATTAATTGGTTACCAATTCTTGTAACATCACCTTGTGCATTACTTTGTGTTCCAGTAAGTTGGTTTGCAATTGCGCCAGGATCTAAGGTTCCTGTTCCTTCGTCGTCACTTGCTTTACATACTGTTGTCATTCCCATTAATAGCATTGCTATAATTAGCATGATTCCTATTATTTTTGTAGTTTTTTTCATGTTATTTCCTCCCTTTCATTTTTATGTATTATAAATCTGTTTCTTATTTGAAACAATTTTAAAAACTTGAGTTATCTTAATATAGTAATAACTAATTTCCAAATACCAAAGGCTCCAAATATAACGGCACATCCTATGATAAATGGTATTAATGATTCTTTTACCTTTACTTTTTGTTCTATACTGCCTGTCATAAATTGTATTCCCAGCACTGTAGCAATTATTACTGCGATACAAGTACCTAATATTAATAAAGTATTATATACCAAATCTGATGCATTATTTAATGCAGTAGTATTAAAGGTATTATTTTGGTTTGTTTTACCACTATTTACAAAATCATCTGCTCCTCCTAGTGTATTACTAATACTAATGGCTCTTACACAGCTATTGGAAAGTAGTAAACCCAAAATAGTTATTATTATAAATGCAAATGTTAGTTTTTTTATCATAATTCGACATTTCCTTTTTTCTTTATTATACTATATGTGCTTTTAGTTTGCAATTGCATTTGTTAAATTTATGCTTTATTTTGCAATTTTATTATTGTACTAGACTTGTATTTTGTACTAATTTTGCTATGATATTGACTAGGATAGATGCTGAAAATAAAAGGACAGCACCGATTAAGTATGGTATCATGCTTTTTTTGTATTCTGCTTTTTCTTCTACACTGCCTATCATGTATTTTATACCCAATACAATAAGTGTTATAACAGATATGACAACACCTACTGTTACAATGATTCCTACTATGTTGTTTGTTTTGCCAGTTATCATATTAATATCATTTTGTGTTACTTGCCCTGGTTTAAAGGCATTGGGGTTATCAATTGGGTTACTTGCTAGTGTTATACTAGTTGCTGCCATACTGAAAATTGGCACTATGGCTAGGATTAAAAATGTTATCAAAGCAAATAAAATGATTTTCTTTTTCATAATACCTCCTCTTAATTTTTGTCCTACTGCTTATTATACCTGATTTTTTGCATATTTTCAAGTCTTATCTTACCATATTTTTTAAATTTTGGCTATTTTTTTGCAAAATGTTATAAAAATGTCATGATTTTGTCACAGTTTTGTAATATTACAGCTTAAAAATAATTTTTTATAGATTTTTACTGTAAAAAAATGAACCCTTCCTGTTTTGGTTAACATTTGGGGTTCTTTTTGCTTTTTTAAGCTCATTTTATTTGTATTTTGCTATTGACTTATTTCATAACTGCTTCTTGTTTTAATCGTTTCTTATTTGTTGTGGTTTGTTTAATAATCTTTTTGGTTTCTTTCCCTTGCTCACATTTGGTTACTACTTTTACTTGTGTGCTATAATATTGTGCAATTAGTTCGTCTAATTCCACACTAATTTGATAAGTAATTTTATAATCATTTTGGTTTAGTATACTATCATTTAATTTTTCTCTTAATCTACAAATTTCATCATTTAACATTTTAATCCACTCTCCTTTTTCTTGTTTTTGTCTTTTGTATATTTTAAAAATACCATATTTTTACAAATTAGTCAATGGATTATTTGCTATTTTGTAGTATTTTGCTAGATTTTCGTACGACTTTTTTATACTTTTTTTGCTATTTTTTTACATTCTTCTACATTTTTTGTCAAAATATAAGTTTTTGCATCAAAAATAGCCTTTCTGTTTGATGATATTTATTTCTCATTTGGTTCTATCACAGATAGTATTTTATTTTCAGGTTTGAAAACTGTTTGTAAAATGTTTTTTGTGTATTCTTTGGTTACACTTTCAAATTGTTCTATATAGTCAAAACTTTGTACTTGTTTCATAGTATCAGCTAAAAACATTCTGGCAATATCTGCTG
>CANSJB010000066.1 GCA_947647115.1 uncultured Clostridium sp. | reverse complement strand
ACTTATTCGAAATATCAAAAATGACAGTATATACAAAAAATCATGGAAGTGTAACAGTAGAGAAATTTCTAGATGAGTTAGTAGAAGAGGGAATTATAACGAATAAAGAAACCCAAGTAAAACCAGGAGATGAAGAAGGAAGTGTCATTGTTACACCAGAACCTGGAATTGATATTGAGGTAAAACCACTACCAGGAGGAGATAATATAGAGATAAAATATCCAGAGGTAACTGGAAAATTACCAGATGGAAATACTGGAGATTCTGGAAGTGAAACAAACATAAAAGCAGAAAATATAGCTTTTGCAAATAATGCAGCAGAAGTAGAAACAGGAAAAACAACTACATTAGCAGTAAACTTTACACCAAGTAATACCACAAATAAAGGCTTAGTCTGGACAAGTAGTGACCAATCAGTAGCAACAGTAGCTAATGGAGTAGTAACGGGTGTAAAAGAAGGTACTACAACAATTACTGCAACTACTACTGATGGAAGTAATAAAACAGCAAGTTGTGTAGTAACAGTAATAAAAGCTTTGCCAACAGGCTGGGATACAACTAAAGTGACAACAGAGACAAGCGCAGATGGCATAACAGTGCCAGTACCAAAGGGATTTGTAGTATCAGGAGTAGCAAGTGAAAATAAGGTAAATGATGGTTTAGTAATCTATGAAGGAACGGAGCCTGTAACAAGTAGTAATGTGTCAACTGCAAGAGAAACAAGAAATCAATTTGTATGGGTACCAGTACCAGAACCAAGTGAAATGTATGGAGTAACAACAGATGGAAAATATTTAGGAAAATTGTATAGATTTAATTCAAGTGGAGCAACAAACGAAAATTGGACAGAAGATGAAAATGGAAAAATAAAATTAAATTCACAAACAAGTAATCATGAACCAGATGTAGTAAATTCATGGGTAAATTCTTTAAACATTACTCAACCAGGTGATGATGTGAAGAGTAATTATGAAAGAGCAGGGATAACAGGAATAACTACAATGGATCAGTTTAAAAAACAATTAGAAAGTGAATTTAAAGAAATGATAGATAGTGTAGAAAGATATAAAGGCTTTTATATAGGAAGATATGAAACAGGAGGTTTGAGTGAAACAAAAGCAAAAGTAATACAAAATAATAGTGATATTCATAGTAAAAACTGGTATAAAAGTTATCAAATGAATAAAGGAATAGTAGAAGGAAAATCAAGAATGATATGGGGATGTCAATGGGATGCATGTATGAAGTGGTTTTTAAGTCAAGGAGAAGAAAAAGCAACATATGTAACAGATAGTAGTGAAAAAGGAAATCATGAAGGGACACAATCAGATGGTATACACTCAACTCCAACTGGAGCAAGTGAAGAATATAGTGTAAACAATATATATGACATGGCAGGAAATGTATATGAATGGACAATGGAAGGAGAAAGTGTAACTCGTACAGCTCGTCGGAGGCTCATATGCTAATACTGGTTTAGCTGAACCAGCTAGTTATAGAAATGAAAGAAATTGCCCAAGTTATACTTTTAGATCCCTTGGAACGAGGGCAATGTTAATCATCTAAAGGTGTTAATATTGAGATTTTTTATGTATAATCTATAAAAGTTTTATAAGTGCAAACAGAAAGAACTACAAAAATATTAACACTATGATAGATTAATATCACAAATTAAAAGATAGGAGTGTAGGTTGGAACAATATTTACCATTTATTGTTAAATGATTTTTAGCAAATATAATAGAGTTACTAGATAATGTTTTTTTATCTAAAAACTTTTGTAATGCTCCTATCTGTAATAGAAATGACATCAAAGTGTAATAATCTTTTTTACTTCCTCATTTTGATACAAAATAATATTTCCAAAAAATACATACTAGTTAACTATATTTTTAACTAGTATGTATTTTTTTGCCTCTTTCTCTTTTTTAGTCTCTTTTTCTAAATTTTTCCTCAATCAAAGCAAGCTGAGTGTAACTTTTATATATTAAGATATTGTAAAGGAGAATATGAAGTTCATCATAGACAAAGTATCTTAGATTTTATGGTTTATTTGCTAAGTTTACGTGATAAAGTTGATGAATATAAAGTTTTAGGAAGAATAGCTTTTACAGCAACTGAATATGAAGAAGCTAAAGCAGAATATCTAAGACTATTAGACATATGGTATAGAGAATTTAAAAAGGATTATGACAATAATAATTCTAAATATTACGATAGTGAAAGATGTTTAATTGCAAGGTTAAAGTAGTATGTTGATGACCATTTGAGATTTTTAACAGATTTTCGAATTAATTTTACAAATAATTTTGCTGAAAGAGGTTTAAGAAAAATAAAGACAAAATTAAAAATTGCTGGGGAATTTAGAAACTTAAAGTTTGCTAAATATTATTGTGATGCCATAAGTATCATTGATGCATGTAAGAAGCAAAATATGAATATTTTGGAAACTATTAAAAGCATATTTGCGGATAAGAAAATAATTTTTGCTTTTTAATTATTAATGGAGCCTTCATTTTATAGTGAAAGCTTCTACTTTTTTCTAAAAACCATTATCTAGTAACATTATAGAAACCAACAACTTAAAACCCACTTGCAATCACCCAAAATATTGTATATAATAACCTCATAAAATAAAAAAGAAGGGAAGGGAAAGCTGTTTATGGAAAAAGCAAAAGTATATTTTACAAGTAAAATAACCCCAGAAAGCATTGTAGAAATTTATGAAGCTTTAGGTAAAAAACTAGAAGGAAAAGTAGCAGTAAAGCTACATTCAGGAGAAAGAGGTAATCAAAATTATATCAAACCAGAAATGGTAAAAAATATAGTAGAACATGTAGGTGGAACTGTAGTAGAATGTAATACAGCCTATGATGGTGCTAGAGATACTACCGAAAAGCACCAAGAACTAATGAAAGAACATGGTTGGACAAAATATTTTGCTATAGATATTATGGATGAAAAAGAAGATATTACACTTGAAATTCCAAATGGAAAGGTAATTCAAAAAAACTATGTAGGCAAAAATATTAATAACTATGATTCGATGTTAGTATTATCACACTTTAAAGGTCACCCTATGGGCGGTTATGGTGGAGCATTAAAACAATTATCCATTGGTGTGGCATCTAGCAAAGGAAAAAGGTATATTCACTGTGTAGGAAAAGAAAATGGCAGTTATGAAGATATGTTCCAAGTAGACCAACTAAAGTTTTTAGAGGCTATGGCAGATAGTGCTAGTAGTGTTGCTAAAAAATTTCAAGGCAATATTGTATATATTAATGTTATGTGCAATATGAGTGTAGATTGTGACTGTTGCAGTGTAGCAGAAGACCCATGTATCAAAGATATAGGAGTACTTGCATCATTAGACCCAGTGGCTATTGATAGAGCTTGTATTGATTTAGTACAAAACTCAAATGATGCAGGAAAAGACCACTTATTAGAAAGAATTAACTCAAGGCAAGGAACACATACCATAGATGCAGCAGCAGATTTAGGTATGGGCTCAAAAGAATATGAATTAATTGAAATATAGTTTTGGATAGGAAATTCCTATGATAGAGTATTTTTAGTCATTTTATCATAAGCAAAAAAATATAGTGAAACCTAAAAAAGGAAATTCACTATATTTTTTTAGTATATTACTTTAAAAAGCCACTAATAATTTGTTCTTCTGCTTCTTTTTCAGTTAGCCCCAAAGACATGAGTTTAATTAATTGTTCTCCTGCAATTTTACCAATTGCTGCCTCATGTACTAAGCTGCTATCAATGTGATTTGCTACAATTTGTGGGGTAGAAATAACTTTTGCCTTGTCCATAATAATGGCATCACATTCTACATGACCAAAACATTGATTATTTCCATGGACATTAGAAACAAATTCTTGTATAGAATTGTCCCTTGCAATAGAGCGGGAAGCAACATGTACACTAGAATTTTTGCCATTTAAATCAACATCAAAAATAGTTTTGGCAGTTTGATTGTTTGCTGTCATAATTCTTTCTGTAATTACTAAGTTGGTATTATCTTTTAAGTCTGCTTTAGTTTCACGCACAGTAGAAGTAACACCTTTAATTTGCACAGTTTCCATCTCTAAAAAACTACCTTCTTCTAAATGTACAATCGTTTGAGGGTTTAAAACTTTACTTCCAGTGCCAGTGCCTTCTCCATAATGTTTTTCTATATATTTTACTTTTGCTCCTTTGGCTAGATGAAAAGTATGAATACCATCGTGCTGGGAGGTCTCACAAGAGTTATTATGAATGCCACAACCAGCTACAATCACAACATCTGCATTTTCACCAATATAAAAGTCATTATATACCACATCATTAAAACCAGACTGAGTTAAAATAACAGGAATATGTACGCTTTCTCCTTTGGTATTTGGTTTGATGATAATATCAATACCAGGCTTGTCCGCTTTTGTTACAATATCAATATTAGCAGTTGTGTTTCTAGCAATACCAGCGCCATTTTCACGAATGTTATAAGCGCCCATGGGTGTTTTTTCAATATCGGCAATTTGTTTTAATAAGTTAAGTTCAATCGTATCTAATTTATTTTCTATTTTACTTATATCATCACTCATTATGAATTACCTCCTTTGTCTAACATCACTTTGCAAGGCTTATTGGTAGTATTTAAAAGCAGTGGCAAAACTTCTTCTTTTTGACCTACCTTTTCTACTTGTCCTTTAGAAAGCAAAACAATTTCATCTGCAATAGTTAGTATTTTTTCTTGATGGGAAATAATTACAATAGAAGAGTTTTGTATTTCATGGTGCATTTTTTCAAAGATGCCAATTAAACTATTAAAACTCCATAAATCAATACCAGCCTCTGGTTCATCAAATACAGTAAGCTTAGATTTTTTGGCAGCAAGCATAGCAATTTCAATACGTTTTAGTTCACCACCAGAAAGAGAAGAGCTAATTTCCCTGTTTAAGTAATCTTTGGCACATAAGCCAACATCAGACAAATAATTACAAGCTTCACTTAATTTAATGGCATTTCCGTGCAGCAAGCTCAATTAAATCTTTCACAGTTAGACCCTTAAATTTAACAGGTTGCTGGAAAGCAAAGCCAATGCCAAGTTTAGCTCTGCTTGTAATATCCATAGAAGTAATATCCTTACCACAAAATAAGATTTTGCCACTATCTGGTGTTAAAATACCCATAATAATTTTAGCAAGGGTAGACTTACCAGAGCCATTAGGTCCTGTAATAGCAACTAACTTACTACTATCTATTTTTAAATTAATATTTTTTAAAATTTCTTTATTATCTCTTGTAAAAGATATATTTTGTAATTCTAACAATCTAAAAACCTCCATTTAAATCGCAAGCTATTTTTAGTTTGCTACGTAATTGTAACATATTTAAAGGAAAAGTTCAAGAAAAGAAAAAAGGGCATATTTGAAAAAAATATGGAGCAGTTCCCAAAATTAAAAGCTTTTCTATGGACTTTAGAAGCAAGAAATATCTATGGAAAAGAATATAATGTGGCAAAGCAAGAAGAATTAGAAGAACAAACGAAATTAATTAATTCCTTTTTAAAATTAGCTTATTGGTATTAATCTAAAAAAGTCCAGTTTTGCTTATAAACTGGACTCTTTGACCTTTTAACCAATTAACTTCTCTAAAATTTGTACTGCATTACTTGCAGCACCCTTTCTTAAATTATCAGCCACAACCCACAAATTAACTCCAAAAGGCACACTAAAATCTCTACGAATACGTCCGTACATAAGTAGCATCTTGATTGTTAGTATCTAAAACAGTTGGATAAACTGCATTTTCAGAATCATCTTTTACTATAATACCAGGAGCAGAGGCTAAAACATGTTTTAATTTAGAAAGTTCAAAATCTTTTTCCAACTCTACATTAATAGATTCACTATGACAATTAAAAACAGGTACTCTTACTGTAGTTGCCGTTATTTTTAACTGTGGATTTTTTAATATTTTTCTGGTTTCCTTTATCATTTTTTCTTCTTCTTTGGTATAACCATTTTCCAAAAATACATCAATGTGTGGCAGGCAATTACTAAAAATTGGCATAGGAAATTTTTGCATTTCTTGGCAAGAAGAAAGTACATTTATATCAGGTACAGTGACACTAGTTTGCTCACAAGTAGAAAAAGCAGTTATACCATTTTGTAAGTCACATACTCCTTTATAACCGTGCACCAGAAACAGCTTGATAAGTACTATATACAATTCTTTTGATGCCATAATTATCATCTAATGGTTTTAAAGCACAAACTGCTTGAATAGTAGAACAATTTGGGTTTGCAATAATACCATGATGATTTTTAATTTCTTCTGGGTTTACCTCAGGTACGATAAGTGGGACATTTTCGTCCATACGAAAGTGGCTACTGTTATCAATAACAATGCAGCCAGCATTAGCTGCAATAGGAGCAAATTTTTTAGAAACACTGCCACCAGCACAAAAAATAGCAAAATCAAAACCAGAATTAAAAGAGGTTTCTTCTAGTTTTTGTACAATATATTCTGAGCCGAGCAAAAAAACTTTACTTCCTTTCGAACGTTCTGAGGCAAAAAAAGTATAAGTAAGGTTTGGCAAATTTTTTTCCTCTAATACTTTTAAAACAGTTTTACCTACAAGTCCAGTGGCTCCAACAATTGCAAGTTTCATAAATTTCAAGTCCTTTCTTTTTTCTATTTAAGCTTATTAGATAAGTTTAAATAGATTAAATTTTCTTGTAATAATTTATGAATAAAAATGAAAAAAATACTTGATTTTTTTATAAACTTATAGTAATATTTTTTCGAGGTACAAAAAATGACAAATTTTTTAAATGAAAGAATTAAATTAAGCAAAAAAAAAT
>CANSJB010000065.1 GCA_947647115.1 uncultured Clostridium sp. | reverse complement strand
TTGGTAAAGCTTTTATTACTGTTACTATACAACTTGCTGTTTTATTACTTCCATCTGTTGTAGTTGCAGTAATTGTTGTAGTCCCTACTTTTACACCTGTCACTGTACCATTTATTACTGTTGCTACTGTTTGGTCACTACTTGTCCATGTTAAACCTTTATTTGTAGTATTACTTGGTGTAAAGTTTACAATTAATGTTGTTGTTTTTCCTACTTCTACTTCTGGGCTCGTAATACTAAACGATATACCTTCTGCTTTTATTTCTGTTTCACTTCCAGAGCCTCCACTTGTATTACCTCCTGAGCCAGAACCTCCACTACCAATATCCACTCCATCTGGTATTGGATATTCTATTTTTACATCTGTTCCATCTTCTGTTGGTCTTACTATAATATCAATTCCTGGCTCTGGTGTTATGGTATAACTGCCATCTCCATTATCTTTTATTTGGCTATCGTTTACAACTTCTTGCTTTTTTAATTCATCTAGAAATTTATCTATTGGCACATTCCCCTCATTTTTAATAGCTACTCTTGCTTTTACTGAATCAATTAATGTTTTATATTCTGCTATTTTTTGTGCCAATGCCGCTTCTTTTGCTGTTTCCACTAATCCATTTTTTCCAAATACTAATAGACTTACTCCTGCTAAGATGAATATAATTATCATGGTGATTACTAAGGCTATTAAAGTGATTCCATGCTCTCTTTTGTTCATTTTTTTCTCCCTTATTTTTTTACTTTTTAAACATCTATATTATATGGGTCATTTACGCTTCCCGTTCCGCTTGTAATGCTAATTCCTGATTTTAATGTAAATACTGGCCTAAAACCTAATGTTTCTCTGTTTGCATTGGTAGAAGCTTCCGTTGGATTCCAAGAACACATTGTAACACCAGAAACTTCTCCATGTGACTCATTACGAGTAGGAAAAGCACGAATATGTATAAATAAATATGAAGATAAATCATATACAAATCTAGAAGCTAACCAATATTCTTTATTAATGTCTAAAATATTTAATTTTTCCATTTGATTATAATCTGTAACATAATTTGTATCTGTCTTTTTTAATTTACCATTAGTACTCTCTTTTACCCAAGAACTTTGGTTACTATTACAATAAAAATATCCACTTGGTTCCGAACTTGGATTATTGGGAACACTACCTACACATCTAGCAGATGTTGCATATGTTTCATTTAAATATTCAGTTGCCTTTTCATTTAATATTTTTATTGCATTATTATACTGTTCAATTCCATTACTAATAGATTGATTCCATCCTCCCTCATTGTATCCTATTGGTACATCTGCTACACTATCAGCTGATATAATTTGCAAACCATATTGCGAACTTGCTTCATATAAAACAACACACTTTATTGTATTTCCATTTTTATCTATATAATTTACATAGGTATTTCCAGCTTTTAATAATTCTGTTGCTGACTTTATTACAGTTACAGTACATGTTGCAGTTAAGTTACTACCATCCGTTGTTGTTGCTGTTATTACTGTTGTTCCTTCTTTTATACCAGTTACTGCTCCATTATTTATGGTTGCTACTGTTTCATCACTACTTGTCCATGCTAAAACTTTATTACTTGTATTACTTGGTGTAAATGTTACTGTTAATGTTAATGTTTTTCCTACCTCAACTTTTGGACTATTAATACTAAAGGCTATTTGTTGTGCTTTTATATTTGTTCCAGTACCAGAACCGCCTTGTGTATTTCCTCCTGTTTCATTGCTGTTGCCACCAGTATTTCCTCCAATATCTACTCCATCTGGTATCGGATATTCTATTTTTACATTATTTCCATCTTCTGTTGGTCTTACTATAATATCAATTCCTGGCTCTGGTGTTATGGTATAACTGCCATCTCCATTATCTTTTATTTGGCTATCGTTTACAACTTCTTGCTTTTTTAATTCATCTAGAAATTTATCTATTGGCACATTCCCCTCATTTTTAATAGCTACTCTTGCTTTTACTGAATCAATTAATGTTTTATATTCTGCTATTTTTTGTGCCAATGCCGCTTCTTTTGCTGTTTCCACTAATCCATTTTTTCCAAATACTAATAGACTTACTCCTGCTAAGATGAATATAATTATCATGGTGATTACTAAGGCTATTAAGGTTATTCCTTGTTCTCTTCTATTTTTCACTTGTTTTTCTCCTAAATTATCTTAAATTTATAATATTAAATTAGTTTATTATATTAAAATTCTAAAAACAAAGTATTACTCGAAAAGTCTTTCCTGTACTTGGATATCCATCCTGACTATTTTCATAAAATATCCCTGCATGCGTTAAGCTTCCGTGATATCCTCCACGTATAACCAATGGGTGATTTTTGCTCCAAAGATTCGTTCTATCTTCATTAAAACTTACATTCCATGAATTTTCTGTTTTTCCTGTATATACTTCTTTTGTTGCATCACCTGTTTTTCCAATTATATATATTCTTGTTCCATTATAAGTTGTCAAATTGTTATTATATGCTGTTGCATATCTAGTACTCTTTCCATTACTACTTGCAGCAAAGTGAGTTCCACTTACTGGCTTATAGTTTGTATCTGTACTAGTAGTATAATAATCTCCAGAATAATCTGCATTAAACATAGCTATCATTTCAAACGAATTACCACTTAAATCATATACACCATATATATTTCCTGTTGTACTTGCCCTTGCTCCTTTTTCTGTATCATATGCATTAGCCACACCTGTAACTGTTGCTGCAGATGAACTTCCTCCACCATTTCCTGTTATATAAGTTTCACTATTATTTATGTCAATTTCATATCCATTTCTTCCATACTGACTGTGTGTTAAATATGCTACTGCTCCCCATTCACTCATTTTTATTAAATGGCTATCCTTTGTTCTGTCATAATAATATGAATTTCTATAGCTATTAGCAGCATTAATACATATCCAACTTGATACTCCTGGTTTGCTTACTGCTGTAATTGTAGAATTTGTAAATTTATTTCCTGCTGTCTTATCCGCTATATTTGTATGTTTCTTATTGGTTTCCATACTCATTTCATATTTTGCAATCCAAAATCCTTTTAATTGAGTACCCCATCCGCCTAAATCTAAATTTGTTCCAAATGCTGGATGTATTATATATTTCTTTCCCTTATATTCTATTGTTTCTATTCCTGCCTCTAAATTATATTTTTTTGCTCCATCCTCTGCCTTCCACATTCCGTAACCATCATAATATCCTGTTGGTTTTGCATATGCATTTTCTTCTAGTTTAGGATCTACATCATAATATGTTATTCTATAGGCATATCTTGGTATCCATACAAAATAGCTTCCATCTGTATTCTTTGCATTCGCCCACATACTTTCTAAATTATCCTCAGTTCCACTTTTTGCTTTATAATTATACCATGTACTTTGTGGAGAACTGTCTTCTGTCCATTTTTTTGTAGTCAAATCTTTTGTCCAAGTAACTGGAGTTAAATTTTTTCCATCTGATGATGTTAAAGTTGGCTCATTTGGTACTTGTGATACTTCTGTTTTACTAGTATCTTTCAACCATATCACATCTATCTTACCATATGATGTTGAAAAACTTGTAGATGCTGTTGCTGAACTACTCTCGTTTGGTTTCAATTCAGCTTCTTCTATAGTTTCTACCACAACCCCTTCTGAAATACTAGCCTTTTTGTTACCTCCCTTATCTACTGATAATACATGTAAATAGTAGGTACCTTCTTCGGCTGCTGCTAATTGTAAAGGGGTTGTATCTGCAAAGCTACTTGCTGCAGCCCATATACTATTTTCCTCATCATATTTTGTATCTATCTTGTTATATACCCATTTGCAACTTGTCCCATTAATTCCACTTTCATTATCCTTAAAAGTTACAGTCGCTGTAATAGTTTCACCTACATCTGCTGTAGTTTTACTAAATACTATATTGGCTGCTTGTGGAGGGTTACTATCTGTTACTGTTATAGTTCCTTCGCCTGTACTTCCTACTGTACCATTATATATTCTTACATAAATGGTATCTCCATGGTTTAAGTTTGTAATTGGTGCTACATAATCATTCCATTCGTCTGTAAGAGTTCCTAATTGATATTGTATGATTACTCCTTGCTCTGTTGTTGCAAGTTCTATGGTTGCTTTCTCATTTGCCCATGTTGTTTTGGTTACACTAATGGTTCCGCTTGCTAAGCCACCTAGTTTTACATTTACAATATATTCATCTTGTCCTTTTGCATTTTGTACTTGTATTTTTATGTTATATAATGCGCCCTCTGTTAAACCTGTATAGGTACAACTGGTAGCTTTTGTATTGGTGTTAGCACTATCAGTTGTATAGTTTGCTTCTGTAGATTTTTTATATGAATAGGTATAAGTTCCATCTTCTAGGTTTTTAACTACTGGTTTTACTGTAATAGATGTACTTGTTTTTTCTACTGCTACAGATAGTATTCTTGGACCATTGGTTTGTTCTTCAATAGTAATACTACCATCTTCATTAATAATTAGGTCAAATATTAAACCATCTGGTGTTACAATTTCATAATTGCCATTTTCATCTGGTCCTATAATTCCTTCTTCTTTATTTTTTATAATTCCTGCCTCTATTAAATCATTAAAAAGGTCATCTAAAGTAATATTATCATTTAATACTTTTTGAGTAGACCAATTTTGTGCTATAATGCCAAGCTTTACTTTCAATATTTCTGTTTGTTGGTCTTTTCTGCTTTCTTTTACAGCATCAATAAGCCCACCATCGCCTACTGCTATGGCTAAAGTTGCTCCTACTAAAATAAAAATAATAATCATGGTAATTACTAGAGAAATAAGGGTAATACCTTTTTGCCCTTCTATCATTTTCCTCATTGGTTTGCCTCCTAATTTTTCTTTTTTGTATTTTTTCTTTTATTGTATCTTATCTAACTTTGTTTTTCAATATGTAAATTAAATTTTCTTATTTCATTCGTTTTTTAAACAATACTTATGACACAATTGCTAGAAAAAACCTATTGATGAAAACTTAAAAAATACTGACCCTCTATTTTTTGATACAATGCCAATGATAGGTTTATTCATCGTTTTCCTCCATATTAATATTTTTCTTTATTATCTCTTAAAGATTCTTTTCTAATTCCTTTATACTCTTTATATTGAGAAGCTTTCATACCAGACCATTCTTGATATATTTCATTTGTAAGTATTCCATATTCATAATTTTTTGTTATACCATTTTCTTTCCATACATCTGTTAATTTACGCCTATCTACAACTCCTGTTAGTCTTGCTTTAATCCATTTATCATCATATCCACGTGCTCTATAATAATCAACAGCACGATTAATGGCAAGTTCTGGATCAAATACTTCATCCATTCTCTCTTTTCCCATTTGAGCAAGCCATAATTTGAACGGTTCAGCTTTTGGACTTGGCACAGATTCTATTAATCTTAATATTCCTTGTGTATCTAATGTATCTGTCAAATAGCTTTTTCCATCTTTTTGAGACTTCATTTTCAGTTGTACGCATTTTGCGTACAACTCACTCTTTTCTTCTTCTGTCATTCTTCTTTTTAAGGTATTCCAGTAATTTCTAGGATTATTACTATCAGTTAAAGCACTAATAATATCAACAACACTAAAATAATATTCCTCTTTTTCACTATCCCAAACACTTCTTATTTCACTATCTTCAAAAAGATTTGAGATTGTTTCTAATTTATGATTATCCATTTAGGCATCACTTTCCTTTATAAATTTAATATTACAGACAAATTATATCAGGCATTTCCACTTTTTTCAATGAAATTACTACATTTTATTGACATTTACATGTATATTAGTCAATGATGTGAAACAAATTTATATAAATTAAATTTTATTTATTTTTAGTATCTTACCATTTTGGCGGCGTCGACAAAATGGGCAAATGTACTACTTTGATAATTCTTTCCAAAATAGTAACGCAACTTTGCTTTCTTTTGCATATAATACAATAACTTTTAAAAAATGGGGGCTTGAATCTTGAAAAAGAATTTATTTATTGGCTGTGGTACAGCCTTAGTCACACCTTTTACCAAAGATGGTTTAGCTGTTGATTATGATACCCTAAAAACTTTAATTGAATTTCAAATACAGCAAGGAACAGATAGTATTATTATTTGTGGCACCACTGGTGAAAGTGCTACAATGAGTTTGGAAGAAAAAAAGCAAGTAATTGCCTTTACTGTAAACACTGTGGGTAAGCGTATCCCTGTTATTGCAGGTACTGGTGGGAACAATACTAAAAGCGTAATTGAACTTTCTTTATATGCCAAAAGTGCTCGGTGTAGATGGGCTTTTATTAGTTACGCCTTATTATAATAAAACAACGCAAAATGGGCTGGTTATGCATTTTAGTGAAATTGCCAAAAATGTTAATTTACCTATTATTTTATACAATGTTCCTAGTAGAACAGGACTTAATATAGAGCCTACTACTTGTTTAGAGCTTTCCAAAATTCCTAATATTGTGGGTATTAAAGAGGCTAGCCGGTAATATTTCGCAAATTGCTCAAATTGCAAGTCTTTGCCAAGATAATTTATGGATTTATTCTGGAAATGATGACCAAACACTTCCTATTTTATCTTTAGGTGGTATTGGTGTTATTTCTGTACTTTCTAACATCGCTCCTAAGTTTGTACATAATATGGTATTTGATTACTTAAGTGGTAATTTTACCCTAAGTAAGGACTCTCAAACAAAGGCTATTCCTCTAATTAATTGCTTATTTAGTGAAGTAAACCCGATTCCTGTCAAAGCTGCTTTAAACCTTATGGGTTACCCTGTAGGCATTCCGCGATTGCCTTTGCTACCAATGTCTTGTGACAAAAAGCTTCACTTAGAGCAAGAAATGAAATCTTTTAAATTAATTTAAAACAGGGTTTATAAAAATAGCTTGTCATTTTCTTAATTTTTTAT
>CANSJB010000064.1 GCA_947647115.1 uncultured Clostridium sp. | reverse complement strand
AATTCATAATATGTATTGAAGTAATGGATTGATTTATAAAATCAATCTTTTTTTGTAGTTTATGGAGGTGTTTTATTATCAACCAAGAGTTACCAATTAATGAACAAATAAGAGCAAGCAAAATACAATTAATTGATGAAAATGGAGAAAAAAAAGGTGCTATGAATTTAGCAGATGCATTAGACTTAGCCTATGAAAAAAAGCTAGACTTAGTAATGGTTTCTCCAAACCCAGAAATGCCAGTTTGTAAAATTATGAATTATGGCAAATACAAATTTGAACAAGCTAAAAAAGAAAAAGAAGCACGTAAAAAACAAAAAACATTTGAATTAAAAGAAATTCGAATTACACCTAATATTGAGCAACATGACTTTGAATTTAAAGCCAAAAATGCTAGAAAATTCATTGAAGACGGGAACAAAGTAAAAATAACATTAAAATTTAGAGGAAGAGAAATGAACTATATTAAACTAGGAGAAGAAGTGCTAAAAAACTTTATTGAAGAACTATCAGATATTTCAATTCCAGAAAAAAAGCCAATATTAGAAGGAAGAAACATGTTTATTATATTAGCTAAAAAAGCTGATAAGTAAAATAGATAATGCTAAAATTAAGAGGAGGAAATGGCTATGCCAAAATTAAAAACAAATAAAGCAGCAAAGAAAAGATATTCTTATACAGCAACAGGAAAAGTAAAAAGAACAAAATGCAATAAAAGACATCTTTTAGCAAACAAAACTTCAAGAGCAAAATCAAGAGGAAAAGTACAAGATGGTTATGCAGATAAAACTTGTGAAGCAGGTATTAAAAAAATGTTACCATATGGAAACTAAAAAATGGTAGAAAAAAATTATTAACAAAAATATTCATTGAAAAATAAATAAAAATCGTAGAGGAGGAAGTAAAATGGCAAGAGTAAAAACAGCAAGAATTACTCGCAAAAAACATAAAAAAATATTAAAAAGAGCAAAAGGATATTATGGAGCAAAACATTACAGATTTAGAATGGCAAAACAAGCAGTTATGAAATCTGGAAAATATGCTTATGCAGGTAGGAAAGATAGAAAGAGTAATTTTAGAAAATTATGGATAGCAAGAATTAATGCTGCTAGCCGTCAAAATGGTTTAACTTATAGTAAATTAATAAATGGACTAAAAAAAGCCAATATAGTAATTAATAGAAAAATGCTTGCAGAACTTGCAGTAACAGATCCAAAAGCATTTACAGAAATTGCACAAATGGCAAAAAAAGCATAAAAATCAAAAAAGCTTTCTTAAAAAAGAGGGCTTTTTTATTTGCTTAAAGTTTCTATTTATAGCAATAATATAGAATAAAAGGCTATCGAATAAATTTTGCAATAAATTCACACAATATTCATAAAAAATATATTGACAAACAACACAAAGAGAGTATAATATATATTGTAAGTCAAAGAAAGTCAAAGTCAAAAAAGTAAATCAAATTGAATTGAACAAAAGTTAACAGATATAGAACGAAATAAAGGAAGTGATAAAACTTGAGAATGTCTGATATGATAGAAGAATTTATAAAGGAGATGTTTGTAAATGATGAAGAATTTATAGAAATTCGAAGAAACGACTTAGCACAACAGTTTAATTGCGTACCATCTCAAATAAACTATGTTATAGCAACAAGATTTAAACCATCACAAGGCTACTATGTAGAAAGTAAACGTGGAGGTGGAGGACATATAAAAATAAAAAAAGTCAATATCACCAAAAGTAACTACTTAATGCATGCCATTAGTAGCATAGAAAACAAAATAACTTCACAAGAAGTAGACATTTTTATTAGTAATTTTTTGTCAGGAGGTATCATTTCTGAAATAGAGGCAAAACTATTAAAAGTTGCAACAAGTGATAATGTATTAATAATACCACAACAATATAAAGATAGTTTAAGAGCAAATATCTTTAAAAATATGCTGATAAACTTAGTAGAAGATTAAAAACAAATAGAAAAAAATAATATTAAAATATAAGGAGGGTTTATTATGTTATGTCAAAATTGTGGAAAGAATGAAGTCAATTTCCATTATACCCAAGTCATAAATGGAATAAAAAAACAAATGGCACTTTGTGATAAATGCGCTAAAAGTTTAGGACTAGAAAACATGGACTTTAACATGCCTATTAACTTCTCTAGTTTTTTAGGTAACTTTTTCGGAGAGTTAACAGATACAGAATTTTTGCCAAGTTTTAGCAAAACACAAACAAGGCAATGTAACAATTGTAAAATGACTTATAGCGAATTTATTGATACAGGTAAATTTGGATGTAGTAATTGTTATGATGTTTTTGAAAATGGGTTAAATAATTTATTAAAAAATATACAAGGATCCAATAACCATATAGGCAGAAAAAGTAGGCTAACTTTAGAAGAACAAAAAAAAGTAAAACAAGATGTAGAAAAAGCAAAAACTAAAAATAGTAATAATAAAGACAAAACTACACAAACACAAAAAAATCAGGAAAATGGGGAACAAATAAAAGTAAGTAAAGATGAAAAAATAAAACAATTAAACACAAAATTAAAATTAGCAATTAAAGAAGAACGCTATGAAGATGCCGCTAAAATAAGAGATGAAATTAAAAAAGTGTCATTTTAGGGACGTAGCAAAAAGTGACACTTTTGTCAAAAAAAGGAACGTCCCTATTTTGACAAGGAGGTAAAAAATGAATTGGTATTTGCAAAGTGGAAAGGATTCAGATATAGTAATTAGTACACGTATAAGGCTTGCTAGAAATTTAGAAAAGTATCCATTTCCTACTAAATTTTCAAAGGAGCAAGCTCAGGAAGTGTTAAAAGTTATAAAAGAAATTACACCAAGTTTAGGATATGGACTTAAATACATAAATTTGAATGATATGGATGATATTACAAAAGTAAGCTTAGTAGAAAAACATATTATTAGTCCAGAGTTGGCAGCAAATAAAAATGAAGCAGGGGCTATTGTCATAAATGAAGAAGAAAATATATGTATAATGATAAATGAAGAAGATCATATACGTATGCAGGTATTTAGTTTTGGCTTAGAACTAGAAAATTTGAAAAATTTGAGTGTAGAAATAGATGAAAAGTTAGATAGTGTATTGCAATATGCTGTGCATGAAAAATATGGATATTTAACAGCATGTCCAACCAATGTCGGAACAGGAATGCGTGCTTCTGTTATGGTACACTTACCAGCTTTAACTATTACAGGAAATATTGGAAAGATTTTAAATGTTGTAAATAGTTTTGGAATGAATATTCGTGGTATCTATGGTGAAGGCACGCAAAGTCAAGGAGATATTTATCAAATTTCGAATAATCAGACTTTAGGTTTAACAGAAAATAATATTATCCAAAATATTAGCAAAATTACGCAAAAAGTAATAGAGCAAGAACGAATGGCAAGGAAGTATTTAGCTAAAAGGTCAGTTGATTTAGAAGATAGTGTATATAGAGCTTTTGGTACACTTGCTTATGCTAGTAAACTTTCGTCAGAAGAATGTAAAAGGTTACTTTCCTATGTAAAATTAGGAACAGATTTGGGCATTATTAAAGAGTTAGATGATAGGAAAATTGCAAAATTATATTTATACCATCAGCCTGCTAATTTGCAGAAGTATGTAGGTAAAGTATTAGATGGGTATGAAAGAGATATAAAAAGACCAGAGGTTATAAAAGAAATTATAAGAGGGAAAAATTAAAAAATAAAACCTCCCACTAGGGAGGAAAACATATTAAGGTTTCATAAAGCGGCTGATAAACTCTTTAATTTCCTGCTGATGATAACGGTACATGTTGTAGGTAAGGACAGCTAAACACAAAATAGTGACAGTTGGATTTAATTCCATTAAAATAAAAAAAGGTGTAAGCACTGCCCAATAGAAAAGAGAAGCAACAGCAGGAGAAGAATTTTTGGTATGCCGTATTTCCTCAATGATACTAACTAAGCAAAGACTGGAAAAGAATAAAACAAGAAATGTAGGGGCATTGAGGAGAAATAGAAAAGAAGCGATGACACAAGATGAAAAGCCAATCATAAATGTTTCCTCCAAAGTGTTTCTATCGTCAATAGACGAAAAATAGGGTAGCTAAAATAGCTACAATAAAAAATGTGCTATATAATAATATCATAATTTTATATAAAATGCAAATAAATATAAAAAGTACTAAGAATAAAAAGAAAAAATAATTTAGAAGGAGTTAAATAAAAATGATGTATAAATTTACAAAACGTAGTGAAAAAGCGCTAGAGCTTGCAAATGAACTTGCAGCAGAATTTGGACATAACTATATAGGAACAGAGCATATTTTATATGGACTATCTAAAGAGGGAAGTGGAGTGGCAAGTCAAGTATTATTAGGACAAAATGTAACACCAGAAAAAATTGCAGAGGAGATAGAAACTCTAATTGGTAGAGGAGAGCAAATCGTAGATGAATCTACTATTGGTTTTACGCCAAGGAGTAAAAGGGTAATTGAAAATGCGTTTATGGAAGCTAGAAAACTAGAGTCTGAATTTATAGGGACAGAGCATTTATTGATTGGTATTATGCGTGAAGGAGATAGTGTGGCTGTTCGTATTATGATGGATTTACAAGTAAATCCACAAAAATTGTATAATGAAATTTTAAAAGTGGTTAATGAAGATGAAAATGCAGGAGCAAATGAAAAGCAAACAACAACTAAGGCAAGAGGAAGCTATAATCAAACACCTACTTTAAACCAATTTGGAGCAGATTTAACTAAAAGGGCTAGAGAAGGAAAGTTGGATCCAGTAATAGGAAGAAAAAATGAAATAGAAAGAGTAATTCAAATCTTATCAAGGAGAA
Source organism: uncultured Clostridium sp. (assembly GCA_947647115.1). Lineage (GTDB taxonomy): Bacteria > Bacillota > Clostridia > TANB77 > CAG-508 > CAG-273. Next base: position 2,289 of record CANSJB010000064.1, on the reverse strand, counting down.
CTAAAAATAATCCATGTTTAATTGGTGAACCTGGTGTAGGAAAAACAGCAGTAGCAGAAGGTTTGGCAGAAAAGATAGTAGCAGATGATGTGCCTCAAATGATTAAAAATAAAAGAGTAGTAAGTTTAGATATTGCCAGTATGGTAGCGGGTGCTAAATACAGGGGTGATTTTGAAGAAAGAATTAAAAAGTGCTTAGAAGAGGTAAAAAAAGTAGGAGATGTTATATTATTTATTGATGAAGTACACACTATTGTAGGTGCTGGCTCAGCAGAAGGCGCAGTAGATGCAGCAAATATTTTAAAACCACTTTTAGCAAGAGGAGAAGTTCAAGTAATAGGTGCTACAACTTTAAATGAATATCGCAAATATATTGAAAAAGATAGTGCGTTAGAAAGGCGTTTTAGCCCAGTAACAGTAGGTGAGCCAAGTATGGAAGAAACCACAGCAATTTTAAAAGGTATCAGGGATAAATATGAGGCACATCATAATGTGAAAATTGCAGATGATGCAATAAAAGCAGCTGTAGAGCTTTCTACAAGATATATTAATGATAGATTTTTGCCAGATAAAGCAATAGATTTAGTAGATGAAGCGGCATCTAGGGTGAAGATGCGAACCTATACACAACCAGAATCATTAAAAAAATTAGAAGAAAAAATAAGTAGTTTAGATAGAGAAAAAGAAGATGCGATAAGATTACAAGACTTTGAAAAGGCAGCAGGACTTAGAGATAAGGTAAAAGAGTCAAAGGAAAAGTTAGAAAAAGAAAGAGAAAAATGGGAAAACAAAAATACAAAAAGTGTTACTGTTTTAAATGAAGAAGATATTGCAGAGGTAGTATCAAATTGGACAGGGGTTCCAGTACAAAAGTTAACACAAAGCGAAAATGAAAAATTAAAGATGTTGGAACAAACCCTACATAAAAGGGTGATTGGACAAAATGAAGCAGTAGAGGCAGTTAGCAAAGCTATTAGAAGAGGAAGAGTAGGTTTAAAAGACCCAAATCGTCCAATTGGCTCATTTTTGTTTTTAGGTCCAACAGGTGTTGGTAAAACTGAGCTTTCAAAAGCTTTAGCAGAAAGTCTATTTGGCAATGAAGATGCAATGATACGTGTAGACATGTCTGAATATATGGAAGGACACTCTGTAGCAAAATTAATTGGTTCACCTCCAGGGTATGTAGGTTTTGATGAAGGAGGACAACTAACTGAAAAAATTAGAAGAAAACCATATTCTGTTATTCTATTTGATGAAATTGAAAAAGCTCACCCAGATGTTATGAATATGTTACTTCAAATTTTAGATGATGGACGTTTAACAGATAGCCAAGGAAGAACTGTAAACTTTAAAAATACAGTTGTAATTATGACATCTAATATAGGGGCTAAGATGATTACAGATAAAAATACACTAGGCTTTACAGCAGCAAGTGATAAAAAAGAAGAATCACAAAAGGAATATGAAACTATCAAAAAAGATGTTATGGGAGAGTTAAAAAAGCAGTTTAGACCAGAATTTATTAATCGTATTGATGAAATTATCGTATTCCACAAGTTAACAGATGAAGATATTAAGCAAATTATTGATATTATGATAACACAAGTAGAAAATCGTTTAAAACAACAAGATATAAATTTAAAAATAGAAGATAGTGTAAAAGAATTAATTGCACAAAAAGGAATTGATGTAAATTATGGTGCAAGACCATTAAAAAGAGCGATTCAAAATATATTAGAAGACAAAATTGCAGAGGAGATATTAGAAGGAAATATTAAGCAAAATGAAAAAGTAAGTATGACAGTGCAAGATGATAAGGTGGTTTTGAAATAACAATAAGTGTTCATTTGCGCCTTTGAAAACACACATAATAAAAGTAGGATGTGATTAAGAATGGAAGAATTGATAGGTAGAGTAAAAATTACCCTAAAAAAAGGTTGCAAAGTAAAAATGTTATGATATAATTTGAATTAAGTATTTGAAAAATGAAGAAAAATAATGGTGGTACATTGAAAAGTAAATAGAAAATACGCTAAAGCAATTGGGATAAGCGGGCTTTAATAATGTAGCCACTAGAACAAATAAAAAGAAAGTTTATGCAAATACTAAAGAATAGGAAGAAAATAAATACTAAGAAGTATAAAAATAGAAAAAGACAAAAGAAAAAGGAGGAAAAAGAAAGAAATGAAAATTAGAAAACAAGAAGGTATTACCTTAATTGCTTTGGTTGTGACTATCGTAGTTTTGCTAATTTTAGCAGGAATTACGTTGGTGATAGTATTTGGAGAAA
>CANSJB010000063.1 GCA_947647115.1 uncultured Clostridium sp. | reverse complement strand
TCTCTCTCTCTCTCTCTCTCTTAGAGTATCAACTGTTTCTGCCTTTGTCATATTTTTCTCTCCTTCTTTTGTTTTTTCCGCTTTTCTTTTTTACTTTTGGTTTTATTTTAAACTACCTACTTTTAAATGTCAACATTAATTCTAAATTTTCTAATGCTCTATCGGCAAGCTTTGTATATTTTAGCTTTTTATCTTTTATATTTTCTTCTAAAGGTGGTAATATGCCAAAGTTTGCATTCATTGGCTGAAATTTATCGTTTGGTGTTGCTATGTAGTTTGCTAGTGCTCCTATCATAGTAGTTGGTGAGAAGGTTATTTTATTATTTTCCTGTTTCGTATCTTCTTTTTTTGTTTCTTTCAAACTATCTTCCGTTGCTTTCATTTCTAGCTCAAATTGTTTTGCTGCATTCAAAGCTGCCACTAAGCCTGATGAAATAGATTCTACATATCCTTCTACACCTGTTATTTGTCCTGCAAAATAAATAGAAGGCTTGCTTTTCATTTGGTAAGTATTATCTAATATTTGTGTAGAGTTTATATAGGTGTTTCGATGCATCACTCCATATTTTACAAAATTAGCATTTTCTAGTCCTGGTATCATGCCAAATACTCTTTTTTGTTCTCCAAATTTTAGGTTAGTTTGAAAGCCTACCATATTAAATAAATTGCCTTTTGTATTATCTTGCCTTAATTGTACTACTGCATAAGGTCTTTTTCCTGTTCTTTTATCAGTAAAACCAACTGGTTTTAATGGACCAAATCTTAAAGTATCTTTCCCCCTCTTTGCCATAATTTCAATAGGCATACATCCTTCAAATATTTCTCTTTTTTCAAAATGATGTAGCTCTGCTACTTGTGCATTTACTATATTCTCGCAAAAAGTTTCATATTCTTCTTGGTTCATAGGAAGGTTTAAGTAGTCTGCTTCTTTACTTTGCTTGATTCTTTTTTCCCAATCTTGTATACTTTCTTCTTTGCCTCTTTCTTGGGTATATCTATCTCCCCAAAAGGCAATATCCATATTAATAGAATCTTTTTCTATAATGGGTGCTGCTGCATCATAAAAGTATAGTTTGTCTTGCCCTGTTAGTTTGGCAATTTCTTTTGACAAATCGTCTGTTGTAAGAGGTCCTGTTGCTATAATAACAATACCTTCTTTAGCCATCTGCTCTATATTGGTTACTTCTTGACGCACAATTTCTATATTCGGCATTTTTTCTAATTCTTCGGTTACTTGCTTGGCAAATTTTTCACGGTCAACTGCCAATGCTTGCCCTGCTGGCACAGCGGTTTTATCTGCTATACGAATTAACAAAGAGTCTAGTTTTCTTAGCTCTTCTTTTAAAAGCCCACAGGCATTGGTAGGTAAATTTGATTTTAGGGAATTACTACATACAATTTCTGCTAGGTTTTGGTTACTATGTGCTGGTGAAAATTTGCTTGGTTTCATTTCATATAGTTTTACCTTAATTCCTCTTTTGGCTATTTGATATGCCGCTTCTGTCCCTGCTAAGCCTCCACCAATAATCGTAATATAATTTTGCAATTTTGTTTTTCCTTTCTTTCTTAAACAAAAATTTCTGCATCATAGTAGTTTTGCTTGCTTTATGCCAAATTTTTGTAAGAATTGTATTTACCCAAATAACTCCATAATATCTTCTTTGGATAATTGACTAATAAAGGTGTTTTGTGTTGACAACATATTGTCAATTAATTTTGCTTTTCTTTCTTGGAGTTCATATATCTTTTCTTCAATAGAATTTTTGGTGATTAGTTTATATACTTGTACATTATTTTTTTGCCCTATTCTATAAGTTCTGTCTGTGGCTTGATTTTCGGCAGATAAATTCCACCATGGGTCATAGTGTATTACCATATCAGCACCTGTTAGGTTTAAGCCAGTTCCTCCTGCTTTTAGAGAGATTAAAAAGATTTTAATGTTCTCATCTTCATTAAACTGGTCTACTAAATATATTCTATCTGCTACTTTGGTTTGCCCAGTTAGTTTTAAATAAGATATTTCCTTTTGTTTTAGTTTTTCTTCTATCATTTCAAACATAGAGGTATAACCTGAAAATAGTAATATTTTGTGTCCACCTGCAATAGCATCTGTTATGACATCGATACATTGATTTAATTTACTACTAATTCCATTATAGTCTTGCAAAAATAAACTTGGATGACAGCAAATTTGTCTTAATCTCATTAGTAGCGCTAATATTTTAATTTGACTATTTTCAAAGCCATTGGCTTTAATTTCTTCTGCTACTTCTTTTTTAGCACTAGCTAGGTAAGATAAGTAAATTTTTTGTTGTTCTTCTTCCATTTCATTATATAATACAGTAACTGTTTTATCTGGTAACTCTGTTAGTACTTCTTTTTTGATTCTTCTTAGTACAAATGGCTCTATCATCTTTTTTAGTTTTTCCATTGCTCCTTCGTTATTTTCTTTTACAATTGGTGTTTCATATAGTTCTTTAAATTTACGATATTTAAATAAATAACCTGGCATAATATAATCAAAAATAGACCATAACTCAGATAGGGAGTTTTCAATTGGTGTACCTGTTGATGCAAATCTAGTTGCTGCTGCTATTTGTTTAATGGCTTTCGCATTTTGTGTATTATTGTTTTTAATATATTGTGCCTCATCTGCAATCATGTATTTAAATTGATAATTGGCTGCTGTATAGATTTCAATGTCTCTTTTTAATAAATCATAGGAAGTAATTATCAAATGATGTTCTGGAATTTTTTTAATCTTTCTTTCTCTTTCACTTGCTGTACCGCTAATCACCATAGCATTTAAGCTTGGGGTAAATTTGCTAGCTTCTCCTAGCCAATTTAAGGTAAGAGAACTTGGACATACTACTAAAGATGGTTTTGCTTTTTGTCCTTCTTCATTGACATAGGCTAATACCAGTGCTAACATTTGAATGGTTTTTCCAAGTCCCATATCATCTGCTAAAATTCCGCCAAACTGGTATTGGTCTAGCATTTTTAACCATTGATATCCTATTTTTTGGTAAACTCTCATTTGCGCATTTAAGTTTTGTGGCAAAGGAATATCTGTTGTATTTTGATTTTCTCTTAATTTATCTATCATATCTTGATAAGTTTTATCTGTACTAATTTCTACATTTTTTAAACCTTTTAGCATTTTGTCTAAGTACAAACTGCGATAACTTGGAAGGGTAATCACTCCATTTTTCAAATCTTTATAATTTGTATCTATTTCTACTGTTAGCTCTTCTAAAAATTTCATGGTTTCGTTTTCTTCTAATTTAATGTAACTACCATCTTTTAGTCTATAAAATTTTTTCTTTAAGCTATATTTTTCCATCATTTGACTTAAGTCTGACAAGTCCATTCCTATTTGTGATAAATCTATTTGTAATAAGTTATTTTCTACCCTAATACCAATCGCCTTTAGTTTAAAAGTGGTTATTTGTTTTTTTCTAAAACTATCTGTTGCTAATACTTCATATTTTTTCATATATACTTCTATTTCTTCTGATAAAAAGGAGTATATTTTATCATCATTGGCTAGCACTAGTCTACCATTTGTTTTATCTAGCATAAAGCCTGTTTCGATAAATCTATTTAATGCTTCATTTTCCCCCATAATATTTCTTGCCAAAGTATTTTGATATGCTACAAATGGGTTTATTTCTTCCCCTCCATAACAAAATTTTATATCTGCTACAATATTGCTGGCAATATCATAATCTAAATATACTTTAACTCCTAATTTTTTTGGAATACATTTTTCTTTTACTTCTTCTGAAAGGTTTTGTATATTAATTTTTTCTTCCATATTGGGTGCAATCATCGCAAAAAAGCTAGTTAGCTCTGCTTCATCCATAATAATAGAGTTCGTATAGTTTTTACGCAATACCTCTAATAGTTTTAATGTAGTATTTTTAAATTGTTGTGTGCAGCGGTAAATGACATCTGGAAATAAAAGGTATAGATATTCTTTGCCTTGTAGTGTTTCGTAACTAAACACATCTACATTACAAGCAAGTTTAAATTTATTTTGTTCTGTTTTAGTAATAGTAAAAATTATTTGTGGTTCTTTATTAGAAAAGTATATTGTTTTTTCTTTTTCTGCTTTTTGAAATAGTACCTCTGTTTCCTGCAAGCAGTTAAAAAGGTCATCTAGTCCTGTATTAGAAATTAAAATGCAATCTGGCATAAAGTTTTTATTATAATAGTTGTAACCACTTGTTACTTCACTATTATATTTCATAATTTCAGCATATTTTAATAAAAATTTTAAAATAGGGACAGATTGCTCCTCAAATGATTCGGCTGTATGAATTAAATTTAATTTACTTCCGTACTGGTATACCTGCCTATTTAGCATTCTTTCGTAAAATTCAGGCAAATTTTTTAATTTATATAATTGTTTATCTCCAATTTTAAATTCTACTTTTACTTGTTTGGTAAATTCATTATAGAATATTTTAGGTATAATTTTTGTATTTTGGCTATATTCTTCTTTTATATTTTGGCTATTTAATGTTTCTTGCTCTGCATTCATAAATGTGCCTAACAATTGTTTAAATACTCTATGATTTTCTTTTTCTCTTATTTCTTCTTGTTTTTTTAACATGGTTACTCCCTCTCCCCTATAAGGTACAAACCTATTTTTTAAAACTCTATCACAAGAATTTTTCTAATGTAAAATTATATCATATCTTTTTTGTTTTTACAATAATTGGCATTAAAAAAATGACACTGTTTAGATATAGCCTAAAAATGTGCCATTTTCCCTATCGTTTTTTAAATTAACGTAGAAACAAGAGGGTTTTACTTTTTAATAACAAAAGCAATTAGATTATTGTTTTGTTTATTTTTGTGTTTTCTTGTTTGCTTTTTTAGTACCAGTTGTTTTCCTTTTTGCAGTTTTCTTTTTTTTCGTTCCTGCTTTTGTTGCTTTTTTACTTTTGGTTTCTTTTTCTGGTTCCCATTTTTCTCCTACTTTTGGAGGGTTCCATGAAATATATTCACAAGTTTTTCCATTGTTTTCACAAACATAAAATTTTTTGCCTCTTCTTGTCTTTTTTATTTGTACAACTCCACCGCAAACTGGGCATGGTACATCAATGGTTTCGATGATTGGTTTTGCGTTTTTGCATTCTGGATACCCAGGGCATGCTAAAAATTTGCCATATCTACCATATTTAATTACCATCATTCTGCCACATTTCTCACATGGTACATCTGATACTTCTTCTACTAATTCTACGTGTTCTAGTTCTTTTTCTACTTTTTCTACTTCTTTTTGGAATGGACCATAAAAGTTACGTATAATTTGTTTCCATTCTTCTTTTCCTTCTGCTATTTGGTCAAATTCTTCTTCTATTTTGGCTGTAAATTCTACATTAATGACATCTGTAAAGTTTTCTACTAACAAGCCATTTACAATTTTTCCTAAATCTGTTGGTACTAATTGTTTTTGTTCTTTTTGAATATATCTTCTTTCTAATATTGTAGTAATAGTAGGAGAATAAGTACTTGGTCTTCCTATGCCTTTTTCTTCTAATGCTTTTACTAAACTTGCTTCTGTATACCTTGGTGGTGGCTGGGTAAAGCTTTGTTTTGCTTCTAATTTTTCTTTTTTTACTTCTTGCCCTACTGTTAATTCTGGAATAGAGGTATCATCCTCTTCTTCTTTTTCATTTTCTGTTGTTTCTACATATAAGGTCATAAAGCCTTTAAATTTTAAAATTTGTCCATTTGCTCTAAAGTTATAATGGTTTACTTCTATGTTAGCTGTAACAGTGTCATAAATTGCTGCTGCCATTTGGCTTGCAATAAATCGGTGATAAATTAACCTATATAATTTATATTGTTCTGGGGTTAGATATTCTTTGATTTGTTCTGGGTTTAAGTCAATATAAGTTGGTCTAATTGCTTCATGGGCATCTTGTGCATTTTGTTTTGTTTTATAAATACGATTTTCATAATAGCTTTGCCCATAATTACTTGTAATATATACTTTAGCTGCTGCTTTTGCTTCATCTGAAATTCTAGTAGAGTCTGTTCTCATATAAGTAATTAAACCTACTGTGCCTCTTTGTCCTACTGCAACTCCTTCATATAATCCTTGTGCTACTGACATAGTTTTCTTTAAGGTAAAACCTAGTTTTCTAGATGCTTCTTGTTGCATGGTACTTGTGGTAAATGGTGGCGCTGGGTTCTTCTTTTTTTCTCCCTTTTTTACCTCTTTTACAATATAGGCACCTTTTTCTATATTTTTTAGAATTTCATCTACTTCTTCTTTTGTATGAAGTTCTTGTTTTTTGCCATCTTTGCCATAAAAGGTAGCTATAAATTTCTTTTTAGAATTTGGCTCTAATAAATTTGCATAAATATTCCAATATTCTTCTGGTATAAAGTTTTGTATTTCTTCTTCTCTATCTGCAATTAGTTTTACTGCAACTGATTGTACTCTTCCTGCAGATAACCCCCTTTTTACTTTTTTCCATAATACTGGGCTAATTTTATAACCTACAATTCTATCTAATACACGTCTTGCTTGTTGTGCATCTGTTAAATTCCTATCTATTTTTCTAGGTTTTTTCATAGATTCTTTTACTGTTTCTTTGGTAATTTCATTAAATGTAACTCTACATACGCTATCTTGTGGTATTTCTAATATATGTGCTAAATGCCAAGCTATGGCTTCTCCCTCACGGTCAGGGTCAGTTGCTAAATATACTTGTTTTGCATTTTTTGCTTCTTTTTTCAAATTTTTAATTAAATCACCTTTACCACGAATATTGATATATTCTGGCTCAAAATCTTCTTCGATTTTAATTCCCATTTTAGATTTTGGAAGGTCTCTAATATGTCCCATAGATGCCATTACTTTTGTACCAGAACCTAAAAATTTTTTAATTGTATTTGCTTTTGCTGGTGATTCTACAATAATTAATTTATCTGACATCACTTTTCTCCTTTAATTTTTTAGCTTATAGTATCATAGCTTACTTTTTTTTATTTTGCAAGTATTTTTATCTTACTTTTTAATAATATATCAAAAAGTTAATTTTTATACAAATTTTTAAGCTATATTTAAAGAGTATTAAAAAAGCACTTATTTTAAAATAAATCTTTTAAAATAAATGCTTTTTTACTTTATTCTAAAT
>CANSJB010000062.1 GCA_947647115.1 uncultured Clostridium sp. | reverse complement strand
AAGGGTGCGGTACCGAAAGGTATCGCATTCTTTGCCTCTTAAAAATTTTCTTTAGAAATTTTTAAATATGGGGAGAATTTTACTGAGTAAATCGCTGTATATATATTAGAGGGGTTATTGTAATAGTACAAGGTCTTTCTTAATAAATATATAGAGGTGAGGCTTGATGGAAGATAGATATATGAAGCTTAAATTTGAAAGAGTTATTAACAGAATATTATATGTAGAAGGTGTAATTGATGAAAAAAAGTATAAAAGAGTATCAAAAAGGCTTGATAAATTGCTATTTGATGAGCATAAGAAAAATTTTACTTCAACCTTGACTTAATTTAACTTATTCTAATACAATTTATAAAGTATTAATTGTGTAAGAGGAAGGAGGTATATTTGACTATCTACGAAATGAAACAAGCATTTTTGCTTGGCAAGACAATATTTGATTTACCTTTAAATGTAAGTTATTATGCCAGAGTTTCTACAGATAAGGAAGAACAGATCAATTCTTTGGAGAATCAAGTTAGTTTTTTTGAAGATTACATTAAGAAGAACAGTAACTGGACTTTCATTCGGTGGCTATGTAGATGAAGGAATTAGTGGAACGACTTCTAGAAAACGTGAAAACTTTATGAGAATGATTGAAGATGGGAGTAATAAAAAATTTGACTTGCTAATTACAAAAGAAGTTTCAAGATTTTCTCGTGATACGATTGATAGTTTACTGTATACTAGAAAGCTACTAGAATATGATGTTTGTGTATACTTTCTCTCAGACAACATTATAACGGCATCTTCAGATGGAGAATTAAGACTTACTATCATGTCTAGCATGGCACAAGATGAAGTTCGTAAAATTTCCGAAAGAACAAAGTTTGGTTTTAAAAGAGCATTAGAAAAAGGCACTGTTCTTGGTACAGATAATATTTGGGGTTATAAAAAGAATAAGGGTAAACTTGTGATAGATGAAGAAGAGGCACCTTGCATTAGAGAAATATTTGATGTTTATGCGAATGATAGTAAAGTTGGATTAAAGAAACTATCTATTTTATTAAAAGAACAAGGCTATTGTAATCATAATAGAAATCCAATTCATCCTAATACATTAAAAAGAATTATCCAAAATCCTAAGTACAAAGGTTATTATACAGGAGGATTATCCACAGTTGTGGATTATAGAAGTAAAAAAAGAAACTTTAATGACCAAACAGAGTGGAAAGTGTATAAAGATTATGAAAAAGTTCCGCCAATTGTATCAGAAGAATTGTGGGAAAAGGCGAATCAAAAGCTATTAGCTAGAAGTAAGAATGCAGCAATGTATCAGAAACATCAAACCTTGTATGCTTTATCTGGAAAGTTGTATTGTGATAAGCACAAATGTGGATTTGTTCGAAAAATTAGACACTATAAAAATAAAGAAGATGTGATTTACTGGTATTGTGCTGATTTTCATAAGAGTGGAAAAAAGAATTGTATTCCTGCTTGTTTTAAGGAAAAAGATTTATATGATATTTTACTTTCTATCTTTAAAAGTTATGAAGTTTACAAAGAAGAAATTTGTGAGGAACTACTTTCTTTTTATAAAGAACTTTCTAAAGAGGAGGAAAATATTGAGCAAGAAGCAAAATTGCAAAATGAATTAGAGGTACTTAAAAGGAAAAAAGATAAACTATTGGATTTGGCATTAGATGGACTTTTAAGCAAGGAAGATTTAAATAATAAGAAAGTAATCATTGAAGCAGAAATTAGCAAAATACAAGCAAAATTAAAAGAATTAGAGGCTAAAAAGAAAAATCCACAAGAAGAAAAACAGCAGAATAAGAGGTTAAAGGAAAGCATATTAAAGCAGTTAGTGATAACTAAAGATAATTTAGAAAATTATATAGAAGAATTACTAGACAAAATTATAGTAGTAGAAAAAGAAAATGAAGTAGAACTAAAAATTACACTTGCAGGCAATAAAATAATTACATATGGTAGTCCTCCCAAACTCAGGCAATTCAGTCAGCTAAAGCAAAACAAAGTGGCTGATTTTAAAAATCTCCCACTTTGTCACTCCCATGCACATGGTTAAAGCCTGTTTTCCGCGAGCTACAAGCCTTTTTAAAATATTTATCTAAGTTAAAAGAAACTCTAGGCAAATATCCTAAATCTTCCATTAATGTAAATAAAGGAAAGAAGATTGCCATAGGAGGCAGCATAACCGAAACTACCCAAGTAAGTGTAGTATAAATACCATCGATTAAAATGCCAGAAAGCCAAGAGGGAAAATGCCAAGCCTCCAAAAGCCAAATAATACCACCCTTTATCCAGCTAAACAAACTAGAAAGCCACTGGGATGGGTAATTAGCCCCTATAATAGTAAGCCAAAAAATGATAGCTAAAAACACCATCATAATAGGAATACCAAACTTTTTCGAAGTTAAAATTTTATCAATTTTTCTATCTCTAGCATGATAATTTTCATTATCAAAACTACATACATCAGAAGCTAAAGTTTCTGCCTCAAAGACAATACTAGAAACAATCGTATCTCTAAAACTATCTCTATTTGTAATATTCTCATTAGAAAGTTTAGCCTTAATTTGAATTAATTTTAAACTTATTTGAGTATCTTCTAATAAAGAAAAGCCTAAATTTTTAGAGATAGAATTTAAAATTTTATCATCTCCATCAATTAGCTTTAAAGCAAGCCATCTAGTAAGATACATTTTATCATTAGGAAGTTTTTCTTTTAAAATTGGCTCCAAAATACCAATACATTCTTCAATCACAACAGGATATTTAACAAGATGTGGAGTAGGTAACAGTTTTCTATTTGCTACATCATATACTTTTTGCATTAGATTTTGAATTGTTTTTTTCTTTCTAGCAATTGTTCCAACCACTGGAATACCAAGTATTTTTTCTAACAGTTCAAAATCTATATGTATACCCTTCTTTTTTGCTTCATCTAATAAATTAACACAAAGAACCATATTTGGTGTAATTTCCATGGTTTGATAAACTAAATTTAAATTTCGTTCTAAACAAGTACTATCAACAATTACAATAGTAGCATCAGGGTTTCCAAAGCAAATATAATCTCTTGCAATTTCTTCTTCTTCAGAATGTGACATAAGAGAATAAGTACCAGGAATATCTACTAGCAAAAAATTCTTATCTTGAAAATGACAAATACCACTAGCATTAGCCACTGTTTTTCCGTGGCCAATTACCAGTATGTTGATGCATACCAGTTAAACCATTAAAAACTGTAGATTTGCCAACATTAGGGTTACCAGCAATTGCAATGGTATAATCAAGACCTAAAGTTTCCTTTTCAAATACGCTGTTTCCGTTTACTTGCTTGCCAGTAGAATTAGCAGTAAGACCCATAAAATCACCTCTTGGTATTATATGCAGCTAAAATAAAAAATTCAACCAAATTTTACGTCCTTACTAGTTAAAACTTTAATATTATTGCTGTCTTCTTTACGTAGAGCAATTAAGCTGCCACGAACCTCATAAGCAGTTAAATCCCCACTAGGACTTTTTAAAACAGGAATGATAGGGGTACCTTTTATAAAACCCAAATCAAGTAATCTTCTACGAATAGAACCACTGCAAAGTAATTCATCTATATAGGCATAAGAATTTAAATCGATTTTATTTAATGTTGTCATTTGCATAAAATTCATCCTTTCTGCATTTTAGTATACTAATTTTACTACTACTAGTAATTTATGCTGTAATAGAGAAAAATGTGAAAAAAACAAAAATTATAATGACATTTGTCAAAAAATATAATATAATAAAAGCGATAATATAAAATAGAAACTAAAACAAAAGAAGGTTTATAGGTAAAACCTAGTAAAAAAACCTAAATTTATAAAACAAGGAAGAAAAAAATATGGAAAAAATAAGAGGTTTTGAAGTAGCAAAAGGTTTTGAAAATGCTAACATTAATTTGCCAGTACGTAAAACAAAATATTCAGCAGGTTATGATATAGAAGCAGCAGAAGACTGTATTATCCCAAGCTTTAAACCAGGACAAGCACCAACACTTATTAAAACTGGTTTAAAAGCATATATGTTAGAAGATGAATATTTAATGTTATGTAATAGAAGTTCTAATCCAAAGAAAAAAGGTTTGGTAATGGCTAATAGTATGGGAATTGTAGATGCAGACTATTATGAAAATGCAGATAATGATGGGCATTTTATGTTTTCTTTCTATAATACAAAATCAGAAGATGTACAAATCAAAAAAGGAGAGTGCATTGGTCAGGCAATTTTTCAAAAATTTTATACGGTAGATGAAGATAATGCGCAAGGCCAAAGAACAGGCGGATTTGGCTCTACAAGCAAATAAAAAAATTAAAAAAAATTGGTAAAAGTTTTGACTTTTGCCAATTTTTGTAGTATAATAGAAATGTGGTTGAAGAAGTTAACCTTTCTTAACTATAACTATAATTTATACAAATATAGAAAGGAGGACTTACATTGTTTAATGTAGGAGATAAAATTGTATATCCAATGCATGGCGCAGGTACAATAGATAGCATAGAAGAGAAGAATATTCTAGGAGAAAACCAAGCCTATTATATTATTAAAATGCCTGGAGAAGTAAAAGTAATGGTTCCAACCGATAGGGCAGAACAAATAGGTGTTAGAAACATAATAGGAAAAGAAGAAGCAGAAAAAGTAATTTCAATTTTGGGTGAAGACGAAACTCAGATGGCTCAAAACTGGAATAAAAGATATAGAGATAATATGGAAAAAATGAAAAGCGGAAGTATTTATGAGGTAGCAGATGTAGTTAGGAACTTAAGCTTTAAACAAAAAGAAAAAGGCTTATCTACAGGTGAAAAGAAAATGCTTTCTAATGCAAAACAAATATTAGTTAGTGAATTAGTTTTAGCAGAACATGCTACACAAGATGAAGTAGAAGAATTAATAGATAACAAAATCAATATATCCTTTGATGAATACAAAATGCCACATGACCAAATAGACTTAAATACCAGTATAGTAAACAAATTTATTCCATTTGAGGAAGACTCTAATACATAAAATAAACCCAAAAGATTTTATAATAAACGCTTTTTAAGTTTTATAAAGTCTTTTTTTTATGTTTTTTAGACAGTATTTGTCATAAAGAGCAGAAGGATTTTTCCACTTTATGTCGAATAGTATAAATATAATGTAGAAAGGTAAGTGTAAATTGGCACGATATAGTGAAGAATTAATTGAAGAAATAAGGACTAGTAATGATATTGTAGATGTCATAGCTAGTTATGTTACTTTAAAAAGAAGTGGGAGAAATTTTTTTGGATTATGTCCATTTCATAAAGAAAAATCTCCTTCTTTTGCTGTTTCGCCAGACAAGCAAATATTTCACTGCTTTGGTTGTGGAGCAGGTGGCAATGTAATTCACTTTATCAGTAAAATAGAAGGACTGGATTTCAAAGATACTTTAGAAGTATTAGCAAGTAGAGCCAATATAGAACTTCCCATTTTAGATAATTATGAAGATGACAAAACGGCAAAATTAAAATCAAAAGTATATGAAATTAACAAAATAGCAGCTGAATTTTATCATAATAATTTGTATAAACCAACTTCAAAAATAGCACAAGAATATATTAAAAATAGGAAATTAGACAATAACACACTAAAATCATTTTTAATAGGTTATTCTGGTAATTTTGATGAGTTATATCAGTTATTAAAACAAAAAGGATATACTGCAGAAGAAATGCTGGCCTCTAGCCTAATCAAAAAGTCTCAAGATGGTAAATTTATGGATAGCTTTAGAAAAAGGCTTATGTTTCCTATCCAAGATGTAAGAGAAAGAGTAATTGCCTTTGGTGGTAGAGTGTTAGATGATAGTAAACCAAAATATATTAATTCGCCAGAAAATATTGTATATAGTAAAGGCAGAAATTTATTTGGTTTAAATGTAGCCAAAAAATATGATACAAAAAAAATAATTATTGTAGAAGGTTACATGGATGCTATCTCTTTATATCAGAGGGGAATTACCAATGTAGTAGCATCATTAGGTACTGCTATGACAGAAGCACAAGGGAGACTTTTAAGAAGGCATAGTGAACAAATTATATTAGGATATGATGCAGATGGCGCAGGACAAGCTGCAATATTACGTGGAATGGAAATTTTGCAAAACTTGGGTTGTGATATTCGCGTTTTGCAAATAGAAGGAGCAAAAGACCCAGATGAATATGTAGTAAAATATGGTCCAGAGAGATTTTTAAAATGTGTAGAAAATGCTATTTCACTAGTAGAATTTAAAGTAAAAATACTAAAAAAAGAGTTAAATATAGAAAATACTAATGACAAAATTAAATTTTTAAATGAAATTGCTAAAGTATTAGCTAAAATCACGAACCAAATGGAAAGAGAAATTTATATAGATAAAATAGCCAAAGAATATAAAATTTCAAAAGAAGCAATTATTGCAGAAATAAACAAAATCATATATAAACAAAGCACAGCTAGCAAAAAGTTAGAAAAAAAAGTAGTAACAATGCAAGAGAAAAAAAAGGAGAATAGCACACAAGAAATTTCACCAGATATCTTAAAAAGAGAAAATATGGTTATCTATTTACTGATTAATGAACCACAAAAGGCATATGAAATACTAAAACCAGTTATTGAATTAGAGGACTTTAAAGATAACTTAAATCAGCAAATTTTAAAAAAACTGTATGAAGAATTAGAAAAAGGTAATATTAATACTAACAGTATTTTAGACTGGTTTGAAGAAGAAAATATGGTAAGTCATATTACAGAAATTATGGCCTATGACTTTGAGATTATAGACATAGCAAAGGCCTTAGATGATTTGATTAATGTTTATGAAAAAGAAAAGCTAGCTAGTAGAAAAAGTGATATTATAAAAACATTAGAAAGTGATACATCAACTTTAAGTAAAGAGGAAATTAAAAAGTTAGAAAATGAACTAAATGATATCATTTTAAAATTAATGAAAAGCAAGTAGGTAAAAGCATATAAAAATAGGAGGGGTATATTAATGAAAAGTGCTAAACAAGACAAAATGCAAGAAGAAAAAAAAGAAAAAACAGTAGCAAAAGCTAAAACCCAAAAAGAAGAAAAAAGTGTAGAAAAAGTAAATAAGGAAGAAAGAATAATAGATAGTATTAGCAGGGAAAAAGTAGAAGACATTTTGAAAAAAGCAAAAGCAAACGGAAA
The DNA here is from genome assembly GCA_947647115.1 of uncultured Clostridium sp. Classification (GTDB taxonomy): domain Bacteria; phylum Bacillota; class Clostridia; order TANB77; family CAG-508; genus CAG-273. Next base: position 253 of record CANSJB010000062.1, on the reverse strand, counting down.
AATGACTTATGGTGAGTTAGCACATGAATTAGAAGATACAAACCCAGAGCAGATAGAAAAGGTATTTGATGCTTTTGAAGACTTAGGTGTAGATATATTAAAAGATGATGAAGACTTAGATATAGAACCAGATATAGAAGATTTACAAGATGTAGAAGACATTAAATTAGAAGAAATTGACTTAAATAATATTGAAGTGGTATACAGCGATGACCCAGTTAGAATGTATTTAAGAGAAATAGGAAAAATACCA
>CANSJB010000061.1 GCA_947647115.1 uncultured Clostridium sp. | reverse complement strand
AGAAAATGAAGAGTAACAAAACAAAAGGTATTACCCTAATAGCATTAGTTGTGACTATCGTAGTTTTGCTAATTTTAGCAGGAATAACTTTAACAATCGTATTTGGAGAAAATGGAATCATTAATCAAGCAAATAAAGCAAAAGAAGCAGAAAAAATAGGAAAATATAAAGACTTATTTGAAATAGCAAAAATGACAGTATATACAAAAAATCAAGGAAGTGTAACAGTAGACCAATTTGTAGATGAATTAGTAGAAGAAGGCGTTATAACAGATAAAGAAACTCAAGTAAAACCAGGAAGCGAAGAAGGAAGTGTTATTATTACACCAGAACCAGGAATTGATATAGAAGTAAAACCATTACCAGGAGGAAATAATATAGAGATAAAATATCCAGAGCCAACTGGAAAACTACCAGGTGGAAATGGAGGAGGCTCAGGTTCAGATGGTGGAACAGAAGAGCCTATCATAGTAAAGGCAGAAAATATAGCATTTAGTAGCAGTAATCCCCAAGAGGTAGAAATAGGAAAAACGATTAATTTACAGGTAACTTTTACGCCAAGTAATACAACTAATAAAGGATTAACATGGACAAGTAGTAGTGAAGATGTTGCAACGGTAAATAATGGAGTTGTTACAGGAATAAAAGCAGGAACAGCAACCATAACAGCAACAACAACAGATGGAAGTAATAAAACAGCAAGTTGCACAGTAACAGTAAAATTAACTACTATAAGTAAAGAAACATCATATGTAGGATGTTATGCAGATATGGATGGAAATGGAAGTGTAGATGGAATAATATATGCCGATTTAGCAATAGGAGGAAGTGGACAATGGGAAACTGAAGATGGAGCTTATACAATACCAAAAGTAGAAACGGGGCTAAAAGAGTATTATGTAAGTCAAGCAAGTTACACGGATGATTTTGGAACAAGTCAAGTAATAGCACCAGTAAAAGGAAGTAGTGGAACAGATAGATTTTATATCATGGCACTAGAAGATGTACAGCTAAAGAATCCATATAGTGAAACTTCAAATACAGCATATTGGTATTACAATGCAAATTTAAAGATGACAGATTATGCAACATACACATCAAGTAGTTTTGGAAGTGGAAAAGAGAATACCCAAAAAATGATAACAAAGTGGAAGGCAAAAGGTTATGGAGAACAAAACGAAAAAGACTTATGGGGTCAGATAGATTCAGAGATATCAAAAGGCTGGTTTGTACCATCAAAAGAAGAATGGGCAGTATTTGGACAGAAACTCGGGATAACTAATAGTAATTATCAAGACTATAAGCTTGGTGAATGGTATTGGTCGTCTTCTCAGTGCAATTCAAACAGCGCGTGGAGCGCTCTCTTCGACACTGGCTATATATTCAACACCTTTGTGACTAGATTCGACTATGTGCGCTTGAGTGCGACTTTCTAATTGTAAAAATTAGAAAGTATAAAAACGCATTATGTAAATAGCGTGTAAAACTTCAAACGCCAAAGCTTCGTAAGAAGTTGGCAGTTTGAAGTTACCTTGTAAATGGAGATTGTATATGGTGGTTCTTTGTCAAGTTAGTTGACAATAAATGATAAGATATCCTTCGTAGAAATACGGAGGATAAATTTATGGAATTAGATGAATTAATACAAGAATTAGACAAAAAATTGATAGTAACAAAAAAGCCTAGAAGATTGGAAAAATGGATAAAAGAAGCAAAAAAATCAATGTAAAGGAGCTTAATAGCTTCGTTAAATTGATTGAAAGTGATATTGAGGCTGTCAAAAATGCAATCAAATATGATTATAGTAATGCTTTAACAGAAGGCTTTAATAATAAAACCAAAGTAATAAAAAGAGTGATGTATGGTAGATGTAGTTTTAATTTGCTACATCTAAAAATTCTAGCATAAATCAACTAACTTGACAAAGAACCACTATACTTGACAAGCTCAAATCAGTCGTTTTATAATGTTTAAAATAATATAACCTTTTTCCACTCACCCAATTGCTTTTCAAAAAGTAGTATGGTAAAATAAGCACAAACAATTGAAAATTTGGGAGGAACAAAATTTGCAAGACAGAAAAAAATATATTAGAAATTTTAGCATTATTGCACACATTGACCATGGAAAATCAACTTTAGCAGACAGATTAATTGAAATGACAGGAGTGCTTTCCAAAAGAGAAATGGAAAACCAAGTACTAGATAATATGGACATAGAAAGAGAACGTGGTATTACTATTAAGTCGCAGGCAGTTCGTATGAAATATAAGGCTAAAGATGGAGTAGAATATGAACTTAATTTAATAGATACCCCAGGGCATGTAGACTTTAATTATGAAGTTTCTAGAAGCTTGGCAGCTTGTGATGGAGCTATTTTAGTAGTAGATAGTAGCCAAGGGGTCGAAGCACAAACTTTGGCCAATGTATATTTAGCTTTAGATAATAATCTAGAAATATTACCAGTGATTAATAAAATAGATTTGCCAAATGCAAGACCAGAAGAAGTAAAAAAAGAAATAGAAGATATTATAGGAATTTCAGCACAAGATGCACCATGTATTTCGGCTAAATCTGGCTTAAATGTAGATGAAGTTTTAGAAAAAATTGTAACTACTTTGCCTTGCCCAACAGGAGAGGAAGAAAAGCCGCTAAAAGCTTTGATTTTTGACTCTATTTATGATAATTATAAAGGGGCAATTGCCTATGTTAGAATTAAAGATGGAACTGTAAAACCAGGACAGGATATGGTACTAATGTCTTCTGGTAAGACCTTTACAATTACAGAGGTTCGGTTATTTTGAGCCAGGAAGTTACTTGCCAGCCAAAGAACTAAAAGCTGGAGAAGTTGGTTATATTGCAGCAAGTATTAAAAGCCTATCAGATGTACGAGTAGGTGATACAATCACCCTAAAAGAAAACCCAGCATCAGAAGCCCTGCCAGGATATAAAAAAGTAAACCCAATGGTATATTGTGGCATTTATCCAATTGATGGTGGCGATTATGAAAATTTAAAAATCGCTTTAGAGAAATTAAAATTAAATGATGCAGCATTAGAATATGAACCAGAAACATCTGGAGCATTAGGTTCAGGGTTTCGATGTGGTTTTTTAGGGTTATTACACTTAGAAATTATTGAAGAAAGGTTAGATAGAGAATTTGACCTAAGTTTAATTACCACATCTCCATCTGTTATTTATAAAGTACACAAAACTTCAGGGGAAGTAGTCGAACTATATAATCCATCCGATATGCCATCTCCTAATGAAATAGATTATATGGAAGAACCAATGGTACAAGCTGAAATTATTACGCCAAAAGATTATGTAGGTGGTATTATGGAAATATGCCAAAATAGGCGTGGAACTTATATAGATATGAAATATTTAGATGAAAACAGAGTAACTCTATTATATGAACTACCACTAAATGAAATTATTTATGACTTTTTTGATACCTTAAAATCAAAAACCAAAGGTTATGCCTCTTTTGACTATGAATTAAAAGAATATAAAAGGTCTAATTTAGTGAAATTAGATATTTGGGTAAATGGCGAAGGAGTAGATGCTTTATCATTTATTGTTCATAAAGACAGCAGTTATGAAAAAGGAAAAAAGATGGTAGAAAAGTTGAAAGGTGTTATACCAAGGCAATTATTTACCATTCCACTACAAGCTGTAATTGGAGGTAAAATTATTGCAAGAGAAACTATCTCTGCTATGAGGAAAGATGTTTTAGCCAAATGTTATGGTGGAGATATTACAAGAAAGAAAAAATTGCTAGAAAAACAAAAACGTGGTAAAAAGAAAATGAGACAAATTGGAAATGTAGAAATACCACAAGAGGCCTTTTTATCAGTATTAAAGCTAGATGAGGAATAAAAAACTGCACCTACTATAAAAGCAGATGCAGGACCCATGAACTGGTGGGCGTGGATGGAGGCTAATACTATGTGCTATTTGTACCAGCTAAGATATTGACCTATCTCAATATCTCTCTTAAGTTCTTTGATGATGCTATGAGAGATACTACAAGCAGCAACACAGACGCAATTGCAGCCAAGCATGATAAGAAGTACGATAGATGCCCAAAGAGGAAGGGTAACGCAGCAGAAAATGATGATGCCTAAAATGGCAGAAATACCGCACATAACAGCAGATGCAATAGGAATTTTGCTGGATGCATTCTTTATTGGAATGTCCTCCTAGTATAAAAGATGATATCATTATAGTACAAAAAAGCAAAAAATGCAATTAAAAATAGAGGAAAAGGAAAAGAAAGTATGGAAAAAGAAGAATATCAAGACCAAATAGAAGGTAGAAACGCAGTATTAGAACTTTTAGAATCACAAAGAAGCATTAACAAAATATTAGTAGCTAAAGGTGAAAAACATGGATCGATTCATAAAATAATGGCAATTGCTAAACAGCGTAAAATATTACTAGTAGAAATGGAAAAAAATAAACTAAACCAAATAGCACAGACTGACAACAACCAAGGAATAATTGCCTTAGTGCCACCTTTTGATTATTGTGAGGTAGAAGATATACTAGCCGTAGCAAGCAAAAAAAAGGAGCAACCTTTTATTTTAATATTAGATGGAATAGAAGATCCACATAACTTAGGTTCTATTATTAGAACAGCAGAAACAGCAGGAGTACATGGAATTATTATTCCCAAAAGAAGAGCAGCATCTGTTAATAGTACAGTAAGCAAAGTGTCATGTGGTGCAGTAGAATATATGAAAATAGCAAGAGTTAATAATATAAACGAAACTATACACTATTTGAAAGAACAAGGCATTTGGATATGTGGAACAGATATGAATACAAAAATAGAATACACGAAACAAGACTATAATATGCCACTTGCTCTAGTGATTGGAAGCGAAGGTTTTGGAATGAGCAGATTGGTAAAAGAAAACTGTGACTTTTTGGTAAAAATTCCAATGAAGGGAAAAATTACTTCCTTAAATGCTTCTGTATCAGCTGGTATTGTAATATATGAGATAGTAAGCAAAAGAAAATAAGAAAAAAGTATTTACAAAATGAAAATTATGGTATAATAACTATAATATTAAAATACGAAAGGAAAATAAAAAATGAAAAATAAGAAAAAAATTTTAACACTAATTATCATTTTAGTATTACTCATTATACTTGCAGTAGGAACATGTGCAGTACTATATTTTACAACAGACATCTTTAAAGTAGATGCCTTAATGAGTAATGACCAATTATTTGCTAAATATATTTCTCAAGAAAATAGTATTGTCAATTTACTAAAAGCAGATATAATAGAAGAACAAAAACAATTTATGAAAGATAATTCTTACACTAGCACAGGAGAATTATCAATAACTCAAAAAGCAGGACAAAATGAGCAAAATGTCAAGATTACTACTAATTCACAATATAATAATACCAATAAAAGAAGCTTTTCCCAAGCAACATTAAAAAATGGACAAGAAGATTTAATGAAAATTTCTTATATTAATAGTGACGATATATATGCATTAAAATGTGATTCTGTATATGAACATTATATAGGGATTAGAAATAAGAATTTAAAACAATTTATGACTACAATGGGAGTTCCAGAAGAAGTAGTAGTGCAAATGCCAGATGTTATTTCATTAGAAGGGATAAAAAATACAAACTTAATTAGTAAACAAGATGAACAATATTTAGTAGATACTTACTTACCAATTATAGCAAATAATATTCCAAAAGAAAACTATAGTAAAACAACAGCAATGTTAGAGACTGGACACCAAGCAGAAGGATATGCATTGACATTAAATGAACAAGATATTAGTCAAATAGTATTAGCAATATTAACAAAAGCAAAAGAAGATGCAGCGACCATAACAATATTAGAAAATATGTTATTTACATTAGGAATGGAAGAAGAACAAATTTCACAAATAGATTTCCAACAAGAATTAGAAGATCTAATAGATGAATTACAAACGAGCCAGCCAGAATCAGAAACATTAATCATTACAGTGTATCAAGTAGATGGAAAAACTGCTGCTATGGAATTAGAAGTAAGTGATGGTACAAAGCTTATCTTTAATATAGTAAGTAATACACCAACCAATCAAAAAGTAACTATTAGTATGAAATATGGTCAGACTAGTGCAGCTACTACTACTACACAAATGACAATTGAAAAAGCAGTGTCTGAAACAGAAACAATATATTCTGCTACAATTCAAATAAGCAATAAAAATACGGATTATCAAATTACAGCAGATACCACTTTAGGCAAAGTTACCAATAATGTTATTCATAATGTAAGTAATGTAAGTATACAAGAATATAATGGTAATACTATTGATATATCTTACAACAAAGCAATTGAAAAAGCTACGCAAGAAGTAGAAATAGAAGAATTAAAGCCTTCTAATACTGTGATTGCCAATAATTATCCAAAAGAACAATTAGAACCATTCATGGAAACAATCATACAAAAATATGGGCAAACAACCGCAAATGCTATCACAAAGCTAAACTTAAAACAGGTAACATCAGATGATGTTATTAATTCAGTAGCTGGTTCTGTTTTAGCTGTTACTAATGCAAATGGAGAAGCTCCAATTGTAAATTTAATAGGTGTTGTAGCAATTACCACATTTAATCAAGTACAATATCTACAAACAGATATTAATGAAATTAGATAAAATAAAATTTAAAAGCACTAATTAACAAATCAAAAAATAAAACTGTTAATTAGTGTTTTTTTAGATAAAAAAATAATGAGCTAAAAACATGACTAAATAAGACTTTTAGAGGTTGGTAAAAATTTCTTTCAAAAAAAATGATTTTTTTTTGAAAAAGGTGTTGACTTTAGATTCGTTGCATGCTAAAATAGGAAATGTCTTCAGTCAAACAAAACGTCTGAAGATTTTACAAAGCACATTGAAAAGTAAACAATAAACCTTTGAGAAACCAAATAATAAAGGAAATGGAACAAAACCATGAAAAAAAATAAGGTCAGTAAAATGATTAAGAGTCAAAAAACTTGAAGTAAAAAAGTTATTTAAAGAGATTAGAAATAATCGAAATAAATAAACCAAAAACAAGAGAGTTTGATCCTGGCTCAGGATAAACGCTGGCGGCGCACATAAGACATGCAAGTCGAACGAAGATCGTTACAAAATGGAGAGAAGATTTATCGGATCAAAGTTTTGTAACAATGGTCTTAGTGGCGGACTGGTGAGTAACGCGTAAGTAACCTGCCTGTTAGAGGGGAATAACAGTGAGAAATCATTGCTAATACCGCATATGCCATAAGTATCACATGATACAAGTGGGAAAGGAGTAATCTGCTAACAGATGGACTTGCGTCTGATTAGCTAGTTGGTGGGGTAACGGCCTACCAAGGCGACGATCAGTAGCCGGACTGAGAGGTTGAACGGCCACATTGGGACTGAGATACGGCCCAGACTCCTACGGGAGGCAGCAGTCGGGAATATTGCGCAATGGAGGAAACTCTGACGCAGTGACGCCGCGTATAGGAAGAAGGTTTTCGGATTGTAAACTATTGTCGTTAGGGAAGAGAAAGGACAGTACCTAAGGAGGAAGCTCCGGCTAACTACGTGCCAGCAGCCGCGGTAATACGTAGGGAGCGAGCGTTATCCGGAATTATTGGGTGTAAAGGGTGCGTAGACGGGAATACAAGTTAGTTGTGAAATCCCTCGGCTTAACTGAGGAACTGCAACTAAAACTATATTTCTTGAGTGCAGGAGAGGTAAGTGGAATTCCTAGTGTAGCGGTGAAATGCGTAGATATT
>CANSJB010000060.1 GCA_947647115.1 uncultured Clostridium sp. | reverse complement strand
ACATTAAATAAATGTGAAAATACTACTGCTGGAATTCCTCCACCACGCATAATAGGAATAATATATTTTATTTTCAAATTATTTTCTATTACATAATTATTAACATCCCTATAAATTTTGTCTATAAAGCCATCTATTCTTTCTCAAGAAATCAAATCTAAATCTTTTTCTGTATATATGTATTTCATTATTAGCCCCCTTTAATAATTATTTCTTATGAATTCAAATAACTTTTTATATTCTTTTTCGTGAATAAGTAATCCTTCAGCTCTATTTGCAACCATCTTCTCTAAATCCTCAAAATATACATATTTAACTTCTGAAACCTCATTATCTTCAAAAGTGTAATCTTTTATCTCATTATTGCTTTTTAATAAATATACATAACCAAATTCTTGATTTTGTGGATTCTTTGTACTCTTTACTATTGCTATAAATTTCAAATCATCTTCATTTACTTTTATTCCCAATTCTTCATTTAGCTCTCTTATTGCACCTTCTATTACAGTTTCTCCTGATCTAATATGTCCTGCTCCAGAAATATCCCAACAATTAGGATGAGATTTTTTTGTTGCACTTCTCTTTTGTAATAGCAATTCTTTTTTATCATTCATAATCCAAATATGTGCTGTTCTATGAAAATTGCCTTCTTTGTGAGCTTTTGTTTTTTCTTTTATTTCTCCTGTAGGATTATTATTTTCATCAAATATATCTATATATTCCATTATTACTCCCTATTCTTCAAAACTTCTATTGCCTTTTCTCTATGTAATTCTTTTATTATCTTAATTTCGCTATTTCCATACTTTGCTAACTGATCTATATCGGTAATCATCTCTGGGCAATAGTTATCATTACTATCTTGTAATGTTGCAGCATAAACAATTTTTGAAAATTTCTCGTATAGTATTGCTCCCATACACATCATACAAGTTTCACAAGATACATATATTGTCGCACCTTTTAAATCTCCATAAAGGTTTTTATTCTTTGATGCACTTTCTATCGCTTCTAGTTCTGCATGAGAATACATACTTGTTTCCATTAAAGTTTTATCATTACTTCTGCCAATAATTTTTCCGTCCTTACTGCAAAGAGAAAAATAAAAGCTCTCAAACTTGCTTGAGAGTTTTGGTGCAGCAGGAGGAATTCGAATCCCCGACCTCTCGGTTCGTAGCCGAGTGCTCTATCCAGCTAAGCTACTGCTGCAAATATAAAAATTTTATTATGCCATTGAAATTACATAACGTATACATTATACATTGAAATTTAAAAATATTCAATAGAAAATTTAAAAAAATATTGCAAATATGAAAAAAGTATGATATAGTATATAAGTACTTGAAGAAATCGAGGTGTAGCGCAGTTGGTAGCGCGCGTGGTTTGGGACCATGAGGTCGCAGGTTCGATCCCTGTCACCTCGACCATATTAGACCGTTTTTCAGGGAAATTCAATAGAATTTTAAAACAGTCAAAAATATTTAAAAGTGCTATTTTCTAAGTTTTTTAGAGAATAGCACAATTTTTTTACATTCTAAATTATTTTCTTTTGCATATTCTTTTAGATTTCTAACTTTATTTTTAACTCCTTCATAGACTAAAGTTTCTTTTCCTAATTCAAATAGATTATGATAATAATAAGCAGATTCACCAGTAATTATTGCTTTTGGATATTTTTTAACAAGTACTTCTAACCAGCATTTGTTTTCCTATTAATCACATACCATTACGAAAAAAAATTAAAAAACTATATACATTTTAAGAAAAATAGTGTATAATTTGACTATAGAAATGAATAATATTATTTACTGGGTCTGAAATAGTTTTAGCTTAAGTAGGACCTGACCCGTGCTGACGGTAGTCGTCGCAAAAAGCCATTCAAACGAATGGCTTTTTATAATCTCTTATTCTTTAACTTTCTTTTTATGTATTCAATTTCTTTATTTGTAAAGAAATATTTTTCTACTTTAGTAAATGGTATATTATTATGAAATTTGTAATCTAGCTTATCTATAAATGTTAGCATATCAGATACTTGAAATAGTCTTTTTTTAGTGTGATCAAATTCAATTCTCCTTTCAACTCTTTTATTAGTAGCAAAAACAATATCAAGTATTGTTGCTAAAGTTTCTTGTCCATTATCATAATAAATAACAATTTTTTCAAACAAATCAAAATAACTTTGATTTTCTTTTATAAATTTATTTATTTCAATAGATATAGCTTTATTTAATTGGCTTTTACTATTCATATATCTTTTATCTAGTATGATAGTTTTTAATTTAACAGGTACCTTTCTTGCAAAATTAAAGATTGTCCAAAATATTTTTTGTCTTTGCTCTAAATTAAATGAAGAATAATCATCTCTTTTCGCTATTAAATAAGCTAAATGTAACATTCCATTATAGTTTTGTTTATTTAAACTATCATTTAAATATTGTAATTCATTTGTTATAGGCTTATCGCTTTGGTGTATTGTAAAAGATACTGCATATAGTTCTGAACTTCCATCTACAAATCCAAAGTCCCCACTTTCATCTATAAAGATATTAAGTCTTTGTTTTATCTTAATCACCTACTTTTTATTTTCATAATAAATTTGCAATTGTACTATATTAGTATAATTTAACAATATAATTATATAGCAACTTTTAATAAAAATCCATGTTATTTTTTTTAATGATTTTCATATAAAAGTGTTGCATTTTGTATAATTATGTCGAATAGCTATATTTACCAGTAAAGTATACTTTAACAGGTGGTGAAAGTTTAACCTACTAAGGTATGTTCTGTTTGCTTAAAAACAGCTACAATAGATATGGATAAATTAGGATATATAGGAGGCAATTATGGTATTGGATAAAATCTTGATTGGAACTAGAATCAGAAAAATTAGAGAGGAAATATTTGAAGAGAGTAGATCAAAATTTGCACAAAGATGTGATTTAAAAGAAAGATACATTGGTCAAGTTGAAAGAGGAGAATTTTTACTAAGTTTAGAATGTTTAAATAAAATAGTGTCAGCTACTGGAGTAGATATTAATTACATTTTATATGGTATAGAAGAAAACAAAAACCTTAAACCAATAGAAAATTTACATCATATGATTAATATCAGTAACCCAGAAGAAGCCATGGTATATTACAAATGTATCTGTACTGTTAAAAGTTACTTAAATAAAACTACCCAAAAATAGCCTCTTGCATATATTTTTGTATTTGATTAATTGATTTTTTATGGGTATCACATACCTCTTCTACCTCTATTGGCTTACCTGGCAAATAGTCTTGTAATAGCTGTTGTATAGCAATATTTGGTAAGCCCCAAAAGCTTAAATATGCTATTTTAAAAATCATTTCTATTTGTTTTTGGTTGATATCATTACCACATTCTTTTTTTATTTGCCTTTTTATTTTGTTAACTACTTCTTTTCCGTGTTTTTGCATAAAAAGCTCACTAAAATTCATATTTAAAAAGTCCATTCTTTTACTTCCTTTCTAAACTTTATACTGTATTTAAATTGCATTTGAAAAAGGTGGGAAAATAATAAATTGCTCTACACTTACTATTTTTAAGAAAAAACTTTCAAAGAATATGAATGTTTAGATTTCAATTTTAAAATAAAACTTATCGATATAACATTAATCTATAAGTTAATATTATATTAATTCATTTTTTGTTTTTTGTCAAGTATTTGTTTTCAGTATTTTTGCAAATTCCATCTCCCCTTTCCCCCTAACTTCATATTGACATTTGCTTGTATATACTATACAATGGTAAAAATCAAAAGCCTTAAAAATGTACAAATACAAGGCTTAGAAGAAAGGAAAAAAATATGGAAGAAAAATTATTAATTGCCAAACAAACACTTGAAAAGTGTGGACAACAACATGTTTTACAATTCTTTAATGAACTTTCAGACCAAAACAAAAATGACTTATTAAATGAAGTTTTAACCATGGACTTTAAACAAATACAAGACTTATATGAAAGTACAAAAACGAAAGCTGATTTTACACAATGCAAAATAGAGCCTATCGCCCATACTGTAAAAGCAGACTTATCCAATGAGCAGCTAGAAGAATATACAAAATTAGGAGAAGACGCAATAAAGAGCGGAAAACTAGCTGTTGTAACTATGGCTGGTGGACAAGGTACTAGACTTGGCCATTCAGGGCCTAAAGGCACTTATGACCTAGGACTGCCATCACATAAATCTATATTTGAGATTTTATGTGATACCTTAAAACAAGCAAAAGAAAAATACCAAGTAGACATTCCATGGTATCTAATGACTAGTAATGAAAACCATGAAGCAACCATAGAATTTTTTGAAAAAAATAATTACTTTGGTTACCCAAAAACAGCAGTTACTTTTTTCAAACAAGGAACCTTGCCAATGCTAAATTTGGATGGCAAAATTTTACTAGATGAAAACAAAATGATTAAACAAGCACCAGATGGACATGGTGGTATTTTTGAGTCTTTAAGGAAAAACGGCATTTTATATGACATGAAAGAAAAGCATATAGAATGGGCATTTATAGGAGGCGTTGATAATATATTAGTCAAAATGGTAGATCCTGTGCTGACAGGTTTATTAATCAAACAAGGTAATTTAGCAGGTGGAAAAAGTGTTGTGAAAGCAAATCCACAAGAAAAAGTAGGTGTATTTTGTAAAAAAGATGGTAGACCAAATGTAATAGAATATACAGAAATTTCTGATGAACTAGCACAAGCCACAGATGCTTCTGGAGACTTATTATATGGAGAATCACACATTTTGTGCAATCAATTTCATATAGATATGTTAGAAAAAATAAGTCAAAATAAATTACCCTATCATGTAGCATTTAAAAAGGCAAACTATATAAATGAAAATGGAGAATTAGTAAAACCTGAAGAACCAAATGCTTATAAATTTGAAGCTTTTATCTTTGATGCATTTAGCACAGCAAATAGTATGAGCATTTTAAGAGTAAAAAGAGAAGAAGAATTTGCACCAGTGAAAAATGCCGAAGGAATAGATAGCCCTGAAACTGCAAGAAAGTTATATAATGACTTTCACCATATTTCATAAAAATAAAAAATGAATGAGGAGAAGAAAATTGGAAAAGTATTTAGAAAACTATAAACAGTGGTTAGAAAACCCAGCTATTAGTGAGGAAGACAAAAAAGAGTTAGAACAAATACAACAAGATGAAAAAGAAATACAAGATAGATTTTATAAAGATTTAGAATTTGGAACTGCTGGTCTAAGAGGAATCATTGGAATTGGTACCAATCGAATGAATCGCTATACTGTAACCAAAGCTACACAAGGACTAGCAAACTATATTATTCAAAAAAACGGTCAAAATAGAGGTGTAGCTATTGCCTATGATTCTAGAAAAATGTCAAAAGAATTTAGCAAACAAGCTGCCTTATGTCTAAATGCCAATGGTATAAAAACTTATCTATTTGAAGACTTAAGACCAACACCAGAGCTTTCCTTTGCTGTAAGATATTTAAATGCAATAGCAGGTATTGTTATAACAGCAAGTCATAATCCTCCAGAATATAATGGCTACAAGGTATATTGGGAAGATGGTGCACAAATTGTAGAACCAACAGACAAAGAAATTATAGAACATGTAAATAACATAACAGACTTAACTACTATTAAAACAATGGAAGAAGACCAAGCTATTAAACAAGGCTTACATCACATCATTGGAAAAGAAATAGATGAGAAATATATACAAGAATTAAAAAAATTAGTTGTAAATCAAAAAGCAATTGATGAAAATCAAAAGAATATTAAAATAGTATATACTCCATTACATGGTACAGGCAATGCTTTAGTACAAACTATTTTAAAAGAACTTGGTTTTGAAAATGTATATACTGTAAAAGAGCAAGAAAAACCAGATGGTAATTTTCCAACAGTAAGTTATCCTAATCCAGAAGACCCTAAAGCTTTTCAACTAGCATTAGAACTTGCAAAACAAAAAGAGGCAGATATTATTTTAGCTAATGACCCAGATGCTGATCGATTAGGTGTATATGCAAAAGATATCAAAACAGGAGATTATGTTCAGTTTAATGGAAATATGACTGGAAATTTAATTGCAGAATATATTTTGTCACAAAAAAAGCAAAATAATACTTTGCCACAAAATGGTGCTATTATTAAAACAATTGTATCATCTAACCTAACTGACGCTATTGCAAACTATTACAATGTTAAACTATTTTCAACCCTAACAGGTTTTAAAAATATTGCAAAAATTATAAGAGGTTTTGAAGAAAATAACAATATATATGAATGCTTATACTCTTATGAGGAAAGTTATGGCTGTATTATTGGCACACATGCAAGAGATAAAGATGGCATTGTAGCAGTTATGACCTTATGTGAAGCTGCTTGTTATTATAAAAAGCAAAACATGACCCTATGGGATGCTATGCTTGCTATTTATGAAAAATATGGCTATTATAAAGAAAAGCAATTTTCTATTACATTAAAAGGTGCCGAAGGAGCAAATCAAATCAAAAAGATAATGGAAACTATGAGGCAACATCCACAAGAAGAAATTGCAGGTAAAAAAGTAATATCCTTTGGAGATTACCAACTTCAAAAGATTTATAATATGCTAACAAAACAAGAAAGTAACACAAATCTGCCAAAATCAAATGTATTATATTATAATTTAGAAGGAGATAATTGGTGCTGTGTACGCCCATCTGGCACAGAACCAAAAATCAAATTTTATATGGGAACAAGAGCATCTAGTTTAGAAGAGGCAGATAAAATGTTAGAAAAAATAGAAAATGCTATCAAACAAATGATAGAATAAAAAAGAAACACAAGGAATGTAAAACTAAAATTCAAAATTTGAATCTTAGATATTACATTCCTTTTAACTTATTTTACTGTTTCCATCCATTGATATTCGCTCTCTTAATGGCTCCAACCATGTTGGCTCTAACATTTGGCAAGTTCTTTTCTAAATCTAAAATCATATTTTTCATATCTTCCCTCTTTGAAACACCATCCATTGGGCAAACCTTTTGCATAACTTCAATATGGTTTCTTTTGACAAACTTTTTTATTTCTTTTTCAGGTGTATCGATAAAAGGTCTAATTAAAGTAATTTTAGAACGGTCCATATAACTAATAGGCGCAAAAGTAGAAAGTTTACCTGCATATAAAAAATTAAGTAAAAAGGTTTCTAAACTATCATCTTGATTATGCCCTAAGGCAATTTTATTACACCCTTGTTTTATAGCTACAGAATTTAAAATTCCTCTACGCAAATTAGCACATAAAGAGCATGGATTTTGCTCTTTTCTAATATCAAAAACAATTTCTTTAATATACGAAATTTCCTCTACAAAAGGTACACCAATCTCATCACATCTACGTTTTAAAAAATTAGAATCAAAATAATCAAAGCCAGGATTCACACTAACTGCCATTATTTCAAATTGCTTTGGGTAAAATCTTTGCAAAGCTTTTAGCCCCATAAGTAATGTAAAAGAATCTTTACCACCAGAAAGTCCGAACTGCTATTTTGTCCCCCTGCTCAATCATATGATAATTTTCAATGGTTTTTCTTAAATAACTTAAAATACGTTGCATATTATAAACTCTGAAAGTGTAAATTACAAACTTTATAACACTTTCTCTTCTCCCTTCTTTTAAAAATTATACCACAAGTAGTCAAGATGCAGCAAAGGAATTTCTAAAAAGTTGCATGAAAATTACTTGCTAAAAACCAAAAAATGTCGTATAATAGATTTTGTAAAAATGTGTCTGTAGCTCAGTAGGATAGAGCACTCGCCTCCTAAGCGAGGGGTCGCTGGTTCAATTCCGGTCAGGCACACCAATGACGTATCTGTTCGAACTTTTTATAGAACAGAGAGATACAAAAATCAATCAGAAAATAATAAAATCTGGTTGATTTTTTTGTTGCTTAAAAACAATATTAAAATCATCCAAA
>CANSJB010000059.1 GCA_947647115.1 uncultured Clostridium sp. | reverse complement strand
TCACGCTTTATATCAAGTAGCTACTTGACACTGTAAAACTATCCGAACTTGTTTCTAGACACAAACTTAGGAGGAGAGAACTTTGAAATTTCAAAGTCTCTCCTTCTTTTTATATTCATAGTAATATAGGTTATCAAAGAATTTGTATAAGAATCATGTATAATCAAAAATGGATAGATGAAAAGAGATATAAGTATAGCAATGAGTTATTAACTGAAATTGGAAAAATTTTAGGAGGGCTTATTAAATCACTAGAGGTGAAGAAGTATGCCTAAAACAATTAAGAATATATACAATAATTCAGTATCATTTGAAAACATTATTGATAAGTCCACTTTGGACTTTATTTTTTTGAGTTTTAAAAATATTTAAAGAATTTCTTGAAATTTTCCCCATTTTAAAAATAAAAAGTTTTCTTAATAAGTAGAAAAGCCACAAACCCTACTTTATGCTAAAAATATGTTAGTAAAAAGTTGCACAAGAGGTAAGTATAGATGGTAATAAAAAGTAGAGAGCATCATACATTTTACTGGGGGAATAAAATGGAGATAAAAATACAAAGTTCGGAAAATAGTATTTATAATTTAGCTTTTGTTAAAGCACTACTTATAAAATACTATATAGAAGATTTAAAGGTAGAGTATCCTTTAAAAGAACAAATAAGAAAGGAAGCTGTAAAAAAGCTTGAACATATAGAAAAGTGAAGTTAAGATGGACAAAAAAGGGGAGTTTATTTAAGTGAAAGAAAACTTGCGAATTGCTATTTATTCAAGAAAATCAAAATATAGCGAAAAAGGTGAGTCAGTAGGTAACCAAATCGAACTTGCCAAAAGTTATATCAAAAGCCATTATCCAGATAACGAATACGATATAGAAATTGCAGTATTTGAAGATGAGGGATTTTCTGGTGGGAATATTGATAGACCAAACTTTAAGAAATTTTTGATAGAAGAAGAAAACAAACCATTTGATATACTGATTTGTTATCGATTAGACAGAATTAGTAGAAACATTGCAGACTTTTCTAATTTAATGAACAAAATAACCAATCTTGGAACAAGCTTTATATCCATAAAAGAACAGTTTGATACAAAAACACCTATGGGACGTGCCATGATGTATATTGCATCTGTATTTGCACAATTAGAAAGAGAAGTGATAGCAGAAAGAATTAGAGACAATATGATTGAACTTGCTAAAACAGGTAGGTGGCTTGGTGGACCAACTCCCTTAGGTTTTTCTTCTAAGCGAATTAGCTTAATGGAAATTTATGAAGAAAATAAAGAAGGAGAAATTGAAAAAAAGAAAAAGACAGCTTGCAAATTAGTGGAGATGGAAGAAGAATTTAAGATAGTTAGATTAATATATGAGAAGTTTTTAGAGATAAAAAGTTTAAACAAACTGGAAAGCTATTTTTTGCAAAATAAAATACAGACAAGAAACGGGATTGATTTTTCTGTAAGTACATTAAGAGCAATTCTAACAAATCCAATCTATAGCGCAAATGATCAGGATATTTTGGAGTATTTGGGCTCTAAAGGTATACAAGTATATGCCGAAGGGAATAAAGCAAAATTTGATGGTAAATTTGGGCTAATGGGCTATGGAAAAAAAGATGCTAATAAAGACAAAGAGATGAAAGATTGGATTATAGCAGTAGGATTACACAAGCCAGCCATATCTGGCATAACTTGGATACAAGTACAAGAATTATTAGAAAAGAATAAAGAAAAAAGGTATAGGGCAGACCAAAAACATGATTTTTTATTTTCAGGAATATTGCATTGCAAACAATGTGGTTCTTATATGAGACCTAAGATATCAGAAGGAGAAAGATTTTATTATACCTGTGAGCTAAAAGAAAAAAGTAGAGGGAAAAGATGTCAAGGTAAAAACATAACAGGTCAGACCTTAGATAAATTAGTAATGCAAAAACTAAAAGAAATGGTGGTGCCTAGTTCTGAAATTTGTAAAGAGCTAGAAAAAATGATTATTACAAAATACAAAAATAGTAAAAAAGAAAAGCAAGAAGAATTAGAAAAAGAATTAAAAAGAAATAACAAAGAAATCAAAAATCTTGTAAACAAACTAAAATATATGGATATGGAAATAGTGCACTTTGTAAATACAGAATTAAAGAAACTAAAGAAAAGAAATAACCAAATACAAAAGGAACTAGAAAATATGGAAAGTGAAAGCACAAATTATATAGAAAATAAAGAAAGTATGGTAGCATCTATGGTTTTAAATGTGATGGAAAACTATTTTGAAAAATTTGACGAGTTAGACCTAAAATCCAAAAAAGATATCTTAAGAATTTTAATAGAAGATATGAGAGGGAATGGAAAGGAGGTAGAAATCAGTCTATTAAATACTAAAATTAGTGAAAGTAATAAAAGGTTATTTTTGGACTCTCACACTAGGAAGTCTATTAAAAAAGATTCAAAAGTGGTCAGCAGAAAAGCATCGCAATTTCCTTAATTGTAACTGTGTTAGAAATTTTAAATGGATTTTTAAACACAGATAAAGAACTCATTAAAATGGCAAAAACTTTTAATGCAAGCAAGTGGCAAATACTAACCAAAATTATTATACCTGCTAATATTGCTACATTTTTTAATTCCCTAAAAGTAAATATAGGTTTATCTTTAGTAGGAGTTATTACAGGAGAATTTCTAGTATCCAAAGCAGGGCTTCGGTTACCTTATTGTATATGGAGGTCAGGTTTTCCAACTAGACTTAGTTATGACAGGAGTAATCATATTAGCTATTGTAGCAGCAGTTATTTATGAAGCCATTGTACTACTAGAAAAAGTAGTCATGAAAAAAATATCAAAAACAAAATAAATTGCATACAAAACTATTTAATGGAGAAAAAGTATATTAAATAGTAGAAAAATGAAAAATAACATGCCAAAATACAAACAAATCTCCTTTGGCATGAAAAATGAAAATAAATAAAAAGAAAGGAAAACTATCATGAAAAAAATTCTAATCATCATACTTGCAATTGCCATAGTAGCAATTGGAATTACAACATACATTTTCTTAAATAAACCAGACAAAACAACACAAGAGTTAAAAACTATCCAAGTTAATGAAGTAACCCGTTCTGTATTTTATGCCCCTCAATATATTGCCATTAGCCAAGGCTATTTTGAACAAGAAGGCTTAAAAGTAGAACTAACTACAGGGCAAGGTGCAGACAAAGTAATGACAGCAGTATTAGCAGGTCAAAGCGACATTGGCTTTGCAGGACCAGAAGCTGCCATATATGTATATAACGAAGGAAAAGAAGACTATGCAGAAGTTTTTGCACAAATGACACAAAAAGATGGAGCATTCCTAGTAAGCAAACAAAAAACAGATAACTTTAGCTGGCAAGACTTAAAAGGAAAAACAGTAATACCAGGTAGAAAAGGTGGCGTACCATACATGACATTTGAATATGTGCTAAAGAAAAACGGTATTGACCCACAAAAAGACGTAAACTTAGATGATAGCATCAAATTCGACCTAATGGCAGGTGCCTTTGCAGGAGGAGATGCTGAATATGTAACACTATTTGAGCCAACAGCATCTATGACAGAAAAAGCTGGAAAAGGTTATGTAGTAGCCTCAGTAGGAGAAGCATCAGGAGAAATACCATATACAGCATACTTTGCTAAAAAAAGCTATATTCAACAAAACCAAGACACCATTCAAAGCTTTACAAACGCTATTTATAAAGGTCAAAAATATGTAAAAACACATACAGCTAAAGAAATTGCACAAAACATAAAGGACTTCTTCCCAGACACAGATTTAGCTATGCTAGAAGCATCTATTCAAAGTTATATGGACATAGATGCTTGGAAAGATACCCCAGTATTAAAAGAAGAAGCATTTAACCTTTTACAAACTGTTATGAAAGAAGCAGGAGAACTAGAAAAACAAGCAGACTATACCAAAGTAGTAAATAACACTTATGCTCAAAAGGCAATAGAAGAAGTAAAATAATAATAACCAATAAAAGCACATACAAAACCAAAAGGGGAATGGTATGTGCTTTTAACAAATAAAAACTACATACCAAAAATTCTTCCAAGCTGCACCAAAGCAGTTTGCCACCAAGGACTACTATAGCGCTTTTTAGGATGCTTATCAGTAGCAGCCTTAACATATTGCCTTACAATAGCATGATACGGCTTTTGCTCTAAAAAATTCCATATTTTAGTTTCTAATAAGCGAATTTTATCTACATTTCCATCAAAATAAGAACTATCATACATCCACTCATATTTTTTCTCATTATTTTCTTTATTAAAACCGAGTAGCATAAGCCCCTGGCTCAATCAAACAAACATCAATCTTAGTTTTGGTAAGCTTATTTAAAACTTTCATCTCCTGTCTCAAACAAGTACCAAAACAATCTAAAGCAAACTTACTAGCACAATAAGGAGAAAGAAATGGCATGGGAATACGACCGAACTAAAGAAGAGACAATAATAATACGTCCTGCCCTCTTTTTTTCAATCATATTTTTTAAAGCAATTTGGATACAATCTAAATGCGCAAAAACGTTAGTATCAAACACTTTTCGTATTTTATCTACACTTACTTCAGCCACACTTCCAGAATCACCAATTGCACCATTACATACCAAAATGTCAACGTCAAAATCTGAAATCATTTTACGGTCATTTTCATCTAAAATATTTAAACAAAAACTATCGATTTTTAAACCTTTCGAAATAACCATTTTTTCAAAAAAAGCGATTTCATCCTTGTTTTTAACGGTGGCCAAAACGTGAAAACCGCTACTGGCTAAAGCAATTGCTGCCAATTTACCAAAACCAGTACCTGCTCCAGTAATTAAAATTTTTGTAAAATCATTTTTTTTATTTCTCAAATTTTTCACCTAAAAATATTATACCCCGAATTGCAAAAAAATATACGAAACAAATCAATTGAAATATCAACGAAAAAACCAAAAATGAAATAGGAAAAAATGGAAAAAACATAGCAGATAAACGCATTTTTACAAAATTGTAACAAAAATGTAATATTTCTTTTTAAAAAAAATGAAAGACACAAAAGGCGTAAAAAAAGCATAAAAAAATGACATAAAGGCAACTGCTTAGCTTTTTGGCAAAAACCTAAAACCTGCATGAAATAAGTAAAAAGTAGCCATGAAAACATAAAAACTACAAGTTTGACATTATCAAAATGATAAGATAATATAATGACATACACAAAATCAAAAACGTATTTTGGGTAAAAAATACAAGAGAATGAAAAAAGTAGGGGGACAAAACAATGAAAGTAATCAAAAGAGATGGCCAAAATGTTGATTTCAACGGACAAAAAATAATAGCAGCAGTCAATAAAGCAAATGCTGAGGTAAAACCAAAAGAAAGAGCAAGCAAAGAAGAAATTCAAGGAATTATTGAATATGTAGAAAGCTTAGATAAAAAAAGAATCTTAGTAGAAGACATCCAAGACATTGTAGAAGAAAAACTAATGGAAAATGGAAAATATCTATTAGCTAAAAAATATATTACATATCGTTATACAAGAGAACTTGTTAGAAAAGCAAACACAACAGACCAATCTATCAAAGAATTAATAGATGGAGAAAGTGAATACTGGAATAGTGAAAACTCAAACAAAAATGCAAAAGTAGTAACCACACAAAGAGACTACTTAGCAGGAATCACTAGTACAGATATCACAAGAAGATTTCTACTACCAAAAGAAATTGTAGAAGCACATGATGAGGGAATCATCCACTTTCATGACGCAGACTACTTTGCCCAAAATGCCCTAACGAACTGTGAACTTATCAATCTAGAAGACATGCTACAAAATGGTACTATTATGAATGGTGTTATGATAGAAAAACCACATAGATTTCTAACAGCCATGACAATAGCAACACAAATTATATTAGGTGTTACCTCATCTACCTATGGAGGAGCAACTGTATCACTTGCTCATGTAGCACCATTTGTAAAAAGCAGTTATGATAGATATTATAAAAAATATAAAAACAGAGGCTTATCAGAAACACAATGTATAGAATATGCAAAACAAGACACTAAAAAAGAAGTTGCAGATGGAGTACAAACATTTAATTATCAAGTAAACTCTATGACTAACACCAACGGACAAGCGCCATTTTTATCTGTATGTATGTATTTAGGAGAGACAAAAGAATACAAAGAAGAACTAGCTATGATAATTGAAGAATTTCTAAGACAAAGAATAGAAGGCTTCAAAAACGAAAAAGGCGTATATGTAACACCAGCCTTTCCAAAACTATTATATGTATTAGAAAAAGATAACATTACAGAAGATAGTAAATATTGGTATCTAACAGAATTATCTGCAAAATGTACAGCAAAAAGACTAGTACCAGACTATATATCAGAAAAGAAGATGTTAGAATTTAAAAAAGACAAAAATGGAAATGGAAATTGCTATCCATGTATGGGATGCCGCTCTTTCCTAACACCATATGTCGATGAAGAAACAAATAAACCAAAATACTATGGAAGATTTAATCAAGGTGTTGTAACTATTAATTTAGTAGATGTAGCCCTATCATCTAAACAAGACATGGATAAATTCTGGAAAATATATGATGAAAGATTAGAGTTATGCCATAAAGCACTACAAATTAGACACGAAAGATTAAGCAAAGTAACTAGTGATGTAGCACCAATACTATGGCAACATGGAGCACTTGCAAGACTAAAAAAAGGAGAAAGCATACACGACTTATTACATGGTGGTTATTCAACCATATCACTAGGTTATGCAGGACTATATGAATGTGTAAAATACATGACACAACATAGCCATACAGATAATGGAGAAGGAAAAGATTTTGCACTAAAAGTAATGAAAAGACTAAACGACAAATGCAAAGAATGGAAAGAAGCTGAAAACATGGACTACAGTGTATATGGTACACCAATTGAATCAACTACATACAAATTTGCAAAATGTCTAAAGAAAAGATTTGGAATAGTAGAAGGAGTTACAGATAGAGATTACATTACAAATTCATACCATGTACCAGTATTTGAAGAAATAGACGCCTTCTCAAAACTAAAACTAGAAAGCGAATTCCAACGCCTAAGTCCAGGAGGAGCTATCTCTTATGTAGAAACACCAAACCTACAAAACAACATAGAAGCAGTACTACAACTAATGAAATTCATTTATGATAACATCATGTATGCAGAACTAAATACAAAATCAGACTACTGCCAAGAATGCGGCTTTGATGGAGAAATATTAATAGACGAAGACCTAGAATGGTATTGCCCAAACTGCGGCAACAAAAACCATGACACATTAAATGTAGCAAGAAGAACCTGTGGTTATATCGGAAGCCAATTTTGGAACAAAGGAAGAACACAAGAAATCAAAGAAAGAGTACTACATGTAGACAACAAAGATGCACAAGTAGTAGCAAGTAACCAAGAAAAACAAGCCGTTTAAATAATTGATAAAATATATGTATTCAAAAACTATATATTACTAGCTGCTACCTATGAAAGCATAGCAATATATAGTTTTTTTCTATAAATACCATGAATCATTAGAAAGGAAAATAAAAATGAGATATAACAAAATTAGAAAAATGGACATATCCAATGGACCAGGGGTCAGAGTGTCTATCTTTATGCAAGGATGTACCTTTAACTGTAAAAACTGCTTTAACCCAGAAACACATGACTTTACAGGTGGGCAAGAATTTAACTATGAAATCATAGAACAAATATTAAACCTATGTCAAGATGAAAATATAAAAGGACTTTCTATATTAGGGGGAGAACCAATGCATCCATTTAATATAGAAGGAACCTTGGAACTTGCCAAAGCAT
Organism: uncultured Clostridium sp.; assembly: GCA_947647115.1. Taxonomy (GTDB): domain Bacteria; phylum Bacillota; class Clostridia; order TANB77; family CAG-508; genus CAG-273. The sequence continues at coordinate 245 of CANSJB010000059.1, read as the reverse complement.
TCAAAGAAAAATTTCCTAGTAAAACCCTATGGGTATGGTCAGGTTTTTTATTTGACAGAGATTTAAAAGAAAAAGAAATACTAAAATACATAGATGTACTAGTTGATGGACAATATGTAGATGAAAAAAGAAACCCAAAATTAAAATATAGAGGCTCTGAAAACCAAAGAGTCATAGATGTACAAAAAAGCTTAAAAGAAAACAAAATTGTACAGATACCAGATATTGCATAAAAATGTTACAAA
>CANSJB010000058.1 GCA_947647115.1 uncultured Clostridium sp. | reverse complement strand
TTCCTGCTAATATGAGCAAAACCACGATTGTAACCACTAAAGCTATTAGGGTAATACCTTGATTTTGTTTACTGTCTTTTTCTATTTTTTGAGGCTTGTTTACTATTTCTCGAATACTTTTCTTTACTTCCTTATTTTCCATATTTTCTTTTAACCTCATTTACTTTTTCCTCCATTGTATTTCTTTATTAACTTTCCCTTTTGTATCATTTTTATATTTTCTGTTTTGCACCATATAGTATTTATTTCAATACCTTTTTGTGTAACTTAATACATTTATGTTATATCATACCTGTTTTTTATTTGCAACTTTTTTAAAATATTTACTAAAATCTTTACTATACTGGCTATATAGACATACTAAAACTGTAAAAAACCAATAGACCAGAAAAAGGAACTATTTTTACTTACAAAATCTATGCTTACCAATTGTAACTGTCATTGGTCTTGACCATATCCATTTATTAGTTGCTGTACTTGGATTAAAGTAATAAATTGCTCCATAACTTGGGTCCCACCCATTTAAGGCATCTTGTGCTGCTTTTTTTGCAGTTGCATTTGGTGTTAAATTAATTTGCCCATCTGATACAGCATCAAAGGCACCACTTTGATATACTACTCCTGAAATGCTATTGGGAAAAGAGCTATGTCTTACACGATTTAATACAACTGCTGCTACTGCCACTTGCCCTGTGTAGCTTTCCCCTCTTGCCTCTCCATACACTACTCTTGCTAATAAATTCAAGTCATTTGAGTTGCTAGAACCAGAACCTCCTGAAGAAGTAGAAGAATTAAAAATCCCCATAGCTGCTAAAGTATTTTTTCCTGCGATTCCATCTACTTTTAGTCCATTTTTGGACTGAAAATATCTTACTGCTGACTGTGTCTGACTACCATATATCCCATCTACATTGCCTTTATAATATCCCCATCTTTTTAATTTAGTTTGTATTTGCCTTACTTCTTCTCCTCTTGAACCATATTTAGATAAGGCCTCTATTTGATTATTTCTGAAAAATATATTATAGGAAATAAATAGAGTAAATATAAAACTAAGAACTACTATCATCTTTATTTTTTTGCTTTTAAACATAAAAATACACCACTTTCTGATTATTTTATTGTTATTTTAACCAGTTTTGGTGTATTTATACTATTTTACTTAAAAAATTCCTATAATATCTTGGTTCTCATCTAAATCAATTTTTTGTGCTGCTGGTTCTTTAGGAAGTCCTGGCATTGTCATAATTTTGCCTGTTATCACTACAATAAATTCTGCTCCTGCTTTTAATATTACATCTTGTACGTGAATGTTAAAAGGTTCTTTACATTCTAAGTTTTTTGGGTCATCTGAAAAAGAATACTGTGTTTTTGCTATACATACTGGCAAATTACTATAACCTAATTTTTCTATTTCTTGTATCTTTTCTACTGCTTCTTTGGTAAATTCTACCTCAGTTGCTCCATATACTTTTTGTGCTATTGCTTTTATTTTTTCTACTATGGTTTCTTCTAAGGAATATGCAAATTTAAAATGAGATGTTTTTTCTACCAAGTTTACAATCTGGTTTGCTAAGTCTTTTGCGCCTTCTCCACCTTTTTCCCAACTTTCTACTAAACTTAGCTCAATTCCTTTTTCTTGCAACTTTTTTCTTAAAAAATCTATTTCATTTTGGGTATCATGGGTATATTTATTAATAGCAACTATTACATTTAGTCCATAACGATTTTTTAGGTTATCTACATGCCTTTCTAAGTTTTCAAAACCTCTTTGTAAATAGGTTATGCTTTCTTTTTTTATATCTTCTTTTGGCATTCCACCATGATATTTTAAAGCTTTCATGGTTGCTACACAAACAACTACATCTGGTTTTAAATTTGCTTTTCTACATTTAATATCTAAAAATTTTTCTGCTCCTAAGTCTGCCCCAAACCCTGCTTCGGTTACTACATAATCTCCTAATTTCAAAGCAAGTTTTGTAGCAGTAACACTATTACAGCCATGTGCAATATTGGCAAATGGCCCTCCATGTACAATTGCTGGCGTTTTTTCTAAGGTTTGTACTAAATTTGGATTGAAAGCATCTTTTAATAATACTGTCATAGCACCTTGAGCCTTTAAATCTTTTGCTGTAATTGGCTTATTTTCTTTTGTGTAACCTACTATAATATTACCAATTCTTCTTTTTAAATCATTAATATCAGTAGCTAGACAAAAAATTGCCATAATTTCAGAAGCTACTGAAATATCAAAGCCATCCATTCTTGGTACAATATTTTTTTCTTCAGATAAGCCAGTCTCTACTTTTCTTAATTGTCTATCATTTAAGTCTACACACCTTTTCCAAACTACTTTATCAAACCCTAATTCATTCCCAAAATAAATATGGTTATCTATCATACTAGCAAGTAAGTTATTCGCTGAGGTAATTGCATGAATATCTCCTGTGAAGTGAAGGTTAATATCTTCCATTGGTGCAATTTGGCTATGGCCTCCACCTGTAGCACCACCTTTAATACCAAAAACAGGTCCTAAAGATGGCTCTCTTAATGCCAAAATAGCATTTTTTCCAATTTTTCTTAAGCCATCTGCTAGACCTATTGCCATGGTTGTTTTTCCTTCCCCTAAAGGTGTTGGGTTAATAGCTGTTACTAAAATTAATTTACCATCTTGCTTATCTTTCATTTTTTTATATACAGTAGGCATAATTTTAGCTTTATATTTCCCGTATTGCTCTATGTCATCTTCTGATAAGCCTATATTTTGCGCAATTTCTTTTATTGGTTCTAGTTTTGTATTTCTTGCTATTTGTATATCTTCCATCTAAAATTTCTCCTTTTTTTGTATTACGTATTTTATAGTTTCTCTTTCTAATTATCTTTTCTCTTGTATTTTTTAAGTTTATTCTAAAAAACAAGTCCAACCAGTACCCCTATAAAAGCTCCTACAAATACTTGTATTGGGGTATGACCTAATACCTCTACCAATTTTTCAGAAACTTGAAGGCTAGTAAGTCCTGGTGTTTCTACAATTTTATTTAATAATTTTGCCTGTTTTCCTGCAGCTCTCCTAACACCTGCTGCATCATACATAACAATAAACGAAAAAATTAAAGATACGCCAAATAACGGTGATGTAATACCGCTGTTCTTTTGCAATCATGGTAGTTAAAGCTACAACTACTGCAGAATGAGAACTTGGCATTCCTCCTGCTTGTAAAATTCTTTTAAAATTAAATTTTTTCGTAACTACTAAGTCATACAATAGTTTAAATAGTTGTATTCCAAACCATACTCCAAATGGTACAACTATATATTTATAATTCATTATAAATTCCCATATCCCCTTAATCATTTATCCTTATTCCTCTTCCTGTATAAAATTTTCTTCTTTTAAGCTATCGTCCTCTTCTTTTAATAAAATCGTAATTCTTTTTTGTGCACTTTCTAAAAGATTATTACATTGTTTTGATAATTCCATTCCCTCTTCAAATTTGCTTACAGAATCTTCTAAACTTAAGTCTCCTTTTTCTAGTTGTTTTGCTATTTGTTCTAGTTGTGTTATAGTTTGTTCAAAATCTAATTTTGTTTTTTTATTTGCCATAGCTAAGCCAGATACTAAGTTTTTTAACTATTCTCTGTTCTCCTTTCCTTTTAATTATCTTTCTTTTACTATACCACTATCTACATCTACAATATAAAATAGTATAGAACGTGTTGTGGTGGTATCATATACTGTTACACCATATTTTCCATCGCTTTGAATACTAACATTAAAAGATATATCCTCTAAGCTTCCCATGTCTTTTTTCCATTGCTGTCTTGCTAGTTCAATTGCTTTATTTTCCCTTGGAGTTGTTTGGTTGTCATCGATTGTTGGAGTAGATGTTTGGTTATTGTTATCGTTTTCTTGTACACTATTGGTTTGTGGCTCATTTATCAGTGTATTATTTTCTTGAAAAATATTTCCCAGCATATTTTCTAGCCCAGTGTTAGCATCTGCTAAAATATTTTTCCCTTGTGTATTAGCATTCATTGGCTTAGTTTGAACATGGGTATATACTGCAAATATAATAGCAAATATTAATAGTACAATAGCAATTACAATAATCGTATTTCTCATTGCTTTACTCATATTTCTTATTCCCTCTTCCTTTTATAGAATTTTCGCATCTTTTTCTCCATCTTGCATACAAATTTTTATTTCTTCTCCTGCTTTTAATTGCTCTACTTTTTTTACTATTTTTCCTTTAGCACTAACAATGGCATATCCTCTTGTCAATGTTTTTAATGGGCTTAAAGCATCTAATTGTAACATCAACTTTTGTGCTTGCCCTTTTTCTTTTTCTAGCTTTTGTTTTATATGATATTCCATATTTTTTACTATTTTATCAATTATCATGTATTGCTCTTGTATTTTTTGCATTGGCAAAGCAAAGCTTTTACTTGCCATACATTTTTCATATTGTAATTTCATCAATTGTATTTTTTTTAACAAGGCTTGTTTAAAACGATTTTGATATAAAGCTAAGTCTTGTTTTAGACCGTTCTACATCAGTTACAGCAAGTTCTGCCGCAGCCGATGGTGTAGGTGCTCTTAAATCTGCTACAAAGTCTGCTATTGTAAAGTCTGTTTCATGCCCTACTGCAGATATAACAGGTATATCGGAGGCATAAATTGCCTTTGCTACCATTTCTTCATTAAATGGCCACAAATCTTCTAAAGAGCCTCCTCCTCTTGCTACAATCAGTACATCTGCTAACTTATTTTGGTTCATATACCAAATACCATCTGCTATTTTTTGTGCTGCACCTTCTCCTTGTACAGGAACTGGAAATAAACGAATATGCACATTTGGATTTCTTCTTGTAGATACATTAATAATATCTCTAATAACTGCCCCTGTATTAGAAGTTAATACTCCTATGGTTTGTGGCATCATTGGAATCTTTTTTTTATGGCTTTGGTCAAAAAGCCCTTCTTTTTCTAATTTTGCTTTTAATTGTTCATAAGCTGCTCTTAAGTCACCTATTTTTCCTAATTGTTTCATGGCTTTAGCATAAAGCTGATAGGTGCCATCTCTTTCAAAAACAGAAACACTCCCTAGTACCATTACCTTCATGCCATCTTGTAGTTTAAAGTCTAAATGAGAAGTATATGTTTTAAACATAACACTTTTAATTAAAGAATTTTCATCTTTTAAGGTAAAGTAAATATGACCTGTATAATGATGCTTACAGTTAGAGATTTCGCCCTCTACTAAGATATTTGCAAAATATTCGTCATCCTCGAATTTGTTTTTGATATATTTATTTAATTCACTTACAGTAATTGCTGTACCATATGTCATTTTTTACTCCTCATTTGCTGGTATGATTTGTTTAATAATATTGGCTAATATGCCATTTACAAAAGATTTTGAGTTATCATCACCATATTGTTTGGCAAGTTCTACTACTTCATTTACCACTACTTTGTAAGGTAATTGGTTATATTTAATTTCATAAATAGCCAATTTTAATAAGGTAAGATTTATTTTAGAAATTCTAGTAATATCCCATTTTTCTTTTAAATTTTTTGAAATAAGTAGTACTATTTCTTCTTTGTTGTTTTCTATACCATTGATAATATCTGCAATATAGCTTTTAGCTTCTTGCTTTTCTATTTCTTGTTCTTGTATGAAAATGGCTATTTGTTCTTCTAATTCTTTTCCTTGTACTTTTTGAATTTCTATACTATATAGTAGTTCAAATGCCAGCCTTCTAGTTTGTGTTCTTGTCATGTTTATTTCTTCCTTCCAAAATACGCATTGTTTTTACTTTTATAATTTGTCAATAAAGTTTTTTGTTTTTTCTTTTACACTTTCTTTATTTGCTTGAATATAATTACCTGCATAAATACAAAAAATAATGAGTGCAATGGCAATTACAAATTTATATAAGCCTGTGCAAAATAGTGCAATTGCTAAAATGACTCCTATGATAAAGCCAACTAGTGCACCACCATATTTGTTACAAAATGTTTTAAAGCTATCCATAATATTTCCCATTCCTTTCAAAACTATTCTTGCACTATATTTTTATTTGGTTCTACATCTTTTACTTTAATATTTACCTCTTTTACTTCTAGGTCTGAAGTTTTTTTGATGGTTGTTTTTATTTTGGTTTGCAAGTTAGTAGATAATTCTTTTATAATGGCATTTTCCTTTACACTTAAATTAACATACACTTTTACATTATTTTCCTTATCTAATTCTACTCTTGAAGTTACATTTTCTGCACTTTCAAAACCTTTTACTACATTGCTTACTAAGTTTTCTAAAGTATCTTTTGTAATTAATAATTTACCATCTGAATTTTCTAGTAAGATGCCATTTTTATAGTCTATTTCTTGTTTCGAACTAGCATCAAAAAAGATGCATTTTACTGCTAATAAAATAAATACGACACTTAACCCTAATAATATGTTTGAACTTATCTCATTATGAAGAGCATTTGTTACAAGTTCATGTACAAAATCTATATCTAGCCAACCAAAAATCATAAAACATAATATAATAGATATAATTAATATTAAGGTAGAAAAAAGAGCTAGTCCTATTTTATCTAAAATTTTCATATATTATTAATTCCTTCCTTTTGTTTTTGCATATAAATAACAGGGCACGGCATCTTATTTCTCTTTCCGTGCCCCATTATCTTTAATTAATCATTGTTTTCTGTTTTATTTGCTATTTCCATATTTTCTGTTTTAACACCTTGTATATGAACATTTACCTCTACTACTTTTAAACCAGTCATATTTTCAACAGCACTTTTTACCTTGTTTTGAATTTCAAATGCAACATCTGGAATCCTTGTACCATATTCTACAATAATGTTTACATCTATTTTAGTTTCTTTTTCACCTGATTCTACTTTAATACCTTTTGATAAGTTTTTCTTTCCACTAAGTACTTCTGAAATTCCGCCTGCAAATCCACCAGACATTTCTGCAACTCCTGGTACTTCTGATACTGCAACTCCTGCTATAACAGCAATTACATCATCTGCTATTTTTATATTTGTGTTGTTTTCTAATGCAACCTCTCCTCCATTTTCTACTACTTTTACTTCTTCTTTATTTTCTTCCATAATAAATCCTCCTTTTTTCTTACGAAATTTTATAGTATTAGTATATCAATTCTATATAAATTTTACAACTATTTTTGAAAAATTCCTAAAAAAAGTCCCCCACCTTACTTTTGGTAAAATGGGGGATGCTTTAATGTAAAGCATTTTTGAAGCAGAGAGTTTTTGCAAAAAAAGTTATCTCATGTGTCCTACTGCCATGCCTTCCGTAACCTTCATCCAAGAAGCCCCTTTGCTCTGGTCCTTCACTTCCTGCAGAGTAGAAATAGCGTGCAAGAAAATCCAATTTTTCTTGCCGTCAGCTTCTATCTCTAGGCTGCCATCGTCTACCCTGCCGGTGGGACAGCCAACTATCTGGAAACCATTCATCAGAAAGACCCGGATGTTACGTCCTTGCTCGGCACACTCCTTCAATACCTTTTCATGCAATTTAGCGCTTATCATGTTGTTCTTATCTCCGTTTCTCTATTTTTTTCGTAAGGCACTGCCTTACCCTACATTTTATTATACCATAATTTTACATAAAATGCAAGTTTGTGTAATTCGTTTATGTAGCTTATGGAGTTCTAGGAATTATTTATAATTAATTTCACATATCAATTTTGATTTTAAGATTTTATTATTGTTACTACATTTCTAATGTTTTTTGCCATAGTATTCATTCCCTATGTTAAACTTTTCTGTTCTTGGTAATTTTTAATACCACCTCTAGCATATATTGTATATATTCTTGTATTTTAGGTATTAATTTTAGCATTTCCAGTTTACGTAAATCAGTATCCAGGTTACAATATCAAAGTGGAGCGAGAAGCGTTGCTGTTGATAGAGTAGGTCGGATAGCCGTCGTACCTGATAGAAGCCGGATTACTAGAGCCGGAATAGTAGTAATCGCCTCCGACGAACCACTCGGTAGCCTGTGATGCTCGCTTCTATTGTCCTGTCACTAGCATTTCCTGCCATATCATAAATATTATTTACACTGTAGCTATCGTTAGAACCTGTTGGAATAGTACCAC
>CANSJB010000057.1 GCA_947647115.1 uncultured Clostridium sp. | reverse complement strand
TGGGAACATGTGGCAGCATTTAATAAAGATTACACAGGAAATTACTTCACAGACTACTTGTCAGCTAGTGGAACGCATTTTGCAACAACGAATGGAACAAGCGATGCATATAAAACAGCCTATAGCAATAACACAGACACAAAATATGGAGAATTAATATATAATGTAAGCAAAGTAGGAGATGGGATGAAGGAGGTATACAAAGGTGAAGGTAATATCGGATGGCATCGGTGACTATGTTCGCTTTGTGGACTCCGTCTATCCGTTCTTCCTTCGTGGAGGCTATTTCGGCAATGATTTTGACAGTGCGGGTGTGTTCTATTCGAGCAGCGATAACGGCAATAGATTCAACCACTATTCATTCCGCGTCGTACTTTGCCCATAGCATTTAAGGAAAAAAAGAACCTAATAACAAAATTAAAAAAGAAACTTTAGCTGGTTTTCTTTTAAGTCTAAAAAATTATCTTGTTTATATTGTGAAAAATTTTGCTATATGATAAAATGTAACAAATAACAATAAAGACAAGGAGCAAAAGAATGAAAAACAAAACAAAAAGCATTCATATTATAGTTATTATAATTGGTATTGTTCTAATATTATTGCCTATATTTCATACCAATTTATGGTTTGATGAAAGCTACTCAGTTGCCATGGCAAAACATCCTTTAAAAGAAATATGGCAAATAGGTGGCACAGATGTGCATCCCATTTTGTACTATATCTGTTTACATGTATTGTACTTGATTTTTGGTAGTAATATTATTGTATATAGGATATTTTCAGCCATTACCATGGCATTATTAGGCGTGATAGGCTATACCCATATTCGTAAGGACTTTGGAGAAAAAACAGGCTTGCTATTTTCTTTTTTAACCTTATTTTTACCAATGACAGTTTGGTATTCAAATGAAATTAGAATGTATGCGCTAGGTATGTTACTTGGTAGCTTTATGGCAATTTATGCCTACAGAATTTATCAAGGAAATATAAAAAAAACAACCTACTTTTTGTTTGGCTTAAGTAGTTTATTACTAGCCTATACACATTATTATGGATTAATGCTAGCAGGAATTGTAAACCTACTAGTATTTATCTATTTATGTAAAAATGCAAAATCAAGAAAAAAAGACCTTATCAAATTTATTATAACAGCTGTAATACAAGTAATTTGTTATTTACCATGGTTAATAGCTTTTATTAGACAATTACAAGGAGTTTCAAAAGGCTTTTGGATTTCATTATCCTTTCCAGGAACCATATATGCAATACTAACCCATCAATACAAAGGAAACCTTACTTATGAGCCAATTATATTAACTACCTTATTTTATGCCTATATAACCTATCTAGTATTTAAAACCAAAAAACAAGAACGAAAACCTGCCACATGGTGCTTTACAATATATGTTTCTATTATCATCATTGCATTACTTATTTCCTTAGTTATGAAAAGTGTTATTTTATTAGATAGATATTTAATTATTTTAACAGGAATATTATTATTTGGCTTAGCCTTTTTTATGGCAAAGGACGAAAATAAAAAACGAGTTGTTACCATATGTAGCATTATCATATTAGTTTCAGGTGTTAGCTGCATAAAAACCATACAAGAAAACTATGATGTAGAAAATAAAAATTGGTATACTTATATGAAAGCAAATATACAAGAAGGAGACATTATTGTATATTCAGGTGCTATTAATGGTGCAGTAGTTACAACAGAGCTTTCCGAAGAAATAGGCAATCAGTCTTATTTTTATAACGAGGAAAATTGGCCAGTAGAAGAAGCCTACAAAGCATTTTTGCCCAATATGCAAATTAAAGCTACCCTAGAAGAAGTGCTAGATAATTATCAGGGTAGAATTTGGTTAATAGAAGGCTTTGAGGATACTAAACTAAAAGAAGAAATTACAACAAAATATACGATTAAGCAAATAGAAGAAAAGAAATTTACAAGAAAATACAAAAATTATACTATGAAAATTGAGCTCATAGAAAAGATATAAATTTATATCTGTAAAGAAAAAATGTTAGAATAAAAGAAGCTGCCAATAATAAAGCCAGTGCAAAGAAAAATATGAATCAGATACAAGAAAAAGTAAAAAAAGATAATAAAATCAGTTATAGAAAAATTTATTATATCATATTGTAACTATAGAAAAGTAAAGAAGGGAGAGCATGTAAATGCAACTTTTTGACAATTTAGCAAATAGCTTAGTAAATACAGATGATATAAAGGTATATGCCTTTATTCGGGCCATCAGGAACAGGAAAAAGCTATAGGGCACAAATGGTAGCCAATGAAAATAAAATTAATTATATTATTGATGATGGTTTATTAATTAATGAAAATGATGTGGTAGCAGGAACTTCTGCTAAAAAAGCACCTACCAAAGTAGAAACTGTAAAAAAGGCTATATTTGTAAATGAAGAAGATAGAAATGAAATGAGAAGAGCCATCAGAAAATATAAGCCAGAATCTATCTTAATTTTAGGAACCTCAGATGGGATGATAGACAAAATTACAGATAATTTAGGAATTCCAAGACCATGTAAAAGAATTTATATTCAAGATGTAGCAACAGAACAAGAAATGGAGACAGCCAAGAGGATTCGTACTACCCAAGGAAAGCACGTAATACCAGTACCAACATTTGAAATTAAAAAGGACTTTTCAGGTTATATCTTAGACCCATTACAAATTTTTAAATTTAAAGGGAAAGGAAATGACCCATATATAGCAGAAAAATCAATTATAAGACCAACATTTAGCTATTTAGGAAACTTCACCATTTCAGACACTGTATTTCGTCAAATAGTAGAGTATTTAGCCAAACGTTCAGATGCTATTTATAAAGTAATTAGAACAAGAGTAGAAAGCTTGCCAGAAGGCCCTAATATTTATATGGAAGTTTCGATTGAATATGGATATAATATTATAGAAACCTTAAGAGAATTTAAACAAAATATAAAAAGAGAAATAGAAATATTAACTACCATGAATGTACAAGAAGTAACCGTAGTAGCAAAAGGTATTCATATGCCAGAACAACATGCAGCAGGTCAAACATCACAAAGTTAGTTATCTAAGGCACAAAATGAAAACCATTAAGGATAGAAAAATTAGTTTAAAATTTAGGCCAAAATGGCTCACAAAAAGGGAGAAATAAAAATGTCATTTGTAGTAGCAATAGATGGACCATCAGGAACAGGGAAAGGAACCATCACTAAATTAATAGCACAAGAACTAAATTTAGTTAACATTGACACAGGAGCTATGTATAGAAGTATTGCATTAGCTTGCTTTGCAGAAGGAATACATACAATAGAACAAAAAGAAAAGATTATTCAAATAGCAAAAAATGTGGATATTCAGATACAACACCATGGAGCAGAGCAAGAAATTTTTTTAAATGGTGAAAATGTAAGCTGTAAAATTAGAACACAAGAAGTAACTATGATGTCATCTATAGTGTCTTCTATACCAGAAGTACGTGAAATTATGGTAAAATTGCAAAGAAAAATGGCACAAGGACAAGATGTTATTATGGAAGGTAGGGATATTACAACTGTAGTATTTCCGAATGCAGATGTAAAAATTTATTTAGATGCAACATTAAGCCAGAGAGCTACTAGGAGATATAAAGAATACCAAGAAAAAGGAATTAACCTAACTTATGAAGAAGTACTAAAAACTATTGAAAAAAGGGATTATGATGATAGTCATAGAAAAATAGGGGCATTAAAAATTGCACCAGATGCAACCGTAATAGATACTACTAATATGACAATACAAGAAGTAAAACAAAGCATCAAGCAAATTATTTTAGAAAAGAAAAATTTAACATAATGTAAAAAATAAAAAGGAGGAATAAAAAATGGCAATATTATTACCAGGTGGTGCAGGTTATATAGGTGCACACACAGCAGTAGAGTTACTGAAGGAAGGAAAAGAAGTAGTTATTGTAGACGACTTTTCTAACAGTAAACCAGAAGTATTGAATCAAATAAAAAAAATAACAGGAAAAGATTTTAAGTTTTACCAATTAAATTGTTTAGATAGGCAAGGGATAGAAAAGATATTTGAAGAAAATAAAATTGATGCAGTTATTCATTTTGCTGGTTTTAAGGCAGTAGGAGAATCTGTAAAAGAACCCTTAAAATACTATCATAATAATGTTTTTAGTGCAGTAGTATTACTTCAAACAATGCAAAAATATGGGGTAAAGAAATTTATATTTAGCTCTTCTGCCACTGTATATGGTGTGCAACAAGATATAAAATATAAAGAAACTATGAAAAGAGGAGAAACTACAAACCCTTATGGGACTACCAAAGCAATGATAGAGAAAATATTAGAAGATATGTATGCAGCAGATAATACTTGGAATATGGCAATACTTAGATATTTTAACCCAGTAGGAGCACATGAAAGCGGCTTGATTGGAGAAGACCCACAAGGCATACCAAATAACCTAATGCCTTATATTATGAAGGTAGCTAGTAAACAATTAGACCACTTAAACATTTTTGGAAATGATTATAAAGAAACCAAAGATGGTACAGGAGCTAGAGATTTTCTACATGTTGTAGATTTAGCAATTGGCCACAAAAAAGCGTTAGATAAATTAAATCAGGAGAAATCAGGTCTTTATGTATATAATCTAGGAACAGGAATGCCTTATACTGTTCAAGAAATGGTGGACACTTTTCAAAAAGTAAATAAGGTAGAGGTACCATATCAATATACTGCTAGAAGAGAGGGAGACTTACCAATTTATTATGCAGATAGTAGTAAAGCCAAAGAAGAATTAGGATGGGTAGCAACTAAAACATTAGAAGATATGTGCAAAGACTCTTGGAACTATATAAATCAAAAGTAAAATTAGGATATAGAAGAAAATACATAACTATAGTAATAGTGAAAGAAATAATTATATAAACATATAAATTCACCAAAAGATTAACATAATTTTGGAAAAATGTTGCAATCTTCTAAAAAAAGTAGTATAATAATAAAAGATTTAAAAATAGAAAGGAAAAAGAATTATGAGTAAGATTTTAAAAATTACAGTAATTTTAATGATGGTTTTATTATGTACATTATCAGTTGTACAAGCAGCAACTACAAGTGAGTTGATTGCTAGTGTATCTAAAACATACAAAATAGCAGGAAAAGAGGTTAAACTTTCTGAGTCAGATTTAGTAAAAGTAAAACGTTATTTAACAGAATATCCAGTATCTGCAGAAAACGCAGACAAAATTATTACTAAAATTGATGAAGCAGTAGACCTAATGAATAAAGAGGGTGTTTCTAACCCAGCCAAATTAAGTAAAGCAAAAAAGGACGAATTATTAAAAATAGCACAAGAAGCAGCAACACTTGCTGGAGCAACTTTAACATATGATTCAAGTAATAAAAGTATATTAGTTTATAAAGATGGAAAACAATATGATTCCTTATCTTTAAGTTCATATAAGTTTGCTAATACTGGAAGTAATAACACCACAATATATATTATCACTGCAGGTGTAGCAATAATTGCCGTTGCTACTGTAATTGGTTACAGAAAGTTTAAAGCAAATGTATAATAAAACAAAGCAAAAAAATGTTATAGGAGCAACTATTAAAAGTATAATAGTTGCTTTTCTATATGTTTTTATCCTATGTACAGCTATTTATGCGCTTTTTGCAGATACCATTAGTAGGGCAATTTCGCTAATTGATATCATGTCTGTACAAACTACCAAACAAGAATTAAAAGATGTTAAAATAGATTTAACTACTAAAAATTTAGCAAGTTATCCAGTTTATGGAACAAAATATGGAAAAATGAAAATACAATCAATCAATGTAGATTTACCATTATATTATGGAGATACCTTATCTATTTTAAGAAATGGAATAGGACATTCAAGTGGAAGTTATTTTCCAGGAGAAGGTGGCAGCATTCTTTGTATGGGACATAACTTTAGTGGTATCTTAAAAAGACTTCCTGAAGTAAAAATAGGAGATAATATTGTAATTGAAACAAGTTATGGCATTTATACCTATCAAGTATATGAAACAAAAATAGTAAAAGAAACCCAGCTAGAAGAAGCACCGATCCAAAGAGAAAAAGAAATTTTAATGTTATATACTTGTTATCCAATTGGCAATATTGGGCATGCAGAAAAGAGATATTTTGTTTATAGTAATTTAGTAAGCGAACAATTATTAGAAAAGTAATGTCTAAAAGAAAACAACTAGAAAATAACATTTAGAAGGAAAGAAACAGTAACTAGAAATGGCAAGCCATAAGATAAAAAAGAGATAAGAAGGAGAAAAATAATGGTAAAAAAAGTAATAGCCTATATGATAAACTTTATAGTGGTTATTAGTATGTGTATATTTATGATTTTAAGCATATTATCAAGCACGATATTGAATAAACAATATGTTATAAAAGCTCTTGAACAAAGCAATTATTATGAAAAAACTTACTATGCGATTCAAGACGAATTTAAAAACTATATTATGCAATCAGGACTAGAAGAAAGTGTTTTAGAAAATTTATATGATAAACAAAAACTAAAAAAAGATATTAACCAAGTAATAGATGGTATTTATGAAAATAAAACAATTCATATTAGTACACAAGAGATGAAACAAACACTAGATAATAGAATCAATAAAATATTAGAAAAGAATAATAGAAGACCAGAGGAAGAAGAAAAAAGGTCTATACAAAACTTTGAAAATACAATTATAGAAGTATATGTAGATAATATAACCTATGAAAAAGACTATGTAGAACAAATAGGAGCAGTGTATCATAAAATGATGCCAATCATTCAAAAGGCACAAATAGCATTAGTGATAGTTATTATAGTATTAATAGCTACTATTATGTTAATCAATAAAAACTTAAGAGAAAATATAAAAATGATAGGAATAGCTGTATTATCTAGTGGAATACTTGCCATATTTTTAAAATTGTTATTAGCTAATAAAATAGATAACCTTTTAATATTAAATAGGAACTTTTCACAAAGCCTGATTTACATAGTCAATCAAATCATAAGCACTTTTTTTGTAACAGGTATCGCTATGACGATGATAGGGTTAATTGCCATAATATTAGGGAGTTATAATAAAAAAATATCCATAAACAAAAACAATAGTAACAAAGAAGATAGATAATATCAAAAGAACTTTATAGAAATTAAGGTAAATGCAAAAATAAACTAAGAAAAGGATAACAAAAAATGATAAAAAACAACATTCATAAAAATAACATTATAAAAATAATAGTTATGCTACTACTATTAATTTTGTTTGGCATGATATTTATATTTTCAGGTCAGAACGGGCAAAAGTCTACAAGTTTAAGTAGAACAGTAACTAACCAATTAACAAAAAACATATCTTATGTGCAAAATTTAGAAGCTAACGAAAAAGAAGTAGTACTATTAAAAATAGAAGCTTTTATTAGAAAGCTAGCACATTTTTTGCTGTATACTTTAATGGGGATATTATTAATTACTACAATGATACTATTTAAAGTAAAACTAAAAAAAGGAGTAATACTTAGTTTTAGTATAGGAGCAATTTATGCCATATTAGATGAGCTGCATCAATTGTTTATACCAGAAAGAACAGCTAGAATAATAGATGTAGTGATAGATAGTATGCGGAATACTATTTGGAATTATGGTGGCATGGATGATTTGGAAAAGCATAAAAAGGATAAAAATGTGATTAATAGGTATATGTTAAAGCTGATTTGTTTTTATAGTCAGCTATTGGCATATATCTACTTTTATTTTGTACACAAAAAATTAATTTAGTTTAAACGAATCTTAAAAATTCAAAAGTAAAAAGGAATTAAATGACAAAGAAAAATTAAATAAATTCAAAAACTTTTTAAAAAGTAATTGTTAAATAAAGTAAGAATTGTTATAATAAGAAATGAATAGATAAAAAAGATTAATAAATCTAATATCGTTAATCTTATTGTTTTAAAAAGGTAAAAAAACAAGAATTATGTAAACATTTTTTGCAAAATACTTGAAAAATTGACAAAAAAAGGGTATAATAGAAATAGTGAGTTATGTAAAGTGAAGGGAGTTATAAAATGGAATTGAAGAACAATGAATTAGCATATAGAATGAACATAATTGACTTAGTATCTACACCCGAGGTACAAACGAAAACAAAATTAGAAAAAGGAAAAATAAAGCCCACACAAAACGCATGAACGTGTAACACAAAACACACAATTACAAAAAAAATATAATATAAAAAAAATAAACAGCACACCAAAACAAAAAAGTATATA
>CANSJB010000056.1 GCA_947647115.1 uncultured Clostridium sp. | reverse complement strand
ATATGATAATATCAAAAAAGGGGGGAAAGAGATGACAGATAAAACAAAAGGTGTTTTATGTTATATTTTTGGATGGCTAGGAGGACTTATTTTTATCCTTCAAAAAGAAAGTAGCCAAACTATAAAATTACATGCTGCTCAAGCAATTGTAGCATCAGTAGGCTATATCATTTTAAACATAGTTGCAAGCTATCTTCCAATTCCATTTATTTCTAGTATCTTATCTATTCTTTATTTAGTTATTGTTATTTTTGGAATTGTAAAAGTATGTCAAGAAGGTCAAGAACCAGAAATACCAGTAATTGGCCAAATTGCCAAATCAATATTTGGAAAAGTAATTAATAAATAATAAGGAGAAACAAAATGGCAACCACAAATGAATACATACAATATGTATGTGACCAAATAAAAGGAATTGGTGAAATTAGATATAAAAAAATGTTTGGAGAATACATGATATATATAAACGAAAAGCCAGTTGTCATTGTATGTGATAACACTGCCTTTGTAAAAAAACTAGAGAGTATAGAACCAGTGATGCAAAATGCGCAGGTAGGTTACCCTTATAAAGGTGCTAAAGAACACTACATACTAGATATTGATAATAGTGATTTTTGCAAATCTATTGTGACACAAATAGAAAAGCAAACACCACTTCCAAAACCAAGAAAAAAGAAATAATATGATTAATTTACAAAATAGAGCCAACAGAAGGCTCTTTTTTTTAACTCAGAAAATGTTTCTAGGAACAAAATTAAAGCAAACGTATAAAATATACCAAACAAATCTAAAAGAAAGGAAGAAAAATATGATAAAAACGATTGGAAACACACCAATGATAAAAATAAAATATCAATATCAAAACCAAATAAACTACATATATACTAAATTAGAAAGCTACAATTTAACAGGAAGTATCAAAGATAGAACAGCCTATTACATTATTACAAAAGCCAAACAAAGAGGAATGCTTCCCAAAGGAAAACCAATTATAGAAGCCACTAGTGGAAATACAGGAATATCACTAGCAGCATTAGGAAAATACTTTAATCATCCTGTATATATCTTCATGCCAGATTGGGTAAGCAAAGAAAGAGAAATACTCATTAAAAGCTATGGCGCAAACGTACAAACCTATTCTCATAGTCAAGGAGGTTTCAAAAGATGCATACAAGAAGCTAGAAAATTTGCTCAAAAAACAAATGGTTTTCTAGCCAATCAATTTGCAAACCCAGACAATATCTTAGCCCAATATGAAACGACAGGTCAAGAAATTATAAATCAAACTCCACAAGAAATAGGAGGCTTTGTATCAGGAGTGGGCACAGGAGGCACTTTAATGGGGATAGGTAAAAAAGTCAAAAAAACATATAGGCAAGCTAGTATCACAGCAATAGAGCCAGAAACCATGCCACTCCTTTCCAAAAATAAAATTATAAAGCCACATAAAATAGAAGGAATTGGAGACGATTTTATACCAGCTCTAATAGACAAAAATGACATAGACCAAATTATATTAGTAAATGACGATGATTCCATTAATATGGCAAAGAAAATAGCCCAAAACTTAGGAATTGGAGTAGGAATCTCATCAGGAGCAAATTTTTTAGGTTGTGTAAAACTACAAACTATGATAAGAAAGCCAGTAGTTACAGTATTTGCAGATGACAACAAAAAGTATTTAAGCACAGACCTAGGAAAACCAATAAACGAAAGTATAAACTTTATTTCTAACCAAGTAAAGTTAATAGAATATGAAATTGTAAACTAAAAGAGAGGAGCTAGCTAAAAATGATAAAGAAAAAAATATTTACAATAGTAGTATCTTTCTTTTTCCTAATATATGTACTGCCAACTCCAATACTTGCCTTTGGACCATCAGATAACAAAATCTATCAAGGAATTGATGTAAGTGGATATCAAGGAAATATCGATTATGAAAAAGTAAAAAAAGCTGGAATAGAAGTAGTATACATTAAATCGAGTGAAGGCTTTAGTTATGTAGATTCCCACTTTGAAAGAAATTATGAAAAAGCCAAACAAAACGGGCTAAAAATAGGATTTTATCATTTCGTAACTGCAAGGACTGAAGAAGAAGCAAGAAGGCAAGCACAATTTTTTGTGTCGCTTATCTCAAAAAAAACTGTAGATTGCAAACTTGCTATGGACTTTGAAAGCTTTGGAAACCTTAACAAACAAGAAGTAAACAAAATAGGAATTGCCTTTATCAAAAAAGTAGAAGAACTAAGCAAAAAGCAAGCAGTAGTATATAGTAATGCCTACAGTGCAGAACGTATTTGGGAAGGAGAAATCACAAACTATCCATTATGGATAGCACAGTATGAAGTAGATAAACCACAAAACAATGGAAATTGGAAAAATTGGGTTCGGATGGCAATATACAGACGTAGGTAGAGTAGATGGAATACAAGCACATGTAGATAGAAACCAATTTACAAAAGACATTTTCTTAGAAGACACCTCTGAAATACCAGATGTAGAAAAACCAGACAAACCAGATGATGGAAATGAAACCCCAGAAGGAACAAAAGTAATTACCATTCAAAAAGGTGATACCCTATCTGCCCTAGCCATAGAATATAACACAACAGTAGAAGAACTTGTCAAACTAAACAATATCGAAGATCCAAACCTTATTTATGCTGGAAATGGACTATTTGTTCCAGGAAAAGAAAACGAAAATGAACAATCAGACACTCAAATTTATGTTGTAAAATCAGGAGACACCTTAGCACAAATTGCTATTATGTTTCAAACTACAGTGCAAACTTTAGCCAAAGACAATCATATTAAAAATATCAACAGAATTTATGTTGGTCAAAGATTGACAGTAAGAAGTAACTGCCATTATGACTGTGGTCATAAACTTCATACAGTAAAAAGAGGAGAAACTTTGTGGTCAATTGCTAGAAAATACAACACTAGTATTGCAAATATTATAAAACTAAATAGAATACAAAATACAAACAATATTAAACCAGGACAAATGTTTAGAATACAATAGAAACACTTTCATTAGCACAAAATTATGTATACCTTCATAACATATACTATGATAAATTTAAATTACATTAGGAGGTTACCGATGAAAAAAGTATTAGAACTAAAAAATGTAAGCAAAAAATATCAGGCAAAAAATGGAGAAGTAGAAGCCCTAAAAAACATAAACCTACACGTAAATGAAGGCGAATTTGTTAGCATCATAGGACCTAGTGGTTGTGGGAAATCCACTCTGTTATCTATTATAGCAGGGCTAGAACCAAAAACTACAGGTCAAATAGAAATTGCAGGTGCTATAGGCTATATGTTACAAAAAGATAGCCTATTAGAATGGAAAACCATTTATGACAATGTTACATTTGGGCTAGAAATCAAACATCAAAAAACAAAAGAAAATGAAAACTATGTAATAGACCTATTAAAAAAATATGGTCTTTACGAATTTAAAGACAAATATCCAAACCAACTCTCAGGAGGGATGAGGCAAAGAGCAGCACTCATTAGAACACTTGCCATAAACCCTAAAATTTTGCTATTAGACGAAGCTTTTTCAGCATTAGATTACCAAACAAGAATCATGGTTACAGGTGACATCTTTCAAATACTAAAAAACGAAAACATAACAGCCATGATTGTAACACATGACATATCAGAAGGTATAGGCAAAATGAGACACTATATATGCTTGATAAAATGATTTGGATTTATAAAAATATGGATAAGCATTTGAAACAAGTATAAAATTGAGGTTGCGAATATAAAATATTATGTGATATAATTGAAGAAAAATAAAGGAGAGTTATAACTATGATAGATGAAAGAACACAGAAAGTATTAAAAGCAATTATAAAGCATTGTAATATAATAAATGATACAAAAAAATTTTTTGGAGATGACTATTCAAAGTTTGAAAATGACAATATTTATCAAAATGCTATATTAACACCAGTTACACAAATAGGAGAATTAGTTAAAAAGTTGCCATTAGAATTTAGGACAGAATATAATCAAATTCCTTGGCGAAATATTGCAGGAATGAGAGATATTGTAGTACATAATTATGAAACTATTGATAAATCTATATTGTGGAGTGTTGCTAAGGAAGAAACAGATAAAATAAAAGAATTTTGCCAAGAGATATTAAAAGAGGTGATGTAATATGTCGGAACTAGAGAAACTAAAGGAAAAAATACAGCCTATTGCTAAAAAATACAATTTGCTATATGTTTGGGTATTTGGGTCTTATGCAAAAAAGAAACAAACGAAAGATAGTGATATTGATATTATTGTAAGGACAGAAGATGTTGCTCATGGCTTCAAATTAGTTGAAGTAAAATTCGCACTAGAAGAAGCACTAGAAAAACAAGTTGATATTATAACAACAGGGAGCATTAAAGGGTCACTGTTAGAAGATGAAGATTTAGAAGAAGTTTTAATATATGGTGAATAATGAATAGAAGAAATAATTAAAGATGGAAGAAATCTAATTTGGACTTATAAAACATTGAACTTTTAAATAAAAAATATCAGTAAATTTTAGAAAATTGCTGTACCAAAAAGTATGCCAATTTTCTATTTTTTTGAGTAAGAAAAGTGGCATAGGTATGCAAACAAGCAAATATAGTTGTATCAATAGTTATAAAGGTTAAATGCTTGACTTAGCTGAGTGGAGGTAGGATTGGTACAGCTTAAGCTGTGCCAATTCTACCAAAGTATAATTTTTTGAATTAACTTTTGAATGTATTTTTTAACTAATTTATTAACAGTAAAGAATATTATTAGCAAGTCGAATTTTTTAATCTTATTAATAGATATAGTTTAATATTTTAAATAGTGAAAATTGGTTGAATTGCATTATTTGCATATATTAGTAAATAATGGTATAATATTAACATAATTATTCGTGGGTACAGCGAATTACAATAAATGTACCATTGTTGATTTTGCCATGAACTTATTAGTTGGCAGAGAAACAATTACAGGAGGCACAATATGAAACGGATGGTTATTCTCATTTTAAGCATTATCTTAGTATTAATGATGACAGCATGTAACTCGCAAAAATGTACATGTGCATGTTGTACAACACAAACAGAACGTGGAACAGCTAGCGAGACAACCGAATCTAGTGTACTGCAAGATAGTGAAAGTTTGGATGAAAAAGTTGAAAACTTAGAGGACAGTTGTGAAAATCCTAGCGTAGCCTCTCATTATCCATATATTACATGGCTCTCTAAAGGAGGCAATGTGGGAACTGTATCAATAACTACAGCCGAACATGGTGCTACCTTTGATGGATTCCTTAATGGATTTGGAACTTATGTGGGGACAGGACTATTAGAAAGTAAAAAATGCTATTCGACAGCTGAAAAAGCTAATGAAGAACCCATTCAAATTGATAGTAGAGGGCACGAAATCATCATCACTATGAGTTATGGGCAAAATACAGAGAACTTTACACTGAAGGCTGGTGATAGTCAATTACTATCAATTCAAGAACTCAGTTATCTCACAAACAGAGCTTATATCTATGTAATTGTTATTTAAAAATTCAAATAAAGAAATATTATTTCTTTTCCTCTCATGATATATGAGAGGTTTTTTTTCAAAAAACTATGTCGTAAATATTGAAAAAAATTTTAAAGTTAGGGGAGAATTTTGTTAGTAACTCCAATGTATATATAGTAAAAGGTCAAAATATCATAATCATATTTTTATTACATATAAATGAATTATGGTAAAAATTAAAACATTGGAGGGCAAGGTGAAAGAGGATTTTAAAATAAACATTTATTTTAATAAAAATGGAGAAGAACTAGAAAAAATAATTGAAAACTTTTTAGCAAATATATTAAAAGATAATTCTATGTCAAGTTCATAAAGAACTTTCACAAAAACTAAAAAAGTATGAGCTTGAGCATTTGGATTTATCATAGTATGCGTTATAATATTATGATAAATTCAAATCATTTTTATCAAGCATGGGAAGGAGGAAAAATGCTTGAGAAAATAAAAGATGTAATCTATAAAGTTGCAATATACATAAGGTTATCAAAAGAAGATTTAGATAGAGGATATGATGATAGTGAAAGTGTAAAAAATCAAAAAAAATTATTAGTAGAATATGTAGAAAACTTAGGATGGCAATATGAACTTGTAGATATATATATAGATCAGGGCTATACTGGAACAAATTTTAATAGACCTGCTTTTAAGAGAATGATAAATGACATAAATAATGGAAAAGTTAACATGGTGGTGACAAAAGATTTGTCTCGTTTAGGTCGTGATTACATAGAAACAGGGGAATATATGGAAAAGTGGTTCCCAGAAAATAAAGTAAGGTATATATCAGTAACTGATGGGATAGATACTTTTGCTATTAATAATGGAAATAACGATATTGCACCATTTAAAGCAATACTAAATGATATGTATTCAAAAGATTTATCCAAAAAAATAAAAACAGCATTACATACAATGCAAAAAGAGGGAAAATATGTAGGAGCGACAATTCCTTTGGGATATAAGAGAAATTCAAAAGAAAAGAATAAACTAATCATAGATGAAGAAGAGGCAAAAATTGTAAGACTAATATTTGACATGGCTATGAAAGGGAAAAAACTCTCTGAAATAAGGGATTATTTAAATGATAATAATTATCCAACCTTTTTTCAAATACGACGAAACAAAGAAAGTGCATGGGAAAAAAGAGCCGTAAAGAAAATACTAACAAATCCAGTGTATACAGGGACAACAGTACAAAATAAAGTAAGTAGGATAAGTTATAAAAATAGAAAGTTAAGAGAGAATCCAAAGGAAGACTGGATTGTGGTAGAAAATACTCATGAAGCAATTATTGAGCGAAAGGTCTTTGATGCTGTTCAAAATATGAGCTTAGCAAAAAAATATGAAAGAGATAAAAAAATACATTATTTTTTATTAGATGGCTTATTAGTTTGCTATGAATGTAAGCATACAATTGGGATAAGAGTAAGGACAAAAGATAATTATTATAGTTTAGTATGTAATAATTACAGAAGGAATACAAAATTGCATTTATGTACATCACATGGTTTTAGTTATGCAAAACTCGAAGAAAATGTTATAAGGATAGTAAGAGAATTATTTTTATCTATCGATAGTAAAAAACTAGAATTAAGATTAAAAGATTACAAAGCACAAGAAAATTATGATAAAAGCTTAAAAAAACTAGAACATAATATCAATGTAGCAAGAAAGAATTTAGACAAAATGTACATAGATAAATTAAATAATGAAATTTCAGGAGATATGTATCATAGACTATTCAAAAGCATCAATAATGAAATAAAAAAGAACGAAGAAGAATATCAAGAATTAAAGGAAATTAATGAAAAGAGTAAAAAAGAAGATAATATTGGGGAATTACAAAAAGTAATCAAAGATTTTTTAAATTTAGAAAAACCAACACCAGATCTTATGAAGGTCATTATTAATAGAATAGAAATACACCAAGATAAACAGGTGGATATTATATTTAATTTTAAAAAATTAAATTTTTTTTGTAATAATAAGTGTCTACTTTAACCTATATCAGAAGCTATCAGTATGTCAGACAGAGTCATTGTACTAAGTAAAAGGCCGGCTACCATAAAAACAGAACATACAATTGACTTTGAAATGGAAAATCGAACCCCTATAAACTGTAGAGAAAGCCCTAAATTTAGCAAATATTTTGACACCATATGGAAGGAGCTAGATGTACATGTATGATAAAAACATATCACAAGATAGAAAAAAATACTTAAGAAAAATAAAGAAAGAAAAGATAGCAGTTATTCTTACTCAAATTTCTATCCTTCTTGTATTTATGATAGGATGGGAAATTTTAGCAAACCAAGGAATAATAGATAGCTTTATTACAAGCCAACCTTCAAGAATCATAACTACTTTTTTAAATTTATCACAAAATCGGACTGATGCACCACTTGGGAATTACTCTAGCAGAAACCTTAATAGGTTTCTTATCAGGAGTTATTTTAGGAATTATTATTGCCATTTTACTATGGTGGTCTAAATTCTTGGCAAAAGTATCAGAACCATTTTTAGTAGTACTAAATAGTTTGCCCAAAGTAGCACTTCGGCCCTGTTATTATCATATGGGTAGGAGCAGGCATGCGGAGCAATTGTTACAATGGGTATTGCAATTGCAATGTAGCGTGATGACCACAAAGATTTTGCTTGATTTGATAATAGAACAGAAAATAAAAATACTAATATTTTTATCCATAATGATAGTGATATTATAGCATAAATAATATGTGGGAAAAATAAAAGATAAAAATAGACAAAAGAA
>CANSJB010000055.1 GCA_947647115.1 uncultured Clostridium sp. | reverse complement strand
GTATAGACAAAGTTCCTGCTACTCCATCTGATTATGAGCAATTAGAAAGCGAAATGAATATTATCCAACAAAATTTAGACTTATTGGAAATAGAACACAGTATAGATCCCCGTAGTGGAAGCATCACAATTATAATTGAAAATGCTGAGTGCAAGTTAATTACGCAATACAATAAGAACTTTGAGGTATTATCAACAAGTAGAGAAGATAAATATATGTCCTGGGGAGTAGTACTTCTATGTGCTCTAATAATAGTTTTTTTGATAACTTATATGGGAGGTTATACATTAGAATTGATACTAATGGTGCTCGAGCCAGTAGCTGACTGTATTTTAAAGAGGATAAAAAAAGCAAAAGCTAAATTCCAAAAGGAATAAATGTCATAAAACATTTATGTGTTTCATAAAGCGGTAGTCATATTATGGCTACCGCTTTTCTAAAAGAAAAGAACAAGGATTACAAAAAAAGGCTTGAGCCCAAGCCTTTTTTTATATGTTAGAAAATCAAATCGTTATTTCTGTATACCCCTGAACTTTCAATTGGATTAAACTCACAGATATCAAAGACAACTTCTCCATTGTTATCATATTCAAAAAAATCAACGCAGTAGGAGGAGGGAAAAATAGCTATTTTTGATAACTGTTCTACTTTTCTTTTGATTTTTTCAATGACATAGGGTTCAATATCTACTAAATCATCAGATGCTCTGGATATGCACCAGATTTTGCCTTTTACGACGAAAACTCGCCATTCACGTTTTCCATAATCATCTTTAATGATAGAAAGAGCATCTGTTACCAATACAGGTGCTGAGTTATCAGATATCAACATATTTCCACCAAACAAGCTGTGTCCTACAAAAGAAAACAAAGTTTTAGAGTCGCCCATTTGTACAATCCGGCAGATGTTTGAAAATTGTTTTTTTACAGTCTTTAAGAAAAAGGTACTTCCAAATTTTTGCTCATAAAAATGAAGATTGTTTTGCAGTTCTCCAAAAGTAGTCTGCAAAATTTCTCTTTGAACAGTAATATATTCAAACCAACTTTCAACAATTTTTGAATCTGCTTGTGTAACAATGGAGTTTCCACTGTTGCTTTCAAGTGCATTAAGTAATTGTTTTGATTCTCCGATTTTACATCTGGGGAAAATTTCTTTTCCTCTAATATCGATAGTACTGCCATTGCAATCAATAAAGTTTTGTGTTCTTAAATCGAATAATAACAATTTGCCTTGTTGTTTTGCTAACATTACGTTTTTTTGAGTTATTTGGTAAAAAGATTTTTCTCTAGAATCAGTGTATTGTTCTAGATTAAAAAATACCGAAATATCTCCAGTTTTTGTTGGAAAACAATAGTAATCCAATGTGATTCCTCCTTTGATGTGTAAATTTATATATGAAAACCCAACATAATAATGTTAGGGGAACAAGAGGAAATATAGATTAAGTAGTAATCTGTATATCAAACATACTTTATCATATTTTATGTAATCTGTAAAGTCATGAAAAATATTTACGCAAACAGTACAAAAAAATTACAGTAGTATGGCTTAGTCAATCTGGTTATTGTTTTTCTTTCCAAAAAATAAGAAAAATAGGGTAAATAATGATAGAAAAGGGAATAAAAATTATGCAATAGCGTTTATAAAAAATATCTCATAATATGTAGTGGGAGGAATGGATATGATTTTTTATAAAATGCAAGGAATAGGAAATGATTATATTTATTTAAATTGTACTAATCACAAAGAACCACAAGAACTTTCTAAATTAGCTATTACCTTAAGTAATAGGAATTTTGGAATAGGCGCTGATGGCTTAATATTACTATGTGATAGTAACATGGCAAACCTAAAAATGCGTATGTTTAATAATGATGGCAGTGAGGCAAAAATGTGTGGCAATGGAATTAGATGTGTAGCAAAATTAGCCTATGAGCTTGGAATAGTAACAAGTACAGAAATGACAATAGAAACTTTAGCAGGGATAAAGAAAGTAAAATTAAATATGTTAGAGCAAAAAATACATACTGTTACAGTTGAAATGGGAGAACCATGCTTTGTACCAGAAAAAATACCAATTCAATTAACGCAGCAAACCAAAATACAAGGAAATAAAATAGAAGTACCTATTATGGTAGAAAATAAGCTTCTAACTTTTATTTGTATTTCTATGGGAAATCCGCATGCTGTTACTTTTGTAGAAAATGTAGAGGACTTTCCAGTAAAACAGTATGGTGCCATATTAGAAAAACATAGTATTTTTCCAGAAAGAGCAAATATTGAGTTTGTACAAATCATAAATAATAAGATGATTAAAATGAGAGTATGGGAAAGAGGAACAGGAGAAACATTAGCCTGTGGTACAGGTGCATGTGCTGCAGTTGTTGCTTGTGTATTACAAGAAAAAACAAATAGGGATGTTACTGTACAGCTGCCAGGAGGAGCATTACAAGTTACATGGCATCAAAACAATCAAATTTTTATGACAGGACCTGCTGTAACTGTGTTTAAGGGCGAATGGATTAATGAATGAAAACAGATTAAAAGGTAAATAAAGTTAAATGATATATCTAAAAGATATACAAAATAATATTGCAAACATCTTGATTTTTTAATAAAATTGTGATATAGTACATACGAAATAAAAATAAATATACCTTTTACTTAGTTTAAGAGCAAAAAAACTCCACTTAAACTCAGTTTAAGGAGAATAAAATTTAAGGAGGAACTATTATGACAAAGGAAAGAAAACAAGAAATTATTAATACTTATAAAAGGGAGGAAAATGATACTGGTTCACCAGAAGTACAAATTGCCCTTTTAACACAAAGAATTAATGAATTAACAGAACACTTAAAAGTACATGTGAAAGATAACCACTCAAGAAGAGGTCTTTTAAAAATGGTAGGTTCAAGAAGAAACTTGCTAAACTACTTAGCCAAAAAAGATGTTCAAAGATATAGAGACATTGTTGAAAAATTAGGATTAAGAAAATAAATATAATTTTGGACGTTTTGCCAAAAAGCGAAACGTCCAATTTAAATGTTTTATCAAAATTTAGATAAAGAGGCAAAAAAAGAAAGGAAGAAAAACTTATGTTTAAAACTTATGAAACTGAGCTTGCAGGAAGAAAATTAACAATAGAAACAGGAAAAATAGCAGAACTTGCAAATGGAAGTGTTATGGTACGTTATGGTGAAACTGTTGTAATGGTAAATGTAACAGCAGCTAAAGAGCCAAAAGAAGGAATTGACTTTTTTCCATTATCTGTAGATTATGAAGAAAAATTATATTCTGTTGGAAAAATTCCAGGTAGCTTTACGAAAAGAGAGGGAAAACCAGCAGATAAAGCTATATTAACATCGCGTGCTATTGATAGACCTTTAAGACCCTTATTTCCAAAAGACTTTAGAAATGATACTTGTGTAGTAGCCACTGTACTATCTGTAGAACCAGATAATAGTCCAGAAGTATGTGCTATGCTAGGAGCTTCTTGTGCCCTATCTATTTCAGATATTCCATTTGGAGGACCAACAGCAGCTGTAAATGTAGGATATGTAGATGATAAAATTGTTATTAACCCAACTTTAGAGCAAAGAGAAAAAACAAGGTTGACTCTAACAGTTGCTGGTACTTTAGATAAAATTACAATGATAGAAGCAGGAGCAGATGAAATTTCAAATGAAATTATGTTAGAGGCTATTAAACAAGCACATGAAGAAATTAAAAAAATATGTCATTTTATTACAGATATTAAAAATGATATTGGAAAACCAAAATTTGAATATCAATCATTTGCTACAAACCAAGAGGTATATAATGAAATTGAGGCAAACTTCAAAGAAAGAATATACCAAGATGTACAATCTGTAGATAAAACTGTAAGAGATGCTAATATGGAAAAAATTACAGAGGATATTAAAGCATATTTTATAGAAAAATATGGGGAAGAAGCAGCAGAAGAAAAGAAAACAGATATAGCAGATAGTATTCACGACTTAGAAAAAGCCTGTGTAAGACAAATGATATTAGAAGAACATAAACGTCCAGATGGTAGAAAAATAGATGAAATTAGACCACTTTCTTGTGAGGTAGGTTTACTTCCAAGAGTACATGGTAGTGCTATATTTACAAGAGGACAAACTCAAGTTATGTCAGTAGTAACACTTGGAATGAAAAGTGAAGAGCAAATGTTAGATGGTTTAGATGAAGAAGATGCCAAAAGATATATGCATCAATATAATTTCCCACCATATAGTGTAGGCGAGGCAAGAACTTCACGTGGACCAGGAAGAAGAGAAGTAGGACATGGAGCTTTAGCAGAAAAAGCATTAGTACCAGTAATTCCATCAGAAGAGGAATTTCCTTATGCGATTCGTGTGGTATCAGAAGTACTTTCATCTAATGGTTCTACATCACAAGCTAGTATTTGTGGCAGCACTTTAGCATTAATGGATGCAGGTGTACCAATTAAAAAGCCAGTAGCAGGTATTTCAACAGGTTTAGTAACAGATAAAAACGACCCTAGCAGATATATTATGCTTACTGATATTCAAGGAATAGAAGACTTTTTTGGAGATATGGACTTTAAAGTAGGTGGTACAAAAGATGGTATCACTGCAATACAAGTAGACATTAAAATAGATGGTTTGACATATGATATTATTAAAGAAGCTTTTGAAAGAACAAAAGTAGCAAGAGACTATATTTTAGATGAGGTAATGTTACCAGTTATAAATAAACCTAGAGAAGAAATTTCAAAATACGCACCAAAAATTATTACCACAACGATTAGTACAGAAAAAATAAAAGACGTAATAGGACCTGGCGGAAAAATGATTAATAAAATCATTGATGAAACTGGTGTTAAAATTGATATTGCTGAAGATGGAAAAGTATGTATCTACAGTACAGATGCACAAAGCGGTAAAAAGGCATTAGATATGGTTTTAGATGTAGCTAAAATTATTGAAGCAGGAAATGTTTATAATGGAACTGTAACTAAGATTATGCCATTTGGAGCATTTATCGATTTAGGTGGAGGAAATGAAGGACTGTTACACATTTCTAAAATCTCAAGTAAAAGAGTTGAAAAAGTAGAAGATGTATTAAATGTAGGAGATGAAGTAACAGTAAAAGTTTCTGAAATCGATAGCCAAGGCAGAATTAATCTAAACATGAAAGACTTAGAAGCTAAAGCAAACGAGGAGTAAAATAAAAAATGCATCAAATAAAAATGCAATTATTAAGAAATACTTAAATATACTAAAAGAAGTTGCAAAAAAATAAAGAAAATAGTATAATTAATAATGTAAAAAAGAGCATACAATAGGTAATAAATATAAAAGAGGGAGAGAAAAATGGAATATATCTATATCATACAACAGGCATTAGTATGGATTATAACAATATTCTGGCTTTACCAATTAGCCATTAGCATATGTTCACTAGTAAAACTAAAGGATAAACCAATGTTAGTAAACAAAAATTATAGGTTTATGGCAGTGATACCAGCACATAATGAAGAACGTGTGGTAGCAGAGCTAATAGAAAGTCTAAAAAGACAAAATTATCCCAAAGACTTGTTAGACATTTATGTTATTGCAGATAATTGTACAGATAATACAGCTGCAATTGCAAGAAAAGCTGGTGCTATCGTATATGAAAGGTTTGACCCAGAAAAGAAAACAAAAGGTTATGCACTAAATTGGTTTTTAAAGCAAAAAATAGAAGAAGATGCTCCTTATGATGCATTTTGCATTTTTGATGCAGATAATATTGTAGAACAAAACTTTATTAAAAATATGAACAAGAAACTTTGCCAAGGGGAAGATGTAGTACAAGGTTATAGGGATATTAAAAACCCAACAGATAACTGGATAACAGCAGGATATGCAATTTTTTATTGGACCATGAACCGTTTTTATCATTTGGCAAGATATAATGTAGGTCTATCTCCTTTAATTAATGGAACAGGCTTTATGGTAAAATTTGATTGTATTAAACCAGAGGGTTGGGAAACAAAAACTCTAACAGAAGATATTGAATTTTCATTAAAAAGAATTATAAGAGGTAAGAAGTTAGGGTGGGCAACAGATGCTGTAGTTTATGATGAACAACCTTTAGGCTTTAAACAAAGCTGGAAACAAAGAACAAGATGGACAGTAGGACATATACAATGTATGAAAGAATATACAAAACCCCTAGCTTTAGCTGTAAAAGAGCATAAAACAGTTATGAATGTAGATGGCTTTTTATATATTATAGGCAGTATACCAATGTTTATAGCAACACTATTTTTACTATTTTTAAACATTGTTATGTATGCAGGTCAAGGTATGACAACGGTGGATTTTGTGATAAATCTCTTAAGATACTTAGTACCAACCTTTTTACTACCAATTGGAACAGCAGTATTAATTATGTTGTTAGACAAAAGGCCGATTAAGCCAATGATAAAAGGCTTATTATGTTATCCATTATTCTTAGGCTCTTGGATATTAATTAACTTTAAATGTTTATTTAAACGTGATACTACTTGGGAAAAAATTGAACATATTAGAAAAATTACGATACATGAAGTATCAGAAGTTGCAAGCGCAGAGAAAATTGAAAATTAAAGCCAGTAAAGAAATAGCAAATTTGAGAATATAGGAAAGCACCAAAAAATTAAGATTAAAAAAGTCTAATTTTTTGGTGCTCTTTATTTTGTAAGTTTTAGGAATGTGCTATATAGCAGTTAATTTGTTTTTTTAGGATTTAGAGGATGAATCTTTTTTAAGTAAATAGAAGCTACAGGAATTAATACTACAATATAAGGAATAATATATCTAGATTTAGCTTCCCACAATAGATGAAAGGCAAAACCACCAATAAAAATAGTAATTAAAAATAAAATTTCTAAAGAAATATTTTTCCTGTTTTGTATTAAAACCAGTAAACTACACAAACAAGTCACAATCAATAATACCTTTTGATAAAGGGTTAATGGTGTAATCACATTTTCAAAAGAGTAATAAGCCACAGCGTTATTTCGAATCGCAGAATAAGTATTTTCTGTCCACATAGAGCCTATTTTAGAGAGATAAAAGCAAGCAGCATCTCCCATGTTTTGAGAAAAGTAAGTTAATCTTTCTTTAATTTTATTTGTATACTCTACTTTTACATTTTCTGGATTTTTAAGAGCATTTTCTCCAATTTCTTCATTATACCAACCACTTGCACGTGGACCATCTGACATAGCCATTAAAATATAACTAATACTAGGATATGATTTTGATTTATCCAAGTGGTATTTATTTAAATAATAAGTTTTTATAATAGAAGAAGGAACTATACAAATAGCAATAAACATAAAAATAATCATTAGATTTATTAAACTTTGTTTCCATATCTTTTTCGAAAATTCTTTCCATAAATTTAATAATAAATACATAACAGTTGCAATGATAAATATTAAACTATTCATTCTAAACATATAAGCTACCATCATAAATAAGGCAGAAAATAGTAGATGTTTTATTTTTTTTGTCTCAGTGTACTTCATAGTGAAATATACTGAAAATAAGCAACAAGTAAGACCAGGAATATCACCATATACAAAGGTAGAAAGCATAGGCAAGGAAATAAATGTCATGATTAAGGTAAGCAGTAAGACTTTATTTATCTTATACTTTTGGGAAAGTTGACTTCCTATTTTGTAAATGGCAAGTACAATTAAAAAATTACTAATGACATTTAAAATTCTAAGCAGCGCAATAAAGTCACAATGGATAATTTTAAAAAATAGGCTATACAAAAAAGCAAGAGGAATTTGTTGCGAATAACCTTGAATATAGTCACTTAAGGGAATATTAGCATAAGTATTAGAACTTAAAATGTCTGTAACATCACCACCACGGTACATTGCTTGTGCTAAACTGCAAACATGAATCTGGTCTGCACCAATATTAGGAACAACACAAATAGTCCATAAAATGGTAAAAGCAGCATAAATAATAAAAAAGCTAATGAGCAGCACTTTTCGAACTTCCCTTTTATAATTAGATTCCTCCGCATATAACTTGTCATTTACGAATTTAGTAATAAAAAATAAAAGTAAACTTGCAATAACAAGTCCTGCTATATAAAATACAGAATGAAGTGTAAAACTGATAGTTTCGTATTTACTAAGATATGTTGTGCAAATTAAATTAAAAACAATAATAATGGATAAAAATATAATTCCAAAAAAATAAATTATTTTTTTCAATTAAAACATCTCCCTTAAAGTTGTGATGAGCAAATTATATCATATTAGTTTTTAAGCGTCAAAGCTGCAAAACAAAAAAATACAATAGGGTATTGAAATAAGATACCAAGTAGTGTAAGATAGAAAGTATAAAAATGATACAAA
>CANSJB010000054.1 GCA_947647115.1 uncultured Clostridium sp. | reverse complement strand
GAGCAAATAGCAGAAATTCATTATGTAGGAGATGAACAAGGCATAGCACAAGAGCAAACAAGACAAATTGTTAATCAAGTAACATTAACAGTAGGCAATATAAAAGGAGAATTAAAATCAAATAGCTATGCATTAGAAGGTAAATCAGGAGAATTATCTATTATCAATAGAATTAACACAAGGGAAAATCAACATTATTCAAAAGGAAAAGTTATTGAATATGATGTATTATTGAGTCAAAATTCTGTAATGGGAGAAGAGGAAGGTTTAAAAAATATAGTTGTAAACATTCCAATTCCAAGTGATGTAAAAGTAATAGATGCAAAAGTAGGAAATAATGACTTAACAGACAAAACACAAGAAGGCGTAGAAATTTTACAAGATAAAATAGTAGTAACTATTTCTGAAATGAACAACCACATAGACAAATCAATTCATATTGAATTTGAAATAGGAGAAAACACACAAGAAAGATTTTCTACTAAAGTAACAGCAACAGTAGGCAATAAAGTATATACTTCTAATGAAAGATATATTCATATAGGACAAGCACAAGTAGAAGCAAGTCAGCTTGCAGTAGACAAGACCTATATACCAGAAGGAGAAAAATTTAGTTATAATTTTAACATAAAAGTAACTGGAAAAGTAGATGTAGAAAACTTTGTATTAGAAGACATTTTGCCAGAGGGTATTAGTTATTTACAGCCATTAGTAGGTGAAAATGAGCAATTTGTACCAGAAGATGTAGACAAAGAAAGAGGAGTAAAACTAATTGTTACAACTAACAGCGAAAAAAGTGTTATGAAAACAGTATCAATAGATGGACAAAAAGTAAGTGTCAAAATACCAATCATTCCAGCAGACACTACCCTTCAAATCAAAATATATGTAGAAGGAAATCTAGCAGAAGGAGAGCAAGGAGAAAAACAAATAACAAATACAGCCAAAATATATGCTAAAAACTTAGATGAGATACAATTAAACAGCATTACACACTATATTGAATATAACGAAAACAAACATGAAGAAGAAAAACCAAACCCACAAGGAAGATACAAAATAACAGGAACAGCATGGCTTGACGAAAACCAAGATGGACAAAGACAAGAAACAGAAAGTATATTAAGTGGTATTAAAGTCCTATTAGTATACAAAACCAATAGCCAAATTGTAAAAGATGTAGAAACAAAAGAAGAAAAAGTAACTACTACAGATAGTAATGGTAAATATGAGTTTACAAACTTACCACCAGAAGAATACCTAGTAATCTTCTTATATGACACAAGTAAATTTGGTGTTACACAATATAAAAAAGCAGGAGTAAGCCAAAGCTATAACTCAGATGCTATGGCAATGAAAATTACATTAGAAGGAAAACAAACATTGGCTGGTGTAACAAACACCATTAGGATAACAAGAGCAAATCAAAGAGATATAGACATAGGATTAGTAACTGCACAAAACTTTGACTTAAAACTAGATAAATACATTAACAAAATTACACTAACTACACCAACTATTGGTACAAAAGTATATGAATACAACAATTCAAAACTAGAAAAAATTGAAGTATTAAGCAAAAACGTAAATAAAAGCAGTATCATAGTAGAATATAAAATAGTAGTAACCAATGAGGGAAGTTTACCAGGTTACGCAAGAAAAATAGCAGACTACATGCCAGAAGATGCAAAATTTAATACAGAAATCAATAAAGATTGGTACTTATCTAATGATAAACAAAGTGTATATAATGCAAGCTTAGCAGAAAATATCATAAACCCAGGAGAAAGCAAAGAAGTAACACTTGTATTAAGCTTTAATATTACAGACAAAAATATAGGAGAACTATTAAGTAATACTGCTGAAATATATGAAAGCTATAATGAACAGGGTACACCAGATTTAGACTCAGAACCAGGAAACCTAGTAGAAAATGAAGATGATATGTCAAGAGCAGACATTGTATTATCAGTTGTAACTGGTATGACAATTACTCTATACATCACCTTAGGTATAGCAATACTTAGTATCCTTATTACGGGAATTATATTTATATACAAAAAAGTACTTAACAAAAAAAATTAGAAGAAAGGAGACAAAAGAAAAGATGAAGAAAGTAACAAAGTTTACAATACTCATAGTAGTACTTCTACTTTTAGCTCTTTGTTTAGCAAATTTAATCATAGCTAACATCAACAAAATGGGAACATTAAAAGATAATACAATCTCAGCATTAGGTTCCTGTTCAACAGTTAGAGTAATAAAAGAACTAGCAGAAGGACCAGATTTATGGCGTCCAATACCAGAAAAATCAGGCCAAATTATTTACTGTATTGAGCCAGGAGCTCATGTGCCAATAACAGGTAATAGCTATGAAGACCTACAAAAATGGGTTAGAGATGAACACTTTAAAGAAACATGTGGATGTGCGCAAGATCCACCAGATGAAGGTGCCAGAAGTGATACTTACTATTATTGTGAAAATAGGCATTATACAGAAAGTAGTCGATATAATGGAGAAGCAAACCTATATGACGTAGGATATATCCTTTCCTATAACTATGACCCAAGGCAATTTCCTAGTGAAGTAAAATGGGCAGGAGGAGTACAACAAGCAGTATGGATGTCTCCAATTTG
Source organism: uncultured Clostridium sp. (assembly GCA_947647115.1). Lineage (GTDB taxonomy): Bacteria > Bacillota > Clostridia > TANB77 > CAG-508 > CAG-273. The sequence continues at coordinate 5,833 of CANSJB010000054.1, read as the reverse complement.
TGAAACAGGTGACCCAGGAAGGGGAACTTATAGAGCAGAAGGAGATGCAATCAGAAAACAATCTCTATCTTATAAAAGCTTTTATGAAAAAATTATGGAGCCAGATGCAGATGGTAGAACAGGTGCAAAACCAGTTGACCTAACAGACCATAAAAAAGTAAAATTAGACACAGATCAAGAAACAAAACTACATAAACTAGGACCATTTAAACTAAATTATATAGATGGACAAGATATAGAATTAGGTATTAGTTTTGGTGGAATTTCTGATATGTACTTAATTGGTAATAATGGACAAAGAATTGACATTAAAGCATTTATTCGTACACAACACAGAGATAATAAAGAAATTAATGCAGCAAATGACAGAATTTGGAGCAATTATTCAGAGCCAAGTTTCTTTACAAATATAGAACCAATTGACGGTTTTGAAAACCCAAATAAAGTAGATTGGTGGGCATATTTGAACTACTATCCAAAGCCACAAGAAGAATTTTATGTGGAATTTGAATATGTAGGAGAAGATGTAAGTTCCTTTACATTACATGTAGATTTTAAATGGCTAATCTGCAAAGCTAATATTTGTTTAAGAGATGGTGTACAATGGGAGCTTGTCTTAAGTCATAACGATTATAACGAACATCAGCATTGGGAAAGTGATGGAGATGGTGGTGGAGAATGGGTAGATTGTCATGATTGTGAAAAACAGCTTGTATTTGAAAAACACACTGAACCACAAAATGGTGTATTTGTAATAGACAGCTCAAGAACCTTTGGTGAAGACTCTATTGATATACCAGTAGGAGATGGATTAACCAACAACATGAAAATAGGCGGATATGTATATGAAGACGCACTACAAGGAAAAGAAACTATAGCAAATGGTATTTTAGATGCAAACGACACCTTTATGCCAAACATCCAAGTATCTTTATATGATGCTGAAACCAACCAACTTGCAAAACTAGCACCAGCAGCAGATGAACTAGTAAAACAAAAAGATGAAACAGATGCTCAATTTGCAGCTAGAAAAAGAGCCGTAACAGATGACAAAAATGATTATACCAGAAGAATTAACCCAACCCTAACAGACGATAATGGGTATTATGAATTTAGAGGAGTCAGCACAGAGAAAAAATACTACCTAAAATTCACTTACAATGGACAAACCTATATGGCAACAGACTACTTAGCAAGTGTAACAGATGGTAATGGCAGAACTGACTATCGCTATGATTCTGTAAAAGAAATGGTACAAGCAAACGAATATGATGGCCCAACCAATGAAGGGGTTAACCTAAATACACAAAAATGGAAAGAAACCTCAAAAGGAACTGAAAAACCATCTGAAAGAGAAGACTTAGACGAAATGTTTGAACATATAGGCTCTTCACCAGAAAACTATCCAACCACAAATTCTTTAAGAAAAGTAGGGTCTTATAACAAAACATTCTCAAACAAGGACTTAATGGGCTATACCCTAAGTGCTTATGGTGAATATAGACAAACAGGAACACAACTAATTGATGGCTATTTATATAACTCAGATGGAAGTGTAAGTGATAGATATAGCCAAGGACTTATCACACAAAAAATAAAAGAATATATCGACGATAATAGAAAATATCCAGATGAAAATGACATGAAAAACGTGATATATCAATCTATTGCAAGAAATAATCAAGAAACATGGAGAAAACTACAATTTATAGAAGACTGTAAAATTAGCTCATACACTAAAGGTAGCACAGTAGAAAGAGAAAGAAGCTTTGACCAATACCCAGTATATGAACAATTTACAACCTATGTAGAAAGCGGAAACAAATATCCAAATAACAGCTATGACAGAGGAACCTTTGCAGACAATAGTACTTATGCTAACCACTTATTAAAACATAACAATGCAGCAGGAACCTTTGGAGAAATGGTACTTGAAACAGTAAATGGCATATATAGTGGTTACCACCACACAGACTTATATAATGACCAAGGCGAAATCATTTACAAAAACGTATACAAAGGACAAATTGAAATAAACCAAGGTTTAATCACAAGACCACCATTTGATGCAGCACTTAAAAAAGATGTATATAAAGCAACCTTAAAAATCAATGGTAGGACAGAAATTTATGCTTATAATGAAAGAGACTTAAGAACAGAAGAAGAAAAACAACACCTAAAAGCATTAGAAGCACAATATGGAAAAGATAGTAACCAATATTTAGCTTATGAACAACAATTAGAAGACAAATATTGGGAGATTCAATCAAGAATTGTAGGAAATAACTATGACACCTACTATGGAGAAAAATACGAAAGACAACTATATCCATCAGAAAGAAATTACACAGGAACAAACCCACTAGAAGCATATATTACTTATAAAATAACGATTAGAAACCAATCACAAAATATACTAGCCCAAATTGATGAAATTGTAGACTACTATGATTCAACCTACACCTTTGAACCAAACTTATCTTGGGTAATGTATGAAGAAGGAAGCCGTGATGACATTAGGGTAACAGACCAAGATTACTATGATATCATGAGCAAAGGAAGTAAAGATGCGACTGGAAAAGCAAAATATAGAAATGTAACAACAAGAAACTTTAACACAACTACAGGACAATATGGTGCAAACACAAGGTTTAACCTAGGAAATAACTATAAAACACTATATGTCAATGGTGTAGTAAACCATAAATTACAACCAGGCGAATCAGAATACCTATACCTAACCTTTAGAGTAAATGGCTCAGGAAATAGCCTAGTAATAGAAAATAATAATACATCACCAGGAAAACAAAACATTGCAGAGATTAATGGTTATACAACATATTATCAAGATGGCACAAGACTACCAAATGACGTTATCAAAGACTCAAGAGACATCGCAGGTTTAATTGATAGAGACTCAAACCCTGGTAACTTTGATAGAGATGCTCTAAATAATACAGCAGGAAGTAGACGTTATGAACAAAACTTTGAAGATGATGCAGATAGAGCAAGAGGAATCAATGTATATGTAGAAGATAACCTAATTAGGCAAGTTAGTGGAACTGTATGGGAAGACAAACGTACCTATAAACCAGATAATACAGACGCTCTAGTAGGAAACGGTGTTAAGGAAGACGAGGAAAAAAGAGTCAATGGTGTATTAGTAGAACTACATGAAATTGTAAACGGAGTAACTAGTGAAAAAGTAGCAAGAGTTTACAATACACAAACAGGAAAATGGTATGATGCTGCAATGCTAACTACTCAAAACCCAGAAACGAAAGAAGATGGTTATTACTCATTTGAAGGTTTCATCCCAGGTGACTATGTTATTAGATTTATCTATGGTGGTGACACAGTATACAACTATTACCAATACAATAATTCAAATGATGCTACAGGACAAACCTACCAAAGTTATCAATGTAATAGCCAATACAATGGACAAGACTATAAATCAACCAGTTATCAATATGACCATATTAACGGCATCCAAGTACCACAAAGCGAAAAAAACAACGGAAGAACAGACATAAGTGGTGATGAATGGACAGGTTATGCAGGTTATGATGTAAATAACACAAAACATCACATTACATCAGGACATATCGAAACAAATGACCAACAAGCAAACAAAAATAGACTAGGTTATAACATCTACACAAATGATACTTACACAGATGCAAGTGGCAGAAAAATTAATGTATCAGATGCAAGAGATATTTGGCAAAATTCAGCAGAAGAAACAGCAAATAACTTAAAACTACCAAATAGAACAGAAGTTAACAATGCAAGCAGCATAGAAGTAACAAACAATCAAGCACAAAGCCTAGAAAATGAAAGAAATAGACAAAATAAATACGTAAGATATGCCAATACCATCATGAGAGCAGAAACTGGTGCTATCAGAATGGAATTTGAATACAATAGACAAGCAACAGCTGGAAACAATAGCTATAATAATGATGGTTACCGTGGAACAGGCTCAAGAAACCCAATTAACTATAAAGACACTACAAACCAAGGTTACCATATCGAAAACGTAGATTTAGGACTAGAAGAAAGACCAAAAGCAGGCTTAGAACTAAACAAACAAATTAGTAACATTAAAATAACCTTAGCAAACCAAACAATACTATTTGATACTACACAAACTGTAAAAGACCTAATTTGGAGACCAAAGCTAGCTTACAATATTAATGAAATGAAACAAGAAACAGCTTATGATACAGAAGGTCCAAGAGTAGACAAAAAACTAGCTCAAAATGCATATAGTGACTACACAAGATATGATGACTTTAGAAATGCAGTATTAGATAGAATTAACAGCTTAGTAACAAGAGAAAAAGGACTAATACAAGTTACTATGGACGAAGAGTTAATGCATGGTACTACAATACAAATAACTTATGATATGAGTGTTACAAATATCGGTGAAGTAGACTATAAAGAAGAATCTTTCTACTACATTGGAATTGTAAAAGACAAAAATACCATTGTAAAAACCTCAGCAGACTTAGTAATGGACTATGTAGCAAATAATTTACAATTTAGAAGTGCAAGTAATGATACAAGTTGGGGATGGAAAACAATTACAAATCAAGAAATCAAAGACAAAAAATATGTAAATACTGATGTAGAAAAAGAACTAAAAGACTATAATACCATCATCACAACCCAAGAATTAGGCAAAAAATTAATACCAGTAACACAAAGCACACTAAATAGTGACCAAACACATGATGATGTAAAACTAATCTTAACCCAATTAATCACATCACAAAACAAAGACGACGACTTAAGCTATGGTAACATTGCAGAAATTGTTAAAATATCAAATGATGTAGGAAGAAGAATGGCATATTCTGTACAAGGAAATCAAAGTCCAAGTGGTAGCCCAACAGAGCCAGATGCTAGTAGAGCAGAACAAGTTATCATCTTACCACCATTTGGTGAGCAATACCTATACTTAGGCTTAGCCATCATCATAGCATTATCTATTGCCATCAGCACAGTAGTTATCAAGAAAACAGTTTTTAAACATAAAGATATGTAACAAATGTAAAATATCCTCCATAGAAATATGGAGGATATTTTGATGAAAATAAAGGAACTAATAAAAGATTTAGATAAAAATGAAAATAGTAAAACATATAATGTAAAGCAATAGCAAGGTGCTACGGACAAAGTGCGACGCGGAACGAATAGTAGTTGTAACAACCGCCGTAACTGTCTTTCGAATAAAACACACCCGACTGGCCAGAACCATTATTGTAATTGCCTCCACAAACAAAGAACGGAGAGTCAGAGTTCACAAAGATAGAGTAGTCGCGATGCCATCCGATATAATTTTGACCTGTGTATACCTCTTTTATTCCATCTCCTACTTTACTTACACTATAGACTAATTCGCCACTATTTGTTGCTGTATTATTGCTATAGGCTGTTTTATAGGCATCACTTGTTCCATTCGTTTCTGCAAAATGCGTTCCATTAGCTGGCAAATAGTCTGCACCTGTAAGGAAATTTCCTGTATAATCTTTATTAAAAACTGCTACATATTCATTGGCTCCTCCACTCATGTCATATATTCCATAAATATTTCCTGTTGTACTTGCTTTGGCACCAGTAGCTGTGTTATAGGCATTCGTAACTCCTTCTGCTTCTATACTTGTATCTGCACATGGCTGCCCTGCTCCATTTCCTGTAATATGGGTACTGCTGTTATTAATATCAATTTCATGCCCATTTCTTCCATAAGCGCTTTGGGTTAAATAGGAACAAGCTCCCCATTCACTATTTTTAATTAAGTGACTTTCTTTTGTTCTATCAT
>CANSJB010000053.1 GCA_947647115.1 uncultured Clostridium sp. | reverse complement strand
TATAAAGAAATCAACTAAAAAAAAATCGCAAAATAAAAAATACAAAATAAAAATACAAAAGATGACCAAATTTTAAATTTAGACAATGAAATTATTATTGGAATTAAACCCCTTCCAAAACCTAAAGTGCCAAAAGATAAGAAAACTCAAAATAAAAAAGAAAGTAAAAAAAAGAAAATACAAGCCCAAAACAAAAAGAAAAAACAAAAAAGTAAAAAACAAGTAAGCAGCTTAAAAAATAAGCAAGAAGACATCGAACTAAACTTAGGAATTGAAGAAGAAAGCATAAAAAAGAAAAAAGAAAAAAACAAAAAACTTTCCAAAAAACAAGAAATTGCAAAAAAGAAAAGGAAAAAAGTATTTAAAGTTGTAAAATATATTATGCTATTTTTAATATTAATTGGAATAGGGATTTATTTTATGTTATCACCGTTTTTTAATATTAAAGAAATTACAACAACAGGAAATCAAAAAGTAAAAACAGAAGAAATAGTTAGCTTATCAGGTATCGTATTAGAAGAAAATACTTTTAAGATACAATCAAAAAAAGTAGAAGAAGCCATTAAACAAAATGCCTATATAGATAAAGTAAATATAAAAAGAAAGTTGCCATCTGCAATTGAAATAGAAGTAATAGAAAGAACACCAACATTTATGATTACTTTTGCCAACGCTTATGTATATATCAATAATCAAGGCTATCTATTAGAAGTTTCTAAAAATGCTATAAAAGTACCAATTATTACAGGCTTTTTAACAGCAGAAGAAGACATCCATGTAGGAAATAGACTATGTAGCGAAGATTTACAAAGATTAGAACATGTTATTCAAATTATGAAGTCTGCCCAAAGTAATGAAATAGCAAACTTAATTACTAAAATTAATATTTCGGACAAGCAAGACTATGTTTTAGAGTTAAGCTCAGAAAAGAAAACAGTACATGTAGGAGATAGCTCAAATTTAAGTACAAAAATGTTATATATTGTTAGTATCCTAGAAGAAAATAAAAAAATAGAAGGCGAAATATTTGTAAATACAGATTTAAACACAAAAGGAGCTATATTTCGAAAGAAAATTTAAATAATGACAGTAGAATAAAAAAGAAAGGAGAATAAGGCAAATGACCAAAAAACAAATAGCAATTACATTAGGTATCATGTGTTTTGCATTAACACTAGCTATATGTATACAACTAAAAATAGTACAAAAAAGTAATGATACTGTTTCACAAGGCTTTGCAGAAGACAGATTAAGAGATGAAGTGCTAAGGTGGAAAGAAAAGTATGATGCTACTTATGAAGCGGTAAACAACTCTACCAAAGAGCTAGAAGAAATTAGAAAAAAAGCAACACAAGATGATGTAACGGCTATAGCAAAGCAACAAGAAATTACCAAAAACAACATATTACTTGGTATGACAGAAGTAACAGGTCCAGGCTTTGAAATTACATTAACAGATAATGTAAGTCGGACTTAGTCAAGATGGCAGAGAAATTTTTGACTTATCTACACAAGTAGTTCATAGAGAAGACCTTTTACAGGTAATTAATGCTTTAAACAATGCAGGGGCAGAAGCAATTTCAATTAATGGGCAAAGGCTAGTGCAAACCACTTCTATTACCTGTGAGGGAAATGTAATTAAAATGAATGGACAAAGAATTAGCTCGCCATTTGTCATAAAGGCAATTGGCTCACCAGGTTTATTATCTGGTTCACTTATTATGCCAGGAGGATATTTATACTTACTAAAAGAAAATGGCATCAAGGTAGAAACAAAACAATCTGATAACATTACAATAGAAAAATATAATGGAGTTTTAAATTATAAATATATAAAAAGTAAGAAATAGAGGTGAAAAATGTATTGAAAAAAGCAAAAAAGAATGAAATTATTATGGCAATTATTATTGGTGGTGTATGCATTATTTTCTTTGCTATTATGTTTATGCAATTTAAAACAATTGAAGAAACAGATATTACAGCCATACAAAATATGAGAGAAACAGAGCTAAGAACAGCAATTGCGGAATGGAAGGGAAAGTATGAAGAGGCAGTAGAACAGCTGCAAGCAAATCAAAAAAGTATTCAAGAATATAAACAAAAAATAGAAAAAAATGAAGAAACCTCTGATTTGATTGAAAAAGACTCACAAGAATCAAATAGAAAAGTTGGTAAAATAAATGTTTATGGAGAAGGCATTGTATTAACTATAGCAGATACAGAAAATGAAAAGGTACAAGTACTAGACCTAATAGACTTAATTAGTGAGCTGCGTTATGCAGGTGCAGAGGCAATTTCTATCAATGATGTACGTATTTTAAGCACAGGTTACATATCACAACCATATGAAGGTATTACTGTAATTGGAGGGCAAAGAGTTTCCTCTCCATTTGTGATAAAAGCAATTGGAAATCCAACATACTTAGCAAGTACACTTAGTTTAAAAGATAGTGGATACATAGATAGGTATAGAGCTTATGGGTTATCGATAAGTGATATAGAAATAAAAAAGAACATCGAAATTGTAAAAGACAATACAGATAGAGAAAATAAATATATTAAAGAAGGAGAGAATAAATAATGATTTTTATTGCAATTGTAATTGGATGTATATTAGGAGCAATTATTGGAATTTATGCACCAATGGTTCCTTATACATATTCTGGCTATCTAGCCATTGCTATTATTGCAGCTTTAGACTCTGTATTTGGAGGAATATCTGCTACTTTAAAAAGAAACTTTGATTTAAAAGTTTTTGTGAGTGGTTTTTTTGGAAATGCTATTTTATCTATTATACTTACTTATTTAGGTCAAAAATTAAATGTAGATATATATTTAGCAGCAATTGTAGTATTTGTTGGTAGGATGTTTAATAATTTAGCAATTATTAGACGTTATTATTTAGATAAGTGGAGTAATCATAGCTCAAAAAAAGTTACTGAAAACTGATTATGTAAAACTTGAAAACGCTGAAAATACAGCTGTGTAGATAATGTTTCAAAAATATTACAAAAATATTACGAAATTATTACAAACCTATTGACTTTTTTTTCGAAATGAAATATTATTAGTCCATCGAACAGATGACAAACAATATATGAAGGCAAGCAAATGGAGGAATGAGTTTTGGCTATTGGAGATATAATAGTAGGAATAGACATCGGAACTTCCAAGGTTAGTTTAGTAATCGGAGAAGTTAACAACTTTAATCAAATTGAAGTCATTTGTACTGCTAGCCATAAATGTAACGGAATTCAAAAAGGAAAAATCATAGACGAAAATGAAATTGGAAAATTAATACATAGAGCCATTAAAGAAGCAGAATCAGAAGCAAGTCTAAAAATCAACTCAGCCTATGTAACCATTCCAGGCAGATATGTTACAATTGTGCAAAACAGTATTTCAAAAGATGCTAGAGACAAATATGCAGGCATATCAGCAAAAGATGTAGCAACTGCAATTTTGCAAGTCAGAGATATAGATGTACCAGATGACAAGCAAATTATCGATATCGTAGAAAATCAATTTATATTAGAAAATGGTAAAACAGTAGCAGACCCAATTGGAAATTTAAGTGGAAGTTTTACCCTAAAAGCACAAGTAATTTTAGCAGACAAAGAATATATGAGACAAATTGCCAATATCTTTAGAAAAGCAAACTTGGATATAGATGGCTTAGTTCCAACGAGTTTAGCCCAAAGAAGTGTAGCACTAGATAGTAATGAACTAAATGATAATGTAATGTTACTAGATATAGGAGCAGGGAACACAGACATAGGGGTATTTGAAGGTTCAAGCTTTGTATATACCAATACCATTCCATTAGGGGGAGACAATATTACAAGTGATATTGCTTATGTATTAAATATTTCAAGGGAAGAAGCAGACAAGCTTAAAAAACAATATGGATTAGCCCTTAAATCATTTATCGATAATGATAATGAAATATTGCTAACCACTTGTAAAGAAGATAATCGGTAAAAAAGTAATTCGTAGTTCTGAGCTAATAGAAATTATGGAAGCAAGAATAGAAGAAATCTTTTCACTTGTTAACAAAGATATTACAGCCCAAGGTATTAAACCTAGAATTAATAATGTTATTTTAACAGGTCAAGGAATTACTAATATCAATAAAAGTGATGTAGCTGGCAAAATAACACTAAACATTCCAGTGAAAATAGCAACAGGTAGACTCATTAGTGTAGTAAGACCAGAATATAGAACAGCTTATAGCTTAGTAAGATATGTAGCATCAAGACCTTTTACTAAAACAGTAGGAAGCAGTATAGATCAAGAAACAGAAGAAAGCTTTTTTCAAAATGTAAAAGAAAGGTTAAAAGAATTCTTTTATTCATAAGATTTTAATTTTAAATAAAAATATAGGGGTAACAAACCACCAAAAGAAAGAAAATTAGGAGGAGAAACACAATGATGATGGATAATAACATGGAAGAAACCACAATGCTAGACGGAGCAGCTACTATTAAAGTAATTGGTGTAGGCGGTGCAGGAAACAATGCTGTAAACAGAATGGTAGAGTCAGGAATTAAAAATGTAGAATTTATTGCAGTAAATACAGATAGACAAGCTCTACTTCTTTCAAAAGCAGCATCTAAGATACAAATAGGGGAAAAAATTACAAGAGGTTTAGGAGCAGGGGCAAACCCTGATATAGGAGCACAAGCAGCAGAAGAAAGCAAAACAGAAATAGCAGAAGCACTTCGCGGAGCAGATATGGTATTTGTAACTGGCGGAATGGGTGGTGGAACTGGAACTGGTGCAGCCCCAATTGTAGCAGCTGCCGCAAAAGAAATGGGAATACTAACCATTGGTGTAGTAACAAAACCATTTACATTTGAAGGCAAAAAAAGACTATCACAAGCAGATAGAGGAATCGAAAGCTTAAAAGGGAAAGTAGATACTTTAGTAGTAATACCAAATGACAAATTACTACAAGTAATAGACAGAAAAACTTCTATAGTAGAGGCATTTAAGATGGCTGATGATGTATTAAGACAAGGTGTACAAGGCATATCAGACTTAATTGCAATACCAGGTCTAGTAAACTTAGACTTTGCAGATGTAAAAACCATTATGCTAAATACAGGAATGGCACATATGGGTATTGGTAGAGCATCAGGAGAAAATAGAGCAGAAGATGCAGCAAAACAAGCAGTTCAAAGCCCAATGTTAGAAACTTCTATTGAAGGTGCAAGAGGCGTTATTATAAACATTACAGGTGGAAGAAACTTAGGTTTACATGAAGTAAATACAGCAGCAGAACTAGTACAAAGAAGTGTAGATCCAGAAGCAAATATTATCTTTGGTGCAGTGATTGATGAAAGCCTAGATGAAGATATTGTAATTACTGTAATTGCAACAGGATTCGAAAAGGAAAATGGTCCATTATCAGCAAATATTGCAGTAGGAGATATCATAGACAAAGCATGGGATAAAAAATTAAATTCTATTCCATCTATAAGTGATAGTAGTGCTTCTCCAGATAACTTAGAAATTCCTACTTTTTTAAGAAAAAGCAAGGTAAAATAGAAAAAAACTCCAAGTAAAAAGCTTGGAGTTTTTTTATTTAAATAAAGGTATCATTTAATTATTCATTTTTACTTTTAAGCATTTTGTGTAACATTTTGTATGTTACACACTTTTTTTGTAAATAACTTTTTAGTATTCGTCCCATAAAGTGACAGACTTTTTAAAATAAAAATAGTATAGTTAAAACAGTTTAACAAGAAAGGCAATACAAAATGACCATTTACTTGGATATTGTATTATTAGAAAACCTGTGCATGAACTATATCATATTATTTGCAACAGGCTATATTCTAAAGCTAAAAATGAAACAGTGGAAAGTAATAGTATCTAGCATACTTCGGAGGAGTTTATGCGGTTATTTCCTACTTAGAGATTTTACCAATTTATTCTCATTTTGTCACAAAGATATTACTATCCATTGGTATGGTATATTTAGCATTTGGAGCAAAAAAGGTAAAACACCTTTTTAAACAGTTAATTTTATTTTACTTGACCTCTTTTGTATTTGGAGGTTGCGCTTTTGCGTTGCTTTACTTTATAAGACCACAAGATATTTTAATGCAAAATGGTGTATATATAGGGACATATCCTTTAAAAGTAGCACTTCTGGGAGGAATTATAGGATTTATTATCACCTATGTAGCATTTAAAATTGTAAAAACCAAGCTAAAAAAGAAGGATATGATATATGAACTAACTATTCAAATAGCACAAAAAACAATTAGATTAAAGGCTATGTTAGACACAGGAAATATGTTAAAAGAGCCAATCACAGGTATGCCAGTGATTGTAGTTGAAAAGCAAGAATTATCTAGCGTAATACCAATAAACATATTAAATCATATAGAAGAACTAATAGGAGGTGATGGGAAAAATATAATAGAAAACATAGAAGAAAGGGAATACCTAACAAAGTTTAGAGTCATTCCATTTACTTCAATTGGAAAACAAAATGGGCTAATGCTAGGCATAAAAGCAGATGAAGTTACTATTCAAACAGATGAAGAACAGCAGCAAAGTAGGCGAGATGTTATTATTGGCATTTTTGAAAAAACTTTAAGTAAAAACCATACTTATACTGCTTTAATTGGCTTAGACCTATTAGAAAGGAGTACAGAATATGAACCTATTACAAATCTTAAAATCTAGCATCACAACATTATATGTAAAATATATTGGAAACGATGAAATAGAAAATCTTCCAATTTATTATATAGGAGGAAGCCAAACACTTCCACCACCATTAAGCAGTGAAGAAGAAAGCAGTATACTTTCAAAACTTGCTAATGGAGATACCAGTGTAAGACAAACATTAGTAGAAAGAAATTTAAGACTAGTAGTATATATTGCTAAAAAGTTTGAAAATACAGGAGTAGGAATAGAGGACTTAATTTCTATTGGCACTATTGGGCTCATGAAAGCAATTAATACTTTTAATACAGACAAAAAGATAAAGCTTGCTACTTATGCTTCCCGCTGCATTGAAAATGAAATACTAATGTTTTTAAGGAGAAGCAATAGGGTAAAAAGTGAAGTTTCTATTGATGAACCATTAAATCAAGATGGAGATGGAAATGAATTATTACTATCAGACATATTAGGAACAGATCCAGATATTACGTCAAGAAGAATTGAAGATGAAGTAGATAAAAGTTTGCTAAGAGCCTCTATTGAAAAACTAAATAATAGAGAAAGAAATATTATGGAGTTAAGATTTGGCTTTATTAGTGGCAATGAAAAAACACAAAAAGAAGTGGCAGATATGCTAGGAATTTCACAAAGTTACATATCTAGGCTAGAAAAGAAAATTATTAGCAAAATGAAACGAGAAATTATGAGTAAGACAGGATAAAATTATAAAAATAGGAATGCAATATAAGCTATTAAGCAAATTATAATAAGAATAGGTAGTGTCGAATTATAGCATACGATAATCGAATAACAATCACTCCTTTGGGAAATAATGAAATTAAATGAATTATTTTCTAAAGGAGTTTTGTTATGAATAAGGTAGAAATCTCAGGAGTCAATACAGCCAAATTACCATTACTTTCAGCAGAAGAAAAAGAAACACTGATGAAGAAAATAAAACAAGGAGATACACAGGCAAGACAACAATTTATTCATGGCAACTTAAGATTAGTGCTAAGTATTATTAGAAGATTTAATGCAAAAGGAGAAAACTTAGACGATTTATTTCAAGTAGGATGCATAGGTCTAATTAAAGCCATTGACAATTTTGATTTAAGCCAAAATGTACAATTTTCTACTTATGCAGTACCTATGATAATAGGAGAAATTAGAAGATATTTAAGAGATAATAACACGATTCGTGTAAGTAGGTCTGTTAGAGACTTAGCCTATAAGGTATTAGCCATAAAAGATAGAATATTGACAGAAGCACAAAGAGAAGAAAATATAGAAGAAATTGCAAAGGAATTACAGGTAGAAAAAGAAGAAGTAATTATCAGCTTAGATGCTATACAAGAGCCTATATCTTTGCAAGAGCCAGCCTACAGTGAGAACACAGAAAACTTATGTATTATGGATCAAGTAAGCGATAAGAAAAATAATGATGAATTATGGACACAAAAACTTACAATTGCAGAGGCTATGAAAAGATTAAATGAAAAAGAAAAAATGATTATCAATAAACGCTTTTTTGAAGGAAGAACACAAATGGAAGTAGCAGAAGAAATAGGTATATCACAAGCTCAAGTATCGAGACTAGAGAGAACAGCAATTAGTCATATAAAAAGAATTTATAAGTAAAAGTCCAAAATAATTGGGCTTTTTATTATGCCGAAACAGGAAGACAAAAAACTAATTGACTAAATAAATAATATAATATATAATTGCAGCATCGTTAGATATTGATGTTTTATCAATTCAACGAGAAATAAAGCCTAAAACAAAGGTTTACAAAGATAGAAAAAGAATGGGATAAAAAATGAAAGAACAAATAGAAAAATATATACCATATAATGAGCAAGAAGAACAAGATAAAAAAATGATATTAAAATATATAGACACTTTTGATGATGTTTTAACTAGAAATAATGAATTTGGTCATTTTACAGC
>CANSJB010000052.1 GCA_947647115.1 uncultured Clostridium sp. | reverse complement strand
ATATATATTTAAGGGTTCTTTATCTCCAAATGATATAGTAGGTCAATATAGGAAGGATAGAGGATGAGCAAGAACACCAAAGCATATACATTGGGTAATCGATATGCTTTTAAAAGAGCAGAAGAATCATAATGATGTTATTACTTTTATAAAATGTATGCAAAAAACATGGGATGAAATAGTAGGACTAAAAAGTAATGACTATATAACATTAAAAGATACATTACTAACATATAAAAACAAAGTAGATAAGGAAATATCAAAACTAACTCTCGAGGGGCGGAGAGTATCCAATTGATTTTGTTTTGATTTTATTATTACTACTTATGATTCAAGAAAAAACAAATAGAGCAGATGCATATATGTTTAAACAGATATTAGATGAATTATTAAAAGATAATATGGATATTTTTTCAATTGTAAGTACATCTACTTTTAGAGGAAGATAATAATAAAATATATGAAAAGATTGTGGGGCAACTTTTATTAGTTGTCCTTTTGTGCGTTTTAAAAGGAGGAATGAATTTGAAATATAAACCAGAACAATTTCAATTAGAAGAAATAACTATATAGTCATTTAAAGAAAGAGGAAATTGTCCACCGAAAGTTCCTAGAAACTTAATTTTAAAATATACAAAAGAAGGCGAAATTGTACTAGATACTTTTTGTGGAAGCGGAACTACAATGATAGAAACAAAGCTGCTTAATAGGAAAGGAGTACGGAATAGATGTAAATGTAGAAGCACTAAAAATAGCAAAAGCACGAATAAGTTTTAAAAGTGATAATTTATAGGAGCCAAAACTAATAAGAGGGGATTCGACAAATTTAAAAGGGATAGTGCCCAATAATTGTGTGGATTTAATATTCGCACATCCACCATATGCAAACATTATAAAATATAGCAAGAATATCAAAGAAGATATATCAAGATTAGAATTAAATGAATTTTTAAATCAGATGAAGTTATTTTCAAAAGAATGTTTTAGAGTTTTAAAGAAAAACATTTATATGAGTAAAAAAGTAATATACATTTTTTATAAAATCAAATACCAAATTAGTATTTGAATAATTAATAGAGTGTGATATAATTGATAAAAAATAGTGATAAGAAGGTATATAATTATTCACCAAATAAGAAAAAGGGCATAGCTAAAGCAGCTAGAAACTATATAAAAAATCAGTAAACAGCTAATATGAGTTAGGTAAGATATTTATACAAAAAAGCATGTAAGTAGTAAAATGATAATTTACCAAAAGGAGAAAAATATGCAACAACATATTATTAAAATAAATGACTTATTACACTTTCAACAACAAGATTTAGAAAATGTAAAAATTAGATTTAACCAATGGAATGGAAGTCAAAACCCCATGGAAGACTATAAACGAAACCCAGACCTAGTAAATAATGATTGGCTATTTTGGAGAACAAAAACAAGATTTTTTTATGTAGGGCAAATTGTAATATGCCTATTAAAACTATCAGAAGACAATTGGCTTTTAACAACCATAAAAAAAGTAACAAAAGAATTAGGAAAATACAATGGTGTAAACTATGAAGGAGAAGAGCTAGAAGAATATAAACAATATTTTGGTAGAGTCATTATAAAATATCATAAAACGCAGCAAGCAATGGGAATATATTATAAAAAAATTTACAATAACATGGAAGTACAACAGATTTTACCCACCATTTATGATGGACAAGACTTTGAAGGATATGATAAAGTAAAACTATCCTATCAGCAACTGGAAAATATTTTAAGTAAAGGAAAAAGAGATTGGATAGCAGCCCTAGAAAATCAAAAAGCAGTCTACTTAATTACAGATAAACAAAATGGAAAATTATATGTTGGATCTGCGACAAGCGATAATGGCATGCTTTTGCAAAGATGGAAAAACTATATTAGTAATGGACATGGCGCAAATAAGGAACTCATAAAATTGGTAAACGAAAAAGGAATACAATATGTGAAAAATAACTTCCAATATTCCATTTTGGAAAACTATAATGCCAAAATAGATGACAAAATTATTCTAAAAAGAGAATCCTGGTGGAAAGAAATCCTACAAACAAGAAAATTCGGATATAATAAAAACTAGCATAAAATACAAAAATAATAATTTAAGAAAAAAACATTGCAAAAAACAGGAGGAAAAACTGTGAGATACATAGGAAACAAAACAAAACTATTAACAGAACTAGAAAACTTTTTAATAAAAAATAAATTAAACAAAAAAGGAAGCGTATTTTGTGATTTATTTGCAGGAACTTGTACAGTCGGGGATTATTTCAAAGATAGATTTGAAATTATAGCAAATGACACACTATACTTTTCCTTTGCTATATCCAATGGAAAACTAAAATATAAAAAAGACTTCTTCAAAAATTTAGGGTTTGACCCATTTGACTACTTTAATAACTATTACACAGATAACTATAAAGAAGGATTTTGCTATAAAACCTTTGCACCTACAGTTAGTGGTAGACAATATTTTTCAGACGAAAATGCAAAAATGATAGACTTTATTAGAAATACTATAGATGAGTGGTTTGACGAAAAAAAAATAGACGAAAATGAAAAGTACTATTTAATTGGCAGCTTAATAGAAAGTATCAGTAAAATTGCAAATGTTGCAGGTGTATATTCTGCTTACTTAAAAATATGGGATCCAAGAGCAACTAAAAAAATGGTATTTATTCCACTAGAAACCGATAAAATATCAAAATACCAAAATGAAGTATATCAAGAAGACACCAATGAATTAATAAAAAAAATATCTGGAGACATTTTATATTTAGATCCGCCTTATACCACTACACAATATATAAGCCAATACCATGTATTAGAAACCATAGCCAAAAATGATTTGCCACAAGTGCATGGAAAAGGAGCCCATAGAGATAATGGAAATCAAATATCAAACTGGTGCAAAAAAGGAAATGTACATGAAGAATTTGAAAAACTCATTTCAAATGCAAAATTTAAACATATTATTTTAAGCTATAGTGATGCTGGAATCATGTCAAAAGAATTTATAGAAAAAACTTTAAAAAGATATGCCAAAGAAGGAACCTATCAATTTAAAAAAATAGATTTTGTTAAATATAAAAGTACAAGAGCTGTAAATAGAGAAAAAAAAGAAAACACCAAAAACAAAAAACATTATGAATGGTTATTTTATATAGAAAAAAAACAAGACCCTCAATATATTTCCCCACTAAACTATATAGGAGGGAAATTTGAAGTAATAGATTTAATCAAAAAAAATCTACCAAACCAAGAAATAGAAACATTTTATGACCTATTTGGAGGAGGCTCAACAGTAAGTATTAATATGGAAGCAAAAAAGGTAGTATATAATGACATTAACTGGGTTGTAAGAGACCTGCTTCAAAAAATAACACATGACGAATTTGTCGATACTTATAAATATATAGAAAAAACGATTAAGAAATATCAACTAGAAAAAGAAAATAAAGAAGCCTATTTAAAGTTTAGGCAGCACTATAATTCTATTGAAAAAGGCAGCAGGAATCCACTAGACTTATATTTACTAATTTGCTTTGGATTCGAACACCAAATTAGATTTAATAGCAAATTAGAATTTAACAACCCTTGTGGAAACTCTGGATATAACGAAGAAATGCTATCTAAATTAGTATCTTATTGCTGCAAAACCAAAAGCATGAATATCGTATTTAAGGCCATGGATTATAAAAAGTTTGAAAAAGACATAACACAAAATGACTTTGTTTATTGTGATCCGCCATATTTAATGTCTTGTGGAGCCTATAATGATGGAAAAAGAGGATTTAATGGATGGGATGAATTACAAGAAGAAGAACTCTTAAACTTTTTAACAAGACTGAATGAAAAAGGAATTAAATTTATGCTTTCTAATATGATGGACAGAAACAATAAAATAAATAGTAGGCTAAAAGAATGGGTAAGTAAAAATCAATATAATATAATAAAAAACAAAAAAATAACAGTGCGAAATAGGCAAAATAGACACGAAATATTAATTATAAATTATTAATATATATTGCAATTAAGGAGAAAATAGATGGGAATTAAAGCAAAATTATTTAGCAGTAATTGGGAGACATATCAAAAAGTGTATAAAGATGCTATAAAAAGGGCATATAGCAAAGATGGAATTAAAATAGCAGTAGATAAAATAAAAGTTGAGTTAGAATATATGAAAGGAGAAACCATACAAGCACAACGTGCGCCAAGTAGCAAACATAGTAGAACGATATCTGTTTACGATGGAGAAGAACTAAAATATATTATAGGCTTGTCCAATACTGGATTTGACGAAGACAAAAGAAAAGAAGCAGCAGAAAAAAGAGGAAAATACATATATGGTAATGACAACTACCATTCCAATAGCTATTTATGCCAAGGCATTAATAAAATTTTTGAATTATATTATGACCAAAAAGAACAATATCCAAATGTAAAACTCTATTTTTACCTATTAGATGTTGACCAAAAGCCATATCCAGACAATCTATCTAATAATTTGACCTATAGAGAACTATATACATTAGGTTTTGAAATATTAAATATAGATAAAATAACCTTTCATGACTTTGAACAACTAGGATTTAGTCAAGAAAATTATAAAGGAAATTATGGTTATACATCATTTAATAAATTTGCAAATGACATTATATATATATCAGCAAAAAACAAAGGTAATGTACCAGCCTATCTAAAATGTATAGATACAGAATATGATATAGATAATCAAAAAGACGAAGAAGAAAGCGAAAGTGCAGCAGCTTGTATAAAAAACTCTACAACACAAGAATATGTCTATACCTTTAAAACACTAGGAGCACAATCATATGACAACTTTCTTATTATGTGGACCCTACATACATTAGCACAAAAAGAAAATAAAAAGTTGAAATTTCTTTTTGCCAAAGAAAAATTTAACTTTAGATTAGAGCAGCCACCAGAAGAAGAAAAATTTACAGATGACTTTCCAGAATCAATTACAAGGCTTTTTGAAAAAATAAAAATAGACATACAATATGAAACAGCAGAAGAAGTAAGGCAGCAATATAATAGAGAAATTGGTCAATATGAAAAAGCCAAAAGCAAAAATATCATTAGAAATCAAGAGCTTTTCAAGAACAACATAAGAAAAAAAGGTATTCAAACCAAATGCCATTTATGTGGTTGTGAAGTAGAAGAAATTTTAGAAGCAGCACACTTATGGGGAGTATCTCAAATAAAAAATTCAAATGCAGCCAAAATCAATGACATTTTCAAAACAGAATGTATGAAAGATTTAATTGATGAAAATAATACACATGCTAAAGAACTATTTTACAAAAAATATATGCTAGCAAACTCAGGAGATAATGGAATATGGTTATGTAGCAATCATCATGGTTTATTTGACAGAAACTTTTATTGTTTTGATTCCAAAAATGGAAAAATACTACTAAAAACTAATTGCAATGAAAACTTTGTAGAATTTATGAAATCAGCAACTTGCGATAAATTACCAAAAGAAGTTTTGACAGATAAAACAAAAATGTACCTAAAAGAAAGGCAAAATCTATTTAATAACTGTTAACCCATTAAAAGAAAAGTAACAAGGAGCAGAAAAAATAAAAACTCCTTGTTATTTTTAGATAAAGGCATATTTACATACAGAATGTAAATATAAGAAAAAATAATGATGCAAAACTTTAAAAACTATGCTTTACATAAAGTAATTATACCACAAAGCCATTGTCGTAATTTGTAGAAATCAGTCGAACATATAAAAAAAATAAAAAAAGTAGAAAAAAATCATTAAAAAACAGAGAAAAGAATCAAAATACTTGCAATTTTCGACAAAATCATATATAGTAATAAACAATTTAAAATCAAAAAATTAATTCAAAACAAAATTACAACTCAAAAAAATTAAATTCAAAAATCAGTTCAAAAATAACAAAAGGAGCATCAAATATGTTATCAATAACCAAAAGCATAGCCTTACATGGATTAGAAGGCTTTTTAATTGATGTGCAAGTAGATATATCAGCTGCTATGCCATCATGGGACATTGTACGGACTTCCAGATATCAGTGTAAAAGAAACAAAAGAAAGAATCAAAGCTGCTATCAAAAACTCTGGGTATGAAATGTTTAGTAGAAAAATTGTAATCAACTTAGCACCAGCAGGAATTAAAAAAGAAGGTTCTATTTTTGACCTGCCCATGGCAGTAGGTATACTAAAAAGCTTAGACATTATTTATGGTAAAAACTTAGGAAATATAGCTATGGTCGGCGAATTATCCCTAAATGGCAATCTAGCCCCCATAAAAGGTGCACTTCCCATTTGTATAGAAGCAAAAAAATTAGGAATTAAAAAGATTATCATACCAGAACAAAATATAAAAGAAGCCTCTATTATTTCTGGAATAGAAATCATTGGGGCCTATGATTTAAGCCAAGTAGTACAATATCTAAATGGGAATACACAAATTAAAACATTTAACACAAATTGGCAAGAATGCATCACAAAACAAAACCAATATCTGCTAGACTACTCAGAAGTAAAAGGACAGCAGCAAGCCAAAAGAGCAATCGAGATAGCAGCAGCAGGTAGTCATAATTGTCTACTAATTGGAAGCCCAGGATCACGGTAAAACCATGTTAGCCAAAAGAATTCCTACCATTTTACCAGACTTAAGTTATGAAGAAGCTTTAGAAATTACTAAAATTCATAGTATAGTAGGAAGTTTAAAACCAGAAATTCCTATCATAGCAACTAGACCATTTCGTTCACCACATCACACCATTTCAGAAACCTCCTTGGTAGGAGGCGGAAAAATTCCAAAGCCAGGAGAAATTAGCCTAGCCCATTATGGTGTTTTATATCTAGATGAACTTCCAGAATTTAAATCACAAACTTTAGAAGCACTAAGAGGACCATTAGAAGATAGAAACATAACTATTAGTAGAAGTAACTTAACACTCACATATCCTTGTGAATTTATGTTTGTTGCCTCCATGAACCCATGTCCTTGTGGATATTATGGTTTATCAGACAAAGAATGTTCTTGTAATTCCCAGACAATTAGTAAATATATGGGAAAAATAAGTCGGACCATTATTAGACAGAATTGATATTCAAATTGAAATAAACCCAGTCAAATATGAAGAATTAGGCCGAGAAGAAACAATAGAAACTTCACAAGAAATCAAAAAAAGAGTTAATCAAGCAAGAAAAATTCAAAGAAAAAGATATCAAGAAGAAGTCATTTATGCTAATGCATCACTAACTCCTAAACTGATTGGAAAATATTGTAAACTAGATAAAGAAAGTAAAAAAATATTAGAGATAGCTTTTGAAAAATTAGGACTTAGTGCCAGAGCCTATGGGCGAATCTTAAAAGTAGCAAGAACTATTGCAGACTTAGCAGATTCACAACAAATTCAAAAAAATCATATTGCAGAAGCAATACAATATAGAAGTTTAGACAAAAAATACTTTAGTCAGCAGTAGTGTCAATTTAGGGACGTTCTTTAAAGTGACAAAAATGTCAAAAGAGGGACAAACTTTAAAATAGTAAGAGTGTCCCCAAAATGACAAAACTGTCACTTTAAAGAACGTCCCTAAATTGACAAAATGAAAGGAAGAAAAAATGAAAGTTATAACTAAAAAAGATGAACTATACTCCAAAAGATTACTACAAATAAAAGATTTACCAGAAAAACTATATGTACAAGGAAATGAAAAATTATTAAACCAGGATGCTATTGCTATTATAGGAACAAGAAACAATACAAGATATGGGGAAAAATATGCTAGCCAATTTGCAAGAGAGCTATCTAAAAAAGGAATTTGTATTGTTAGTGGCTTAGCCAAAGGAATTGACTCCATAGCCCATATCAATTCTATGGAAGAGAAAGGAAGAACAATTGCAGTACTAGGAAGCGGCTTTAACCATATATACCCAAAAGAAAATCAGTATTTATATCAAAAGATAATAGAAAATGGAGGATGTGTTGTTACAGAGTATCCCCCAGAAACACCTGTAGATAAAGCGAAATTTCCAAGAAGAAATCGAATTATTAGTGGACTTGCTATGGGTATTTTAATTATTGAAGCAAGGTATAGGAGTGGAACATCTATTACAGCGAAACATGCTATGAACCAGCACAAAGAAATATTTTGTATACCACACCCAATAGATACTTCAACAGGATATATACCAAATTTGCTAATTCAAAATGGTGCACAACTAGTTACATCTGGAAGTGACATTTTGCAATATTATAAGGAAGATGAGAAATACCAAACTCAAAAAATATCACAAGAATATCAACAAACCTATAATCTAATAGGACAATTACCTATTTCGGCTAATGAAATTGCTAAAATAACAAATCAAGAAATAGCAAAAATAACCGAAAATCTATTTATGCTAGAGTTAGATGGGGGAATAAAACAATTGCCAGGAAATGTATATATTAGGAATAATAAATAAAAAGGAGAAGAGCTATGGATGAAAGACATAAGTTAGGAAGACAAGGAGAGGAATATGCAGTAAATTACTTACAAAAACAGGGATATGAAATTTTACAAAGAAACTTTAAATGTAAACAAGGGGAAATAGATATTATTGCTAAAGATCAAAAGGAGTATGTATTTATTGAAGTAAAAACAAGAAAAAGCCTACAATATGGAACTCCAAAAGAAGCTGTAACACAAAATAAGAAAAAACACATATGGGAAACAAGCAAATATTATATTTATAGGAATAAATTAGAAAATAGATATATTAGATTTGATGTCATAGAGATTTATAGTAAAGAGGAAAAATTTTATATTAATCATATAAAGAATATTATGAATTAACTAAAAAAGAAAACTTGTTAATTTACAAAGTAAGTGCAATTATGAAAAAATGAATGCAATCGATAAATTAAGAAGCAAT
>CANSJB010000051.1 GCA_947647115.1 uncultured Clostridium sp. | reverse complement strand
AAAATTAAGGAACTTAAACTTTTTTTCAAAAACACTTGCAATTATTGGAAAAATAGAGTATACTAATAACTACATAATAAATAACAGAAGAGTGGGAGCAAGTCCCACTCTTCAATCGTAATATACTTTTATAATTTTGTAAAATATTACTGATTAAGGAATATAAGGGGAAGAAAATGGCAAAAATAGAAGAAAAGGTAGAAAGCCTTATTAGCTCTACTATTCAAAATTTAGGTTATGAACTGTATGATGTCATCTATGAAAAAGAAGCAGTAGATTACTATTTACGAATCTTTATAGATAAACCACAAGGAATCGACTTAAATGACTGCGAAACGGTAAATGATGCAATAACAAATATGTTAGATGAAGCAAACTACATTAAAGAACAATACTTTTTAGAAGTATCTTCACCAGGAATAGAAAGAGTACTTAGAAAAGAAAAACATTTTTTAGCAAGTTTAGGAAAAGAAGTAACCATAAACCTGTTTAAACCAATTCTTATAGAAGAAAAAGGAGAACAGGCGCCTTCCAAACAAAAAGCAAAAAAGCCATCTACCAGCAAACAAATAGAAGGTATCCTAAAAGAATATAGTTCAAATGAGCTTGTAATAGAAATAAAACAAAATATAATCACTATACCCAAAAAAGATATTGCTAATATAAAACTAAAATACAATTGGGATTAAATTTCAAAAACGATTGCCTTAAGGAGGAATAAAAAATGAAGAAAAAAGTAATCGCACCAGCCATTGACAATACAGAATTAATTTTAGCATTGCAAGAATTAGAAAAAGAAAAAGGAATTAAAAAAGAATATTTATTAGAATCAATAGAAACAGCATTAGTAACAGCATATAAAAGAAATTTTGATTCAGAAGAAAATGTAAAAGTAACTATGGATGAGCAAACAGGAGAAGTTCATATTTATGCTATCAAAGATATTGTAGAAAAAGTGGAAAACCAAAACTCACAAATTTTACTAGAAGATGCACAAAAAATAGATGCAAAATTACAAATAGGAGATAAGGCAGAAATAGAACTTGCACCTAAAAACTTTGGTAGAATTGCTGCACAAACAGCAAAGCAAGTTATTGTACAAAAAATTAGAGAAGAATCAAGAAACATATTATTTGAAGAGTTCTATAATAGAAAAGGTGAAATTGTATCAGGTATTGTACAAAAAGCAGATGGTAATATTGTAGTATTAGACTTAGGTAAATTAGAAGCAGTTATGCCAGCAAAAGAACAAATACCAACAGAGAAATATCATGTTAATGATAAAATAAGAGCCTATGTATTGCAAGTAGAAAAAGGTTTAAAAGGTTCACCACAAGTTACAGTTTCAAGGGCATGTAGTGATTTTGTAAGAAAACTATTTGAACTAGAAATACCAGAAATTTATGAAGGTGTTATTGAAATTAAAAGTGTTTCAAGAGATAGTGGTAGCAGAAGTAAAGTTGCAGTATATTCTCCAAATGAAAATATTGATCCAGTTGGTTCTTGTGTGGGACAAAAAGGAATTCGTATTCAAAATATTATCAATGAATTAAATGGAGAAAAAATTGATGTAATTGAATGGAATGAAGACCCATCCATCTTTATTTCAGCAGCTCTTCTTCCAGCACAAGTCATGGCAGTAGATGTTCATGAAGATGAAAAATTTGCACAAGTTATTGTACCAGATGACCAATTATCATTAGCCATTGGAAAATCAGGGCAAAATGCAAGGCTATCTGCAAAATTAACTGGTTGGAGAATTGACATTAAGAGTGAAACACAATTTAGAGAAATGCTAAGTAAATCACAAGAAGAACAAAATCAAAAAGAGGAAGTACACCAAGAGCAAAAAGAAGAAACAGTAGAACAAATGCAAGAAGCTGCACAAGAAAAGGAAGAGGCATAAAACAAAGGTAAACATATTACAAAATAGTAATAATGTATAAAATAAATAATACACTTAAAATGAAGGATGTGGACACTTTGAAGAAGATACCTAACCGCACTTGCATCGGTTGTAATACACAAAAACAAAAAAGTGAATTAATTAGAATTGTAAAGAACAGTCAAGGAGAAATAAAATTAGATAAAACAGGTAAACTACCAGGTAGAGGTGCCTATATATGTAATGATATAGAATGCCTTACAAAAGCAATAAAATCTAAAAGGTTAGAAAGAAGTTTTGAAACAAAAATTGACCAAAATGTGTATATAGAACTTCAAAACGAGATAAGGCAAGAGGTGTAAAATTGATTAATCATCAAAAAATATATGGTTTAATAGGATTAGCAACCAAGGCGGGGAAAATAACAGCAGGAAGTGAAGCCACTGCTGAGGCAATAGAAAAAAAAATTGTCAAATTAATATTAATAGCTAAAGACGCATCACAAAGAACTAAAAAACTATTTGAAGAAAAATGTAAAATGAACAATATACCAATTTATGAGGTGACATCAATAGAAGAAATGAGTAAGGCAATTGGAAAACCAAATAAAGCGGTAGTTGGCATAAAAGAAAAGGGATTTGCACAAGCAATAAAAAAAATCATTATTGGGGGGTAAAAGATTGGGTAAGCTTAAAATACATGAAATCGCAAAAGAACTAGGAATAGGAAGCAAAGAAGTAGTAGAAAAGGCAAAAGAATTAGGAATAAAGGTAACAAGCCATTTAAGTTCTGTAGAAGAGGAACTAGCTCAAAAAATTAAAGATGGCTTTGGAAGGCAAGAGCAAAAAGAAGAAAAAATACAAAAAAATGTAGAAAAAGAAAAGAAAGATAAAAAACAAGAAAAAAATGCCAAAAAAGATGCTACCACCCCAGTCATTATTAGACGTGAGGTTATTTTAGCAGACGAAGAAAAAGAAGAGAAAAAAGAACAAAAAGTAGATAGAAAAGATGTTGGTTTTGTAGAAAGAAAACAAAACCAAGATTATAATATTGTGTATAGAAAACAGCCAGTAAAACCAATGACAGTAAGTGAACTATTTGGAATTAAAACAAACCAAAAAGAAGAAGTAGTGCAAATGCCAAAAACAGAACAAGTAATAGAAGAGACAAAAGTAGTAGAAGAAAAAATAGATACTAATACTACAGTATTAGAAGAGCCTAAAAAAGAAGAAACACCAGCTGTTCCTGAAAACAAAGTAGAAGCTAGTCTGCAAGAAAAGGTAGATGATGAAAAACATAAAGAGCCATACCGTGAAAAAGAAGAGAAAGTATCAAATCAAAGACATAATACAGAACATCCAAGAAATAACCAAAATCGATTTGAAAATTATAAAGGTGCAGATAATAACAATCGTTATAATAATAACCGTCAAGGATATCATAATCAAAATGGCTATAATAATAATCGCCAAAACTACAATAACCAAAACAGCGGCTATCATCGTCAAGGAGATGGTCAAAATAGGTTTAATAACCAAGGAAATGACCAAAAACGTTATGGTGCAAATCGTCAGGGATATCATAACCAAAATGGATATAACGGAAATCGTCAAGCAAATCGATTTGGTGGAGACAATCAAAGAAACTCCTTTGCTAGAAACAACAATGGTAGACCATTAGATAATAGAGGAATTGACCGTAATATTAAAGATATTATGTCTTCTGAAATTGTAGAAAAGGAAGATAAAAGAGATATTAGTACAAGAGCCATTGATAAAGAAAAAGCAAATCGTTATGAAGATAACAAAGCAAAAAAAGGAACTAAAGCTAAAAAGAATGATCGTTTCCAAGAAAGTTTCAATGAAGGTAAATTAAAAGACTTAAAACAAGTTGATAAATTATCTCACATGTTTAATGAACAAGATGGTGGGATGCTTGATTATTACGATTTAACAACAGCAAGAGGTAAAAAGAATAAACGTAAACCACAAGAAAGAGAAGAAAGAAACAAACAAAAAATATTTGAACTAAAAGAAATAACAATTCCAGAAATGATTACAGTAAAAGACCTAAGTGTAGAAATGAAAAAGACAAGTGGAGAAGTTATTAAAAAACTATTTAATTATGGTATTATGGCAACAATTAATAATACAATTGATTTTGATACTGCATTTTTAGTAGCAGAAGAATTTGGAATTACAGCAATCAAAAAAGAAGTAGTAAAAGAAGAAGACATTTTATTTGACGAAACAGAAGACACAGCAGATGAATTAGAACCAAGACCACCAGTAGTGGTTGTAATGGGACACGTAGACCATGGTAAAACATCTTTATTAGATGCTATTCGTAGTACAAATGTGATAGAAGGAGAAGCAGGAGGAATTACACAACACATTGGTGCTTATAAAGTAAATATCAATAATAGAGAAATTACCTTTTTGGACACACCAGGACATGAAGCATTTACTGCTATGCGTGCAAGAGGTGCACAAATTACAGACGTTGCTATTTTAATTGTAGCAGCAGATGATGGAGTAATGCCACAAACAGTTGAAGCAATCAACCATGCAAAAGCTGCTGAAATACCAATTATTGTGGCAGTAAATAAAATAGACTTACCAGATGCTAATATAGAAAAAATCAAACAAGAATTAATGGAATATGAATTAGTACCAGAAGAATGGGGTGGAGACACCATCTATGTTCCAATTTCTGCTAAAAAAAGAATTAATATCGACAACTTATTAGAAATGGTACTATTAGTAGCTGATATGAAAGAACTAAAAGCAAACCCACATAAACAAGCCAAAGGAACTGTTATTGAAGCAAGATTAGATAAAGCCAAAGGTCCAATAGCATCTATGTTAGTACAAAGAGGTACATTAGATGAAGGTGACACTATCGTTGTTGGAAAATCAATTGGTAGAATACGTGCTATGAGAAATGATAGAGGACAAAAAGTAAAAAAAGCGGGACCATCTACACCAGTTGAAATTATGGGGTTAACAGAAGTGCCAGAAGCTGGAGATACCTTCTATGAAGTAAAAGACGAAAAAATGGCAAAACACCTAATAGAAAGAAGAAAACGCCAAGAAAGAGAAAAAACAATGGCAGAAAACAGCAAAGTAACCTTAAGCAACCTATTTGAAAAAATGGAAAGTGAAAACTTGAAACAATTAAATATTATTGTAAAAGCAGATGTACAAGGTACAGCACAAGCCTTAAAACAATCTTTAGAAAAACTATCTAACGATGAAGTAAAGGTAAGAGTAATTCATGCTATTGCAGGAGCTGTTACAGAATCTGATGTACAACTTGCTAAAGCTGGACATTGTATTATCATTGCATTTAATGTAAGACCAGTTAATACTGCAAAAGATATGGCAGAAAAAGAAGAAGTTGAAATTAAACAATATTCTGTTATTTACCAAGCAATAGAAGATGTAGAAGCAGCCATGAAAGGAATGCTTGATCCAGTTTATGAAGAAAAAATAATAGGAAATGCCGTTGTTAGACAGACCTTTAGAGTATCTAATGTTGGTACTATTGCAGGTGCCTATGTACTAGATGGAAAAATAGAAAGAAATGCAGGAGTTAGAGTTGTTCGTGATAATGTTGTTATCCATGATGGCAAACTAATTTCCCTAAAACGCTTCAAAGATGATGCCAAAGAAGTTACAAAAGGCTTCGAGTGTGGACTTCAAATTGAAGGGTATAATGATGTAAAAGAAGAAGATAGCTTAGAATTTTATATTATGGAAGAAGTGAAGAGATAATTGTCACTTTGGGGACGTTCCTTTTTGTGACAAAAGTGTCAAAAAAGGGACACACTTTAATATCATTAAGTATGTCCCAAAAATGACAAAAGTGTCACAAAAAGGAAAGTCCCCAAAGTGACACAAATCACAGAAAGGATGATAAAATAATGCCGAAGAATGAGGCAAGATTAAATAAAGTAAATGAAGAATTGAAAAAACAAATCAGCCATGTACTTACCTTTGAACTAAAAAATACAAAGGTAACAGGCTTAATTAGTGTAACTAAGGTAAAGGTTACACCAGATTTTAAATATGCTAAAGTTTATGTTAGTATATTAAATGCAAAAAGTACAGCTAAAACAATGGAAGGCTTAAAAGAATCAGCTGGTTTTATTAGAAGCCAATTAGCAAAGACGATTAATTTAAGAATAACACCAGAGCTAGTTTTTGAAATTGATGATTCTTTGGAATATGGAGCTAAGATAGATAAGATTTTAAAAGAATTAAAATCAGAAGAAGAATAATTTTAAATAACCATAAGTAAAATGAAAGAGTAAGGGGTATTGCACATGACTTTAGATGATATTTTAGAGCAAATTAATAAAGCGGATACAATTGCAATTTTAACACATGAAAATCCAGATGGAGATGCTATGGGAAGTAGTTTAGCTATGTACCATGCACTAAAAGCATATGGCAAAAAGCCAGATATTATTATTCCAGAATATTCTAAAGTATTTAAATGTTTGCCAGGGATAGAACAAATAAAGACGCAAAGTAATATTGACCATTATGATTTGGCTATTACTTTAGATTGTGCTACTATTAAAATGTTAAATGGTTTTGCAAATTATTTTGAAAATGCAAAAGTAAAAGTTTGTATAGACCATCATGGAACCAATACAATGTATGGTGATTATAACTATGTAAATCCAGTAGCACCAGCATGTAGTCAGATTTTGCTAGTTATTTTAGAATATTTTAATATTGAAATTACAAAAGATATTGGAACTTGTATTTTAGCAGGCATCATTACAGATACAGGAGGTTTTCGATATACAGGAGTCACAGCAGAAACTTTTGAATTTGTAGCATGGTTATTAAATAAAGGGGTTAATGTATCTGAGGTTTATCGTCAAGTATTGCAAAATAAAACAAAACCAAACTTTGAGCTACACCGTATTGCTAATAATAGAATAGAGTTTTTAGAAGATGGAAAAATAGCATATACTTATATTACCCAAGAAGATGAACAAAAAGTAAAAGCAGAAAATGGCGACCATGAAGGCATCGTAGAAATGGGGAGAGATGTAGAGGGGGTAGAGGTATCTATTTTTATTAGGCAAACTTCAAAAGGATGTAGAATTTCCCTTCGTTCTAATGCTTATGTAAATGTATCAGATGCTTGTTTAGTATTTGGTGGTGGAGGTCATCCAAGAGCAGCAGGTTGTACTATACCAGGAACAATTGAACAAGCTAAGGAAAAGGTGCTAAAAGAGGTAATAAGATTGTTATAAAGAGGATAAAAATGGATGGAATTTTAATTGTAAATAAACCAAAACAGTATACTTCTCATGATGTTTGTGCCAAAATCAAAAAAATAGGCAAAACAAAAGTAGGGCATACGGGTACCTTAGATCCAATGGCAACAGGAGTGTTGCCATTATTGCTAGGGCAAGGAACCAAACTTTCAGCATATATTACAAACCATAGCAAAACTTATGAAGCAGTATTGCAATTAGGAATACAAACAGATACAGCAGATGCAGAAGGAAAAGTTATAAAAAGCCAAGCGGTACAAGAAAAGAGCTTAGAAGAAAAAAATATAGCACAAGTATTAAAAAGTTTAGAAGGAAAACAAACACAGTTGCCGCCTAAGTATAGTGCTATTAAAGTTAATGGCAAAAAGTTATATGAATATGCCAGAAAAAACGAAGCTGTAGAGATACCCAAAAGAGAGATAGAAATTTATAAAATAGAATTATTGGAAATACAAAAAGATAAACAAACAATTTCTTTTCGTGTACAATGTTCAAAAGGCACTTATATTAGAACTTTATGCGAAACTATAGCTATTAAACTAGAAACAGTGGGATATATGAAAGAGCTTACTCGTACTAGAGTGGGGCAGTTTCATTTGGAAAATGCTATTACGATAGAGCAAATAGAACAAAACAAAGAAAATGCAGAATTTTTCGGAAAGCATATAATAACTATTGAAGATTTTTTTGAAGATGTACCTAGTATTTGTTTAGATGAACAAAAATTGGTGCTATTTTTAAATGGTGTGCAATTAACAAACAAAATGCAAGATGGTATTTATAAAATAAATAAGCAAGATAGTGGAGAATTTATTGGAATAGGAACTATAAAGAATAATTTATTAAAAAGAAAGCTAATTATAGAAAACTAAAAAAATTATTACAGAATGATTACAAATTAAAAAAAATGATAATTATTATTGTATTTCTATCAAAAATAGTGTACAATAAAAAAGAAAACGAAGGTAGAAAAATTAGGGAGGAAATTACAAATGACAGATAAAGAAAAAAAGGTCATTTTTATAACAATAGGAGTTTTAGTACTAATATTACTGATTGTAATATGTGCAAAAGCATTTATAGGAAATGGAGATAATAAAAAGGGTAACCAAACAAATAATAATGTACAAAATGAAGAAAAATACACAGTAAAGCTAAATGATGGTACCAAATTAAATACGAGTGAAGAACTAAAAAAAGATAAAAACTATAAAACACTAACCATTACAAACATTCAAGTAACAAGCTTAACAGGCAGTACTGATATATTAGCAGATGTAAAAAATACAGGAACTGCAGACTTTAAAGAAGAGCTTGTTATGCTTAGCCTAATTGGTGAAGATGGAAATGTAATTACTGAGGTTCCAGCAAATATACCAGCAACCAAAGCTGGTCAAACAGAGCAAATGCATGCAATACTTACAGCAGACATTGCCAATATAAAAGATTTTACCATAAAAGCAAAATAAAATTATAATAAATATTTTCCCTGCATAGTACGTGTAGAATGGAATTTTAGAACCAACAAAGATTAAAGGGGAGTCCGCCTTTGAATGTGGCGTGTAAGCTTATACTAAACAGTGATAAGAAACCCAGGAGCATTCAACAAGACACCCACCTGTGAAAGCAGGCTCTTAAAATTTCATGAAGGCTTGCGGCTAAGGCGGGGCTTTTTTTGTTCATACGATATCTGTAATATGATGGAATAAGTTAAGAAATAATTGCAAAGTAAAAATGTTATGGTATAATTTAAATGAAGAAAGCACGAGCAACAAAGGAGGAAAAAAATGAAAAATCAAACAAATCATGAAAACCTTGAAACTCTAAGAGAGAGCTAGTCTTTAGAAAAGAAAAAAAAGGTATTACCCTAATAGCCTTAGTGGTTACAATTGTAGTTTTGCTTATTTTGGCAGGAATTACATTAGTGATAGTATTTGGAG
>CANSJB010000050.1 GCA_947647115.1 uncultured Clostridium sp. | reverse complement strand
GAAAATGGAGGAGGAAGTAAAGAGCCAGAACAAATGGAGCCAACACCACTATATGTGAAGACTTATAAGAAAATAAATGTTTCGCTAACTACAATATTTAGTAGTTTTGACTATATTACAAATGAGTATGGGGAAATAGAAAGTAGTTATAGAGAAAATGAAATGAATTATGATACTAATAGCGATATACCACCAGTATGGATTTCTGTAAATCCAAATGGCTTGGGGAGTGCTACGTTTGGTGATGTTATTATTTATGATAAAATAGCACCAATAAATACAGCTTATTGGTTTTATCAAACAAAGAATATTGAAGGATTAGAAAACTTAATAACCAACAATGTAACCAATATGGACGCGATGTTTTGTGAATATAATACTGAAAATTTAGATGTGAGCCATTTTGATACTAGTAATGTAACAAGTATGAGGAGGATGTTTGAAGGAATGGGATATGGTAGCATAGAGCGATTAGAAATTTTGAAAAGTATAAATTTGAAAAATTTTGATACAAGAAAAGTAACTAGTATGGAAAAAATGTTCAGTTATCGTAACAAGTTAACTACACTAGATATTAGTAGTTTTGATATTTCAAGTTCTACCAATGTAAAAGAGATGTTTTTTGGATGTAATAAACTTGAAACAGTATATGTAAAAACAGAAGAAATAGGAGAACTACTAAAAGCTAAAGCAGACGCACCATCAACTACGCAATTTGTTGTAAAACCATAGAAGACTATCAAAACAGTTAGGAATTAACATTGATTTCTAACTGTTTTGTTGTAAAAATAAAATCATTAACAAATAATAAAAACTACTACTTTTTTTTTATATCTTATGATATGATAAAACAAATAAAAATAAAGGAGGAATTAAAGTGGCAACAATTATCAAAGGAAAAGAATTAGCACAAAAAATAAGACTAAACTTAAAAGAAGAAGTAGAAAATTTGAAAAAGAGAAATATTTATCCAAAACTTGCTGTTATTATGGTAGGAAATGATAGTGCATCAGCAGTATATGTGCGTAATAAAAGCAAGGCATGTAATGAAATAGGAATAGAATATGAAGAATTTTTACTAAAAGAAGACATAAAACAAGAGCAATTAATAAAACTAATCGAAGAATTAAACCAAAGAACAGATATACATGGTATTTTGTTGCAAAGCCCTATACCAAATCATTTAGATATTAGGGAGGCTTTTAATACAATAGATTATCGCAAAGATGTAGATGGATTTCATCCAATAAATGTGGGAAAATTAGTGATTGGACAAGACTGTTTTGTCTCTTGTACACCAGCAGGTGTAATAAAAATGTTAGAAGAATATCAAATACCAATAGAGGGGAAAAAAGCAGTTATATTGGGAAGAAGTAATATTGTAGGAAAACCACTAGCACAGTGCTTATTAAACAAAAATGCAACCATAACGATTTGCCATTCTAAAACACAAAATATAGAAGAAATTACAAAACAAGCAGATATTTTAATAGCAGCAATTCGGAAAACCAAAATTTGTAACAGCATCTATGGTAAAAGAGGGGGCAGTTGTTATAGATGTAGGAATTAATAAAAATGCAGATGGAAAATTAGTAGGGGATGTCGATTTTGAAGCAGTAGAAGAAATAAGTAGTTACATTACACCAGTACCAGGGGGCGTGGGCCCTATGACAATAGCAATTTTGATGGAAAATGTAGTAAAAGCAGCAAAACAATGTCATTAGTTACAAGAAAAATTACAACTATAAAAAAATAAAATTAGGGGCTTGATAGAAAATAATAAATTAGACAAAAACAAGGAGGAATTTTAAAAATGAAAATTATTTATCAAGCTCAAATGCAATATCCACAAAAGTTAACACATATTTATGCACCACCTGCTAAACTATATGTTATGCGGTGATGAAACTATTTTAAATAAGCCTGCCATTAGTATTATTGGTTGTAGACAAGCAAGTGATTATGGCAAGAAAGTAGCTTTTGAATTTGCCTATCAACTTGCTAAAAAAGGAATTATTATTGTAAGTGGTTTAGCAAAAGGAATTGATATTTACAGCCATTTGGGTGCAGTAAAAGCACAAGGCAAAACAGTAGCTGTATTAGGAAGTGGCTTTCATCATATTTATCCAAAAGAACATCAAAAGTATTGCAACCAAATTTTAAAAGCAGGAGGAGCAATCATTACAGAATATGAACCAAATAAAACACCACAAAAAATGCACTTTCCAGCAAGAAATAGAATTATTAGCGGCTTATCACAAGGGGTGTTGGTAGTAGAAGCAAAGGAGAAAAGTGGTACTTTAATTACAGTGGATTATGCTTTAGAACAAGGAAGAGAGGTATTTGTTATACCAGGTAACATTTTAAGCTGTAATTCCTATGGGACAAATGAGCTTATAAAACAAGGAGCAAAATTAGTTACCAAGGTAGAGGAAATTTTAGAAGATATGAAAATAACATAAGAAAAATAAGATGAATTAAAAAAGTAAATATAAAGTAAACTTTAAAAAAAACAGATGTTAACATAAAATAATTATACAAACCCTTGCAAAATTGAAAAAATATGATATAATAGTAACATTAAAAATGGTAAATAATGCTAGGAGAAAAGATGCCAAAATTTTTTATTACAACCAATCAAATTAAAGATAATAAAATAACAATAGTAGGGGAAGATGTAAAACATATTTCTCAGGTATTAAGGGCAAAAAAGAATGTTGCAATAACTCTTTGTGATAGTCAAACCAATACAAATTATTTGACTACAATAGAGCAAATTACAACCAATGAAATTATATGTAACATAGTAAACATAATACAAAATTTAAGCGAAAGCAAAATACAAATTACTATTTTTCAAGGTTTACCAAAAGCAGATAAACTAGAATACTTAATACAAAAAAACATAGAATTAGGGGCAAAAACAATTACCCCAGTTATCATGAAAAGGTGTGTAGTAAAATGGGATACAAAAAAGGCACAAGCTAAAATAGAACGTTTGCAAAAAATTGCTGTTTCAGCTGCAAAGCAAAGTATGAGAGATTGTATACCAAAAATACAAGACCCCATTACGATAGAAGAATTAGCAAAAGAAATTTCAAAATTTAATTTAGTAGTACTTGCATATGAAGAAGAACAAAATAATACACTAAAACAAGAATTAAAAAAACTACAATATTTTGAAGGAATGAAAATTGGTATTATCGTGGGACCAGAAGGTGGCATAGATAAACAAGAAGTAGCAATACTAAAAAAAGCAGGTGCAAAAGTAATAACACTAGGCAGACGAATTTTAAGAACAGAAACAGCAGCAATAGCAATAATAAGTAATATCATATATGAATATGAAATGTAGTAAGGGGGAATTTAAAAAAAATGGCAGAAAAGAAAAAAGCACTAGAAAATGAAAAAACAAAAGAAACAAAAGGTACTTCTAAAAAAATAGCAACAGGTAGTACGCAAAAAATCGTACAAAAAAGAAGTTCATCAGTAGCTGGAAAAAAGAAAACAACAACTACTAAAGCAGCATCAGGGGCAAAATCAAAAACAGACCAAACAAAATCTACAGCTGCTAAAAGTACTACTAAAAAAACTACATCTAAAACGACTACAGCCAAAAAAACAACTACGAAAAGTACAACATCAAAACCAAAAAAGCTTGACATAGCACCAGTATTAGAAGAAGAAACCAAAGAGGTTTTTAATAGTATTTTAAGGGCAACCAATCAAGATGTAGATAAAATTGTTAAAAAAGAACTTCCAAAAAAGACAAAAAAAGATGAACTTACTAGAAAAGAAATGGCAGAAATTCAAGCTGTGGTAGAACAAGAAATGAAAGCCAATAAAAAGATACCAGAAATGCAATTAAATAAAATGGCAACTAGAATATTTAGAAATATATTTTTTGCTATTGTTATGATGATTTACTTTAATTTTATTATATTAGGTTTTCTTAATATTGAAAATAGCGTATTTGTAGTAGATTTAAAAGTATTTAGTGTAACCATACTTGTTTTTTCACTTGGTATTTTAGAATATGCATATAAAAAGAAAAGTGGTATGCATGCTATACATGGAATTGAATTTCTAATGTTATCATTAGTTACCTTATCACTAATTTATGTAAATTTAGTATGGACAAATAAATTCATACCAATTACCATATTAATTAGTTATATATTTGCTATTTACTATATAGCAAAGTCTATGAGAATATATAGTAAAATGAAAAAACAGTATTTTGTAGAAACAATGAAAGAAATTATCAGAAAATAAAAAAGCATTTTAGAAGTTACAATAGATAAAGAAGGGAAAAAGTAATATGAATAGTATGACAGGTTTTGGAAGAGCAAAATTAGAAAAAGAAGAAAGAGAATACTCAGTAGAAATACGTTCTGTCAACCATAAATATGCAGATATTACAATAAAACTACCACGAAATCTCCTTTACTTAGAAGATAAAATTAGGAAAACTGTTTTAAATAGAGTCGCAAGGGGCAAAATAGAAGTATTTGTTACCTATGCTAATTATGGTATTAGTGGAAAAAATATAATAATTAATAAAGAACTTGCCAAACTATACATAAAAGAACTATCTGATTTAGCACAAGAAAACAATATACAAAGTGGCTTAAGAGCAACTGAAATATTGAAGATGCCAGATATTTTAGCTATGCAAATAGAAGAAGAAAGCCTAAATAGTATATGGGTAGAACTTTTGCAATGTTTAGAAAGCGCCTTAGATAATTTTATAGAAATGAGAAAAATAGAAGGGCTTAAGCTACAACAAGACTTAAAAAAACGCTTGCAAAATATAGAAAAAAATGTAGATAAAATTTCTAAACTTTCTACTGGACTTGTAGAAGAATATGTAGTAAAATTAGAAGAAAGAATAAAAGAAATACTAAAAACAGATATCGTAGACCAAACAAGGCTTGCCCAAGAAGTAGTTATTTATTCAGACAAATACTCTGTACAAGAAGAACTAACAAGGTTAAAGAGTCATATTGCACAATTTGAAAAATTATTAGACAATCAAAAAGAGATAGCATGTGGCAAAAAAATAGACTTTTTAGTGCAAGAAATGAATAGAGAAATAAATACAATAGGTTCAAAATCGGGCAAACTTGAAATTACTAATTTAGTGATTGAATTAAAAACTGAATTAGAAGATATTAGAGAACAGGTGCAAAATATAGAATAAAAATCTTTTATTTAGAAAATATTAAAAAGAAAGAAGGATAAAAAATGTTAGTAAAACCAACTGTATTAGAACTATTAACAAAAGTAGATAATCGCTTTCAATTAGTAACAATTACCTCTAAAAGAGCAAGGCAAATAGCAGCAGGTAGCACACCACTTACCAAAAAAGAAGAACCATCTCCTGTATCACTTGCTGCAGATGAAATTGCAGAAGGTAAGGTGACAGCATGCTAGTAATATTGTCTGGCGTATCTGGAGCAGGAAAAGATACCATTAAAAAAGAATTAATAAAAAGAATGGAAAATGTAGAATCACTGCCATCATACACAGACAGGGCACCTAGAAATAATGACATACCAGGGGTAACTTATCATTTTGTAACAAAACAAGAATTTGAAAAAATGATTGAGAATCAAGAGCTATATGAATATTCAATGCACCATGAACACTACTATGGAACTTCTAAAAAACTGCTAAATGAAAAAATACAAAATGGTAAAATTATTGTAAAAGATATCGATGTAAATGGCGTAGAAAATTTGGTAAAGCTATTGGGAAAAGATGTTAAAATAGTAACTATCTTTTTAAAGGTTTCCAAAGAAGAATTAAGACAACGTTTAGAAAAAAGAGAAGACAACTTAGGAAAAGACCAAATAGAATTAAGATTAAGCAGATTTGATTATGAAGAATCTAAAATAAATAATTATGATTATGTAATAGATAATAATGACCTAGAAAAAACAGTATATAAAATTATGGAAATTATAAAAAAAGAACATAATCAATAATAGTAGAGTAGCTCAAGATTTACTTGAGTTATTTTTTTTATATGGATTAGACTAAAAAGATTGAATTTTGCAAGGCTTAGGTATATAATGATAGCAAAAGAAAGGAAAGTGAGAAAAAAATGAATAAAATTTCGAATGTGTTATGGGGGATAGTTTTAATTGTAGTAGGTCTTATATTAGGACTAAATGCCTTAGGAATTACACAAATCAATATTTTCTTTAAAGGTTGGTGGACATTATTTATTATTATTCCATGCTTTATAGGCTTATTTAGACAAACAGGAAAACTAGGGTCATTTATAGGCTTATTAGTTGGTATTTTTTTGTTACTAGGGGCACAAGACTTAATTTCATTTGACTTAATTTTAAAATTAATGGTTCCAGCAGTACTAGTAGCAATAGGAACAGCTATTATTTTTAATGGAATTATTACAGAATCTATGAACAAAAAAATAAAAGCAGTAGACAAAAATGGACTAGAAACTTATGCAGCAACTTTTGCAGAACAAAAAGTAGACAAAACAAATGAAGAATTTAAAGGAGCTAACTTAGATGCTGTATTTGGAAGTGTTAGACTAGACCTACAAAAAGCTATCATAACAGAAGATAGAGTAATCAATGCAAGTAGTATTTTTGGTGGTATTACCATTTTAGCACCAAATCAAGCCAATATTAAAGTAAAAAGTACGCCTATTTTTGGAGGAGTAACCAATAGAGCACAAAAAAATCAGGCAGAAAATACACCTACTATATATGTTAGTGCTTTTTGTCTATTTGGAGGTGTTGAAATAAAATGAGTTCAGGTCAACAAATTATTAAAGCATTAGCTATTGCATTTGCAATTTTTATTATTATTAATATATTTGGTTGGGCATTATTTGGTATTTCTACTTTTTTAAGTTTTAGCAAAATTGGGAATGAATATCAAGACATTAAAACAACCAAAGATTTTTCAGAAGTATATTCTAGTTCTATACAAAATGTAAAAATACAAACTGCCATTTCTAAGCTAACGATTAAAGAAGGAACACAATTTAAAGTAGAAGGCAAAAATTTACCAAGTAGATTTAGCGCAAAAGCCAAAGGTTTTAATTTAACTGTAAAAGAAGAAGGAAATAAAAACTTATTTGGCAATAACATTGCATCAGAAATTATAATAACAATACCAAAGGGAAAAACACTAAGTAAATTAGAAATTGAAACAGGTGTTGGAACAAATGTAATACAAGATATTACAGTAAACAATCTAGACTTAGAATGTGGTGTAGGAACTATGGAAGCTAATAATTTAATAGTAGATATGAAAGCCAAAATAAAAGGTGGCGCAGGCAAAACTGTAATAAAAGAGAGTAAATTGCATAACTTAGATTTAGAATCAGGTGTTGGAGAAATGTCAATATCTGCTGATATTACAGGAAATAGTAAAGCAGAATGTGGAGTAGGAAGAACACAATTAGATCTATTACGTAAACAAGAAGATTATCAAATTATAGTGCAAACAGGCATTGGAAGAATGGCACTTAATGGTGAAAAATGTAGCAAAAATTATACCTATGGAACAGGAAAGCATCATTTACGAGTAGATGGCGGAGTGGGAAATGTAGATATTACTACATTAAAGGAAGGAATCTAACATGAAGCTAAAAACAAAGAAAATGATTATCAATATAATATCTATTTTATTAGTTATCCTAAGTGTTATATTTGCTTATTTATATGCAACAGGAATACTTAAAGTAGAAGAGCTAAAAATAGAAGGAATAGAAATGCCAACCTTAAATGCGAATGTACAAACTGCAATTTTTGTTATTTTGGCTATTTTAAATGTAACTATTTTAATACTTAGCAAAAAACTAATCAAGTACAAAATAGCATTAATTGTATTAGAAGCAATGCAAGCTTTTATAGGTTCACTATTACATATAGTAGCAGCAATTATTTGTATTCCTATCTTATGTGTGAAAACAAAAGATGTAGAAGAAGATAAGAAAAAACAAGAATTACCAGTTTTAAACCCAATCAAGCAAAGGTCTAAATGGACCTATCTTGTTATTTGGATGATTTTATTTTTAATAGTATATACTGGTTTATTTAATAAACTAATTGCTAATAAGAATGAAGTAATACAAACAATCATGACATGTGGCATTTATGTTTTTCAAATTATAGTATTAGCCATTACACTAAAAGAAGATTTAAAAAGAGATTTTACAGCATTTAGGAAAAACTTTAAAACCTATATGACTTATACATTACCAAGAGTAGGAATATTTTTACTAGTATATATTATTATTGCAGCAATGTTAGTATTAGCAGTAGGGAATATTTCAACAAACCAGCAAGCACTAAATCAAATGCCAATTGGTATTATGGCACTTCTTGCTATTATAGTAGCACCATTTATAGAAGAGCTAACATTTAGAGGACTTTTAAAAAAAGTATTGAATAATAAAACCATATTTGTTATTTTTAGTGCTTTGATTTTTGGTTTATTACACATTATGTTTGTAGAAGAAAATTGGCTAAATTACTTATATATCATACCATATGCCATGATGGGTTATTTATTTGCTAAATTATATGTTAAAACAGATAATATTTTTGTAAGTATGTTTATACACTGTATGTGGAACACAATAGCAGTGATGATAACAGTTCTTACCCAATTATAGTTTGGGTAAGAATTTTTTTTGTAAATGTCACTTACTAGTCACATAAGTTTGTGTATACTTAAATTAGCAAAAAAAATAGGAGGATATTTTATGGAAATTTTAAGAGTAGAAAACTTATGCAAAACTTATGGAAAGGGTGATACAAAAGTAAAAGCATTAGACAATGTATCTTTTCATATTGACAAAGGAGAATTTGTAGCTATTGTGGGAGCATCTGGTAGTGGAAAATCTACCCTGTTGCATTTAATTGGAGGAGTAGATAGACCAACTAGCCGGCAAAGTATTTATAGATGGCAAAGATATTTATCAGTTTAATGATGATGAACTTGCTATTTTTAGAAGAAGGCAAGTAGGTTTAATTTATCAATTTTATAATTTAATACCAATATTAAATGTAGAAGAAAATATTACTTTACCATTAAATTTGGATAATCGAAAAATAAATAAACAAAAATTAGAGGAAATGTTAAAAATGTTAGGCTTACAAAATAGAAAGATGCATTTGCCAAATGAATTATCTGGTGGACAACAACAAAGGACTTCTATAGGAAG
>CANSJB010000049.1 GCA_947647115.1 uncultured Clostridium sp. | reverse complement strand
TACTTTTTTCTTTAA
Organism: uncultured Clostridium sp.; assembly: GCA_947647115.1. GTDB lineage: Bacteria > Bacillota > Clostridia > TANB77 > CAG-508 > CAG-273. The sequence continues at coordinate 9,360 of CANSJB010000049.1, read as the reverse complement.
GCTCATTTACTTTTTCCTCCTATGTTTTTCTTATCAGTTTTCTCTTTTGTATATTCTTTATCTTACACTACCTGTTCTTTTATTTCAATACCTCTTTGTATATTTTTTCATTTTTCTTTTACTTGCTATTTACAAATATCTTTTATCACTTCACCTGCTATAATAAGCCCTGCTACAGATGGAACAAATGAAATACTACCAGGTACTTGCCTTTTACTATTTGCTTGTTTTTGCATTATTTCTTCATTTTCTCCTTCTACTAGCTTAATTGGTTCTTCTTTTGAATACACTACTTTTAATTTTTCTATTTTTCTTTCCCTTAGCTCTTTTCTCATTACTTTTGCTAACGGACATACACTCGTTTTATAAATATCTGCTACCTCAAATTTCGTTGGGTCTAATTTATTTCCTGTTCCCATACAAGATATGATAGGAATATTTAGTGTATTTGCCCTTACTACCAATTCAATTTTAGCAGTTACTGTATCAATACTATCTATGATGTAATCTACTGTATTATCTAAAATCCCCTTTGTACTTGGCATAAAAAATTCTTGGTATGTCTCTACTTTAGCCTCTGGATTGATTTCTAAAATTCTTTGCTTAGCCACTTCCACTTTTGGCTTTCCTATGGTATGTACTGTTGCTATTAATTGCCTATTTAAGTTACTTTGGCACACTGTATCATTATCTACTAATACCAAATTTTGCACACCTGCCCTTGCTAAAGCTTCTACTACATAAGAGCCTACACCACCTATACCAAATATAGCAACTTTGACATGATTTAGTTTTTCAATTCCTTCTTTTCCAATTAACATTTGTGTTCTCGAAAACTGTTCTAACATTTTGCCTCTCCTTATTTTTTTGTATTATTTGGCATTTATTATAGCACAAAACGAATAATACCCATACCATTTTATTAAATTTTCTAAAAAAAAACGAATAACCAGCCATATTCAAACCAGTTATTCGTTTTTGACAGAAGCCTAAATTTTAGGCTTCCTGAGGCGATTCAACATAAAAAAAGCATAACCCACTATTCCACAACATTTCGCCCTTCACATTGGTTCCATCCTTGCTATGAGCCAAAACTGCTTTTGGCTTAATCAAAGACATATTGGGCGTCTGTAAGCAAAGTCTTACCCTTTCGTCAGTTTCCTCCAATTCTACTATGCAGTATGTCATGTTATCTTCTATCGATGACTCCTGCATCCAAATAGCCCGAATTGTCATTTTGATACCATTTACGAAGTCTAAGTAAGTACACTTTTTCATAAAGCTGCCTCCTATTTTTTTGATAGTTCTTATTGTATCATATCTTGTTATATTTATCAACTTAAAATAATAATACTACTATGTTATATAAAATAATTTTCACTATACAATTAAAAATTAATTGAAAATTGGTCATTGGAATTGCAATCTGATTAATCACTTCACAATTTTCTATAATTGTTCTTTGCTCTTGTTTACTAAGACTTCCTTCTTCTTCCATATACTCTTTGGCAAGTGGCTTTGCCTTTGTCATAGCATCCATTTCTAAACTACTACGAATAGCATAGTAAATAATACTTAGCATAATAAGAATTATACACAATATCATTGGAAAAAAATTCACCTTTAATATTGTGAGCAAACAAATAACAAAAAAATAAATAAAATAGATATTAGAAAATATAAAATTAAACCATAATGTTCTTTTATTTTGCACCGAATGTAAACACTCATGACTAATGGTTTGCACTCTTGTAAAAGTATCTTTAATATTAGCAATTAAAATAGAATTTGTTAGTATAAGATATAAACTACTTTTGTTATCTTCACTTTCTTTAATATTTACCCCTTCATTGTTTAATTTTTTTAAGATAGCTTTACAAATTTCCTTGTTTTCTGGTAATTTCTCTGCTATTTTGTTTAAGTCTTTGTCATACCCTACTTCTTTTAACTTTTTTAAGTCTTTTATTTTAATATTCCATGCAAATTTTAATGTAATTAATAATACTATACTTGCTATAATAATTACTATATATTCCATATTTTTCTCCTCCTTTGTATTTTTAAAAAAAATAGAGTCGATAAAAAAGCCTTTTTATTAAAAAACTTTTTTGCCGACTAATTCTTTTCCAAAACAACTTTTATAATACATCTTTAATTGCTTCTGCAATAATTTTATTGACATCTGCAATCATGATGTTAAACTTCACTTCTAAATCAAAATATTCTTTAATATCTTTATTTTCTATTAAAGTAGCATACATTTCTTCTAACTTTTTTGCTTTTTCTTCGTCTTTTCCCTCACCTGTATATGTCATTAGTTGCACTTCATATCTTAATTTTTCAAACTCTTCTACTCTTTGTTTTTTCCTCTCATCTTGCTGTATTTCATCTTTTAATTTTTTGTATAATTTATACTCCTCAGAATCTTTTATCTCTTGTGCTAAACGGTTTGCTGTATCATATACTTGCATTTTCTTTCATCTCCCCCCAGTTTTAAGCATAAGCATGTTTCTTTTTAAAGCTAAGTAAATTTGTAATTTCTGTATCTGTATTTTTAGCCTTTTCTGCTTTTTTAGCACTTTCTTGTGCAATTTCTTGTTTTTGCTTTTCTGCTACTGTTTTACAAATTGCTTTTTCATAAATATAATGGGTATCTTGTGCAATTTTAGTCCAATTAAACTCTTCTTTTACTTTTTGTTTTGCCTTTTTAGCCATATTGCTTGCTAATTGTTTATCATATAATACAGTTAAAACAGAATCTGCAATAGAATTTGCGTTACCTGCATAACATTTCATCCCATTTACTCCATGGTCTACTATTTCATCTAAGCCACCAATATCAGAAACTACTGTAGGAACTCCTGCAAGCATTCCCTCTAATGCTACAATACCAAATGGTTCATAAGTACTTGGAAATACTGCCACATCTGCACATTTATATATTTTTTGCACTTGTTTACTATTTAAATAGCCTGTAAAATATACTTTATTTTCAATACCCATAGCATGTGCTTGTGCCTTTAAATCTTCTAGCATTCCACCTTTTCCTGCAATTACTAATTTAGTATCATGATAGCCATTTAATATCTTTGGCATTGCTGAAATTAAATGCTGAATTCCTTTTTCATATACTAATCTACCCATATATAAAATCATTTTTTCATTATCCATAGCATACTGTCTTCTAAAATCATAATCTCTTTCTATTCCATTAAAGTTTGTTAAATTAATACCATTTGGTACTACATTAATTTTATCAAAAGGTAAACCAAATAAGCTTTGTATATGACCCTTCATAAAATTACTATTCACAATTACTTCTGTTGCTTCATAAGTTAAAAGCCATTCTGTATCATTAATATATCTTTGACTTTCATCATGAATACCAGAATTTCTGCCAGCTTCTGTTGCATGAATAGTAGCAACCATTGGCACATCATATGCTTGCTTTAATGTTTTTGCACAAGAGGCTACTAACCAATCATGGGCATGGATAACATCAAATTTTCCTTTTTCATTCATAATTTGAGCTGCCTTTGCTGCCATATTAAAGTTTAACTGTAATACCCAATCTAAAAAGTTATTAGGATGTATCATATAATTTTCTACACGGTATACTTCTACACCCTTGTCATTTTCATACTCTGGTAATTCGCCTTCTTTATATGTTACAACAGTCACTTCATGTCCATCTTTAATTAATCTTTTGGATAAGTCATGTACTACTCTTGCAATTCCTCCTACAATTCTTGGTGGATATTCCCATGTTAACATTAATATCTTCATCTTTTTTAGTAAACCCCTTCCCTTTTCTTTCGATTAAATTTATTTTAACTTATTGTATACAAACTTTTGACAAAAGTAAACAGATTTTGGCAAAATTTATTATTATTTTTTCTTCATTTTCTATTGAATTTATTTTTATTTTGTTATACTATATAAATAATATTGTAATTGTTACAAAAGTGGAGGAAAAAATGCCAAAAAGAGCAAAAGATAAAGTAATAGAAGAGTTAGAAAATGTGGTAGTACCTAGGGCAAAAGCTGTTAAAACAGCTGCAAAAAGTACAAAAGCTACAGCTATAAAAACAAAAACTACAAAAATAGATTCTGATAAAACTAAAAATAACAAAACCGCAAAAAAACAAACTACTACTAAGAAAACAAGTAGTAAAACAACTACAGAAAAAAACAAAACTGCAAATAAAACAAAATCAACTGCAAAAAATGTAGTTGCTAAAAACTCTGCTAAAACTTCAAAAGCAAAAACTTCCTCTACTAAAAAAACCGCTTCTAAAACAACAACTGCTAAAAAACAAACTGCATCTAAAGCTACTAAAACACCTAAAACTACTAAATCTCGTACTAAGAAAAAAGTAGCTGTTCCTATTTTAGAATATTATGACTTGGCAAACACTTATGAGCAAACTATTGTAAAAATATTAGCTCAAACCCCAACTGTTCTATTTGTTTATTGGGATATTTCTAATAAAGATAAACAAAAATTTATCAAACAATATGGAGAATCATTTTTTGAACAAACCACTCCTTTTTTATTAGTTATCAATAAAACTAAGAACTATCAGTTTGATGTAGAAGTAAATGACTATGCTAATAGTTGGTATTTGCATATACCAGATAGTGACTGTGAATATGAAGTGATTTTGATGCGCAAAAACAAAAGTGCTAATCTTATTGCTGAAAATAATGGTATTATGACAATTACATCTTCTAACAATTTAGAAACTCCGAACGACCATATTTTATTTGAAAAATTAGGAAAAACTATTTTCTTTCAAAATATAAAAACTCAAAAAACACAAGAAAAAAGCCTTGCTTCCTTTTCTTTTATACATAATATGGGCAAAATTTATAATATTTATGATTTATATAAAGAAATTTATCAAAATGAATTAAATGGAGATGAATTAGGCTCTAACCTTTCTTCTTCTAACTTTAGTTCCAATTTTAAATAAAGTTATTTTTACAAGGTATGTCCCCAAACTGACAAAATTGTCACTTTAAGGAACGTCCCTAAAGTGACAAAGGAGGTCTCTAAGATGTCTAATACTAAAGGTTATGTAAGTTTTGTGCTACATGCACATTTGCCTTTTATTCATCACCCAGAAAGTGAAGATTATTTGGAGGAACAGTGGTTATATGAAGCAATTTCTGAAACCTACCTCCCATTATTAACTAATTTTACAAAACTAGAGGTGGAAAAAGTTGACTTTCGTATTACTATGTCAATGACTCCCCCTCTTTTAAATATGCTTGATAATGTTTTATTGCAAAAGCGTTATATAAAATATTTAAAAACACATATTGAACTTGCTAAAAAAGAAATGATACGTACTAAGGAAAATGTAAAAGAAAATGAACTTGCTAAATATTATTTTAACCGCTATTCTAATGATTTACATTTATTTGAAGAAGTTTATCATTGTAATTTAATTGCTGCTTTTAAACATTTTCAAGATATTGGCGTTTTGGAAATTATTACTTGCGGTGCTACACATGGCTATTTTCCTATTTTATATGTTAATGAAAAAACAATAAAGGCTCAAATTAGTGTTGGAGTACAGACTTATGAAAAGTATTTTGGCAAAAAACCTCGTGGTATTTGGCTTCCAGAATGTGGCTATATTCCTGAGGCTGACAAGTATTTAAAGGAATTTGGTATTGATTATATTATTACAGAATCACATGGTATTTTATATGCTAACCCTACTCCTATCTATGGTACCTTTGCTCCTATTGTTTCTCCTAATGGAGTAATTGCTTTTGGACGCGATATTGAGTCTTCTAGGCAAGTATGGAGTTCTATTAATGGCTATCCTGGTGATTTTAATTATAGGGAATTTTACCGTGATATTGGTTATGATGCTCCTTATGACTATATCAAACCTTATATTGCTTGTAATGGGGTTAGGGTTCATACTGGTATTAAGTATTATCGTATTACTGGAAAAGATTGTGAAAAAGACTACTATAATTTACAATGGGCACAAGATACTATTTATAAACAAGCTGGGCACTTTTTTGATAGTCGCATAAAACAAATTGACCATCTAGCTCCTTTAACTAATAACCCACCTATTATCCTATGCCCTTATGATGCCGAACTTTATGGTCATTGGTGGTATGAAGGGCCAGATTGGCTTTATATTTTATTTAAAAAGATTTATTATGACAAAGGGAATTTTCAATTAATAACTCCTAGCCAATATATTGATAAATATCCAGTTATGCAAGTTTCTACTCCTTGCCGCTCTAGTTGGGGTGCTAATGGTTATAGTGAAGTATGGCTAAATCAAACTAATGATTATGTTCATAAACATTTACACTATATTGGTGACAAGATGGTTGAGATTGCTCAAAAATTTAACTTTGAAACATGTCCTTTAAAAATACGAATTTTAAACCAATGTGCAAGAGAACTATTACTTGCGCAAAGCAGTGACTGGCTATTTATTATTACGAATGGAACTATGGTAGATTATGCCAAAAAACGTATCAAAGACCATGTAGGAAGATTTACAAAACTATCTACTGGTTTACTAGAAGATAAGCTAGATGATGATTTTATTGCCTTTCTAGAAGATATTGAGCAAAAAGATTGTATTTTTCCTGAAATAGATTATAAAATTTATTGTTAAAATTGTTGTTCTTACATAAGCTCTTATGCTTTGTATTATTTTATACAAAAAAATTCCAGCGATTTCTCACTGGAATTTTTGTTTTTTATTTTTTATATATTCCAATTTTAGTCATATAATTAATATAGGCACTATCAATTTTACTCCAAATATCGATTTCTTGGTCTAAAATGTTGTAATCTAAACTATCTTGCATCAAATTTTCATAACTGTTAATAATCTCTTGTTTAAAGTTTGCTGGGCATCTCCCAATAATACGTGAAATATCAAAATATTTATTTCCATACCCTGCAAAGCCTAAATCAATAATAGCACAAACCTGATTATTATCATCTAGTAAAATATTACTTGAATTTAAGTCCCCATGTACTAAGCAATTTTTTTCTTTTTGTTTGCATATATCATAATGCCAAAATATCTTGTCATTACGATCTACATGAACTTCTAATAATTCATCCAAAAAGTCAACCAAATCTAACCCTATATTGTTTATTTTAAAAATACTATCTCCTTCATATTTCACATGATGTAATTGGAACATGAATTTTGCTATATCTGCTGAGATGTCTTTTATTTCTTCTGGGCTTAAGTCATTCATTTTTTCTGCCAAAGGAGTACCTTCTATTTTTTTATGTATACTAAATGGTCTATCATTGTCATACCCTAATTGTAATTGTACTGTATGAAAACTCGTTTTACCATCAATATATTTAGAAAACTCATAATCTTTTACAATGGTTCTGGTCCAAAAATCATCCCTTGGAAATCTAAAAAAGTAAGCACCTTTATCAGTAGTCACTTCAAATACAATGTTAGTCCACCCTGTTGTAATTGGTTTTATTTCTATAACTTGTTTATCTTCTAATGTTTTGTTAATAATTTTTTCAAAATCTTCGTCTGTAGAAAAATAATTTTTTTTCATCATAATAGGCACCTCTACTTTTCTTCTAATATTAATTTATTTACTAACTCAATTACTTTATCTTCTGATGCTTTGTCATAGTTATTGTATAAAGTATAATCAAACATATTTCTTAATTCTTCGTCTTCCATGATTTTTTGATAATGCATCTGTACTTCTCTAATTCTTTTTTCTTCTGCACTTGGTTCTATCATTCTTTCTCTTACCTTTTGTTTTGCTATTTCAATATCTTGTGGTAAAAGATAAATTGCTTTCATATTAGGACAAATTCTTTTCATATCATAGATTGTTTTATAATGTAATTCAAACACCATATTTTTATTAGAGAAAAGTTCTTGCTTCGTATAAGCATATCTATTTTTTACTAAATCATATTCAAACTCATATGCTATTTTCTCGTCTTTTATCATATTATCTAATTGTTCATCTGTAACAAATATTTTCTCATCATCAGCCTTTTCCCCTATACGCATTGGCCTTGTTGTAATAATTTTTATCTTTTCAAAGTTTAGTTTTTCTACTATTTTGTTTTTATAGTAAGATTTCCCTACTCCTGATACTCCTGCTAGTGCAATTAGCATAAGTTTGCCTCCTATCTATTATTGTATTTGTTTAAATTTTGATTTGTTTGTTTTTGTTCATTATATCTTTCTATAAAATATAGTGGTCTATGTTTGGTTTCATTAAAAGCTCTCCCTAAGTATTCTCCTATAATTCCTAAAAAAACAAGTTGTATTCCACCTAAAAATAGTATTACTACCATTGTTGAAGCATAACCTGGCACATCTATACCTGTTACAATTGTTTTTATAATAATAAATATCATATACAAAAAGCCGAACTATAGAAACTAATATTCCAAGTATAGCAGCCCATCTTAATGGTGATGTAGTAAAAGAGGTAATTCCATCAATTGATAAATTTACTAAATTACCATAATTCCATTTTGTTTTCCCTGCTGCTCTGGAATCTCTATCATATAATATCTCTTTTTTATTATATCCAATCCAGCTAAATAAACCCTTTGTATATCTTTGAGATTCTCTAATTGCTTTTAGTGCTTCTACACATCGCCTATCTAACAGCCTAAAATCACCTGTATCTTTTTGAATTTCTATTCTTGTAAAGGCTTGTAAAACCTTATAATACATTTTAGAGGTAAACTTTTTAAGCCATGTTTCTCCTTCTCTGGTTTTTCTTTTTGCATATACATCATCATAGCCTTCTTCCCAGTATTTTAGCATTTCTGGTATTAATTCTGGAGGATCTTGTAGGTCTGCATCTATAATTACAACTGCATCCCCTTTGCAATAGTCTAGTCCTGCTATCATAGCAGTTTCTTTGCCAAAATTTCTAGAAAGATTTAAATAACAAACTCTTTTATCTTTTTGCCTTAATTCTTGCATAATTTGCAAAGTCTTATCTTTGCTACCATCATTTATAAGCAAAATTTCAAAATCATAGTTTTTATTATTTTCCATCAATTTATTTAATCTATCATATAACAAGTGCAGTACTTCTTCTTCATTATAGGCTGGAACTAGTATGGTAACTAATTTCTTTTTGTTTTTGCTACTTTGTTCTTCCATTAAAGCCTCCCTATCCATTCCTTTTCCCTATGTTATATCATATATTTTGATTTTCGTAAAGCATTTTAGCTTAAGTTTCAAGCAAAAATAAGAAGGTAGAGTTATAAAGAATTATTTTTTAGCATTCATTTTTTTAATGTCAATGATTTTTGAAAATGTCCCAAAAATTTTTAAACATGAGCCCTAAAAA
>CANSJB010000048.1 GCA_947647115.1 uncultured Clostridium sp. | reverse complement strand
TGGTCCACCAGGTGTTGGCTTCGATGTCATTTGTAAATATAAAATTTTAAACACTAATCATTGCGTATTAGTGTTTATTTTTTTAGCAAAAAGATTTGTTCATTTTAAATAACCAAAATAAAAAGTAAAATAAAAGGAGGAAACATTTTATGGAAGAAGACAAAATGATATTAGGCGTAAATGAAAAACCAGCAATTTGGAAATGGCTTATACTTGCAGTTCAACATGTATTTGCTATGTTTGGTGCTACCATCTTAGTACCAATTTTAGTCAATAGCGCAGCAGGGCAGGAGGTGCTTACCATACCAGTAGCATTAGTGGCATCAGGAATAGGTACACTTCTTTACATTTTATGTACCAAAGGTAAATCACCAGTTTACTTAGGAAGCTCTTTTGCTTTTATTGCACCATTAGCAGCAGCATATGTAAAAGGTGGTGTCTCAGGAGCTATGACAGGGATTATGGTAGTAGGTTTAGTCTATATTGTAGTTGCTACCATTGTTCATTTTACAGGTAAAGCATGGCTAGATAAGTTATTACCACCAGTAGTAATAGGGCCTATGATTATGATTATAGGGTTAGGGCTAGCGCCAAGTGCTATTTCGCAAATGGGTTTAACATCAGGTTTAGAATTTGAATGGAAAAGCATTTTAGTAGCAGTCGTATCTTTTTTAGTAACTGCTATTGTTATGACAAAAGCAAAGGGATTCTTAAAAATTATCCCATTTTTAGTAGGAATCATATCAGGTTATGTATTATCTGTTATTTTAGGCATGGTAGACTTTACCCCAGTTATGGAAGCAAGCTTTTTTAGTGTACCACAATTTGTTGTGCCATTTGTAAGTTATACACCAAATTTTACAGCTTTGATTACGATAGTGCCAGTAGCATTAGTAACACTATGTGAGCATATAGGAGACCATATTTCTTTAAGTAATATTATTGGAAAAGATTTGTTAAAAGAACCAGGGCTAGACAAAACCATATTAGGAGATGGTATTGCTACTTTAGTAGCTGGATTAATAGGAGGACCTGCTAATACAACTTTTGGAGAAAATACTTCTGTAGTAGGTTTAACAAAGGTAGCTTCTGTATGGGTACTTGGGCTAGCTGCTATTATTGCTATTATTATTGGTTTTTTAGGTAAATTTACAGCTTTAGTATCTACCATACCAAACCCAGTTTTAGGTGGAGTATCCATCCTTTTATATGGTTTTATTGCAGTAAATGGGCTAAAAGTATTAATTCACAATCAAGTAAATTTTGAAGACCCAAAAAACGTAGTAGTAGGAGCATCTATGTTAGTACTTGGTTTGGGAGGAGCTGCTATCTCTATTGTTAGTGGAGATTTATCAGTTACAATTTCTGGTATGAGTTTAGCTGCTATTGTAGGTATTTTATTAAATTTATGTATTCCTGCTCAAAAAACAGCTAAACCAGAAAAAGAGAAAAAACAAGCAAAAGAAAAAATGAAAGTATAAAATAGAAAAAAGATAAGAAAAACAATGTTAAGTAAAGGAGTGTTAAAGTAGATGAAAACAATAGAATTAAATCATCCATTAATTAGGCATAAGCTTGCTATATTAAGAGATAAAAAAACAGGTACAAAAGAATTTAGAGAAATAGTTTCAGAAATTGCTATGTTTTTATGTTATGAAGCTATGAAAGATGCAAAATTAGAAGATTGCGAAATACAAACACCATTAACAACTATGAAAACAGGAAAATTAAATGAAGATAATTATGCATTTGTGCCTATTTTAAGGGCTGGTACTGGTATGTTAGATGGCGTAATTAGTGTTATACCAAATGCTAAAATTGGGCATATAGGAATGTATCGAGATGAAACTACCTTTGAGCCAGTAAACTACTTTTTTAAAGTGCCAAAAGATTTAGAAAATAGAGAGGTAATTATTTTAGACCCTATGTTTGCAACAGGTGGTTCTGCGATGGATGCCATTGAATTAATTAAAAGTAAAGGGGTAAAAAAGATAAAATTTTTATCCATTATAGCAGCGCCAGAAGGCTTAGAAAGGGTAGAGGCAGCACATCCAGATGTTCAAATTTATTGTGCACAAATTGATGACCATTTAAATGAGAAAAAATATATTGTACCAGGTTTAGGTGATGCAGGAGATAGAATATTTGGAACCAAATAAAAGAAAAAAAGAAGAACCCCCAGAGATGCAAAATGTACACTCTGGGGGCATTTTTAGTTACAAAAATTAAGCAAAGAAGTCAGTAGTTACAACAGAAAAGTTAATCTTGCAATTTTTTTAAAACTATGGTATATAAAATAAAAATGAAAAAGGAGGAAATAAAGTGAAAATTACAAAAATAGAAGCTTTAAAAAATATAGCAAATGATATTAGAATAAGTGCAGTAGAACAAGTATATGAAGCTAAGTCAGGTCATATTGGTGGCTCTCTTTCTTGCAGTGATATTTTGGCAGTACTTTACTTTAACCAAATGAATATAGACCCTAAAAAGCCAAATGCCAAAGAAAGAGATAGATTTGTATTATCAAAAGGGCATTGTACACCAGCACTATATGCTACTTTAGCAAGAAAAGGTTATTTTGAAAAAGAACTTTTAAAAAGTTTTCGCAAAGTAGAAAGTAATTTACAAGGTCATCCAGATATGAATAAAGTACCAGGAGTAGATATGACAACTGGTTCATTAGGACAAGGGCTATCTGCAGCAGTAGGTATGGCCATTGGCTCTAAAATGGATCAGGCAGGATGTAAAGTATACTGTCTAGTAGGAGATGGCGAAATAGAAGAAGGGCAAATTTGGGAAGCTGCTATGGCTGCTAGTAAAAATAAGTTAGATAATTTATGTGTGATTGTAGACCATAATGGCTTACAAATAGATGGGAAAATAGAAGATGTAGCAGGCTTAATAGATATTAAAGAAAAATTTGAGAGTTTTGGCTTTCATGCACTTACAGTAGATGGTCATAATATAGAGGCTTTAATACAAGCATTTGATGCTGCAAAACATAAAAAACAAATGCCAAGTGTTATAATTGCAAATACGATAAAAGGAAAAGGGGTAAGCTTTATGGAAAATGAGGCTACATGGCATGGAAAAGCACCAGATGAAGAGCAGTTTAAGAAAGCAATAGAAGAACTAAAGCAAAATTATTTAGAATCATTAACCATGTAACTAGTATAGATAAAAAAGCAAGAAAGGAAGAGAAAAATGAGTGAAAAAAAAGAAATTGCTACCAGACAAAGCTATGGAGAAGCATTAGTAAAACTAGGAGAAGCAAAACAAGAGATAGTAGTATTAGATGCAGACCTTTCTACTGCTACGAAAACAGAGCTATTTGCTAAAAAATTTCCGGAGCGATTTATTAATGTAGGAATTGCAGAACAAAATTTAATGGGAATCGCAGCAGGACTTGCTGCTTATGGTAAAACACCTTATGTGAGTACTTTTGCGGCTTTTGCAGCAGGAAGAGCTTATGACCAAATTAGAAGTAGTATTTGTTATCCAAACTTAAATGTAAAAATATGTGCTACCCATAGTGGCATAACAGTTGGAGAAGATGGGGCTACTCACCAAATGTTAGAAGACTTAAGTTTAATGAGGTCATTACCAAACATGCAAGTTTTAAGTCCATCTGATGATACACAAGCCAAGTGGATGATACAAGAAATTGCTAAAATAAAAGGACCTATTTATGTAAGACTTGCAAGACTTGCTACTCCAGTTATTTATGAAAAAGAGCAAAACTTTGAAATAGGAAAATCTAGAATGCATGGAGATGGTACAGATGCTACCATTTTTGCAACAGGGGTTACAGTAGCAGAAAGTTTAAAAGCACAAAAAGAATTAGAAGCAGAAGATATCCATGTACGAGTAGTAGATATGTATTCGATAAAACCAATTGATAAAGAAATGATTATCCAATGTGCAAAAGAAACAAAAAGACTGATAACAGTAGAAGACCATAGCATTATTGGTGGTTTAGGTAGTAGTGTTTGTGAAGTGCTAGCTGAAAATTATCCTGCCAAAGTAGAAAGAATGGGAATGCAAGATAGATTTGGAAAGTCTGGAAAAGCACAACAGTTACTAAAATATTTTAAATTAGATAGTAGGGCAATTATGGAAAAAGTAAAAATGGGAACATAACTTTGTAAATTTTTTGTGAATTTCCAAAAACAGTAATAACAAGCAAAGCAGAATAATGAGCTTTCAAAAAGCAAAATTATTCTGCTTTTTTCCAAAAAAAACTATTGCAAAGATTGTATTTTATTGTTATGATAAAGAAGTAAAGATAAAATAATGTCTATTGCAAAGGAGTACTAAATAAATGATTGAATTTAGAAATGTCAGTAAAACATATGATACTGGCACAGAAGCAGTACATAATGCCAACTTTATAATAGAAAAAGGAGAATTTGCCTTTTTAGTTGGAAGTTCTGGTTCAGGAAAATCAACGCTTATTAAACTAATATTAAAAGAAGAAGAACCAACCTCACGGAAATATTATTATTAATGGAAAAGATACAACTTTTTTAAAACAAAAAAGAGTTCCTTATTTAAGAAGAAGCATGGGAGTAGTATTTCAGGACTTTAGGCTTTTGCCAGATAGAACAGTTTATGATAATGTAGCTTATGCGATGTATATTGTAAGGGCAACCACAAGGCATATTAGAAGGCAAGTACCAATGGTACTATCTTTAGTAGGACTAAGCAACAAAGCAAAAATGTATCCAAATGAGTTATCAGGTGGAGAGCAGCAAAGGGTAGCTTTAGCTAGGGCTCTAGTCAATAACCCATCTATGTTAATTGCAGACGAACCAACAGGTAACTTAGACCCAGAAACAGCTTGGGACATTATGACACTTTTAAATGATATTAATAATAGAGGTACAACTGTAGTAGTAGCAACACACGCAAAAGATATTGTAGACAAAATGAAAAAAAGAGTTATCCAAATAGAAGAAGGCAATATCATAAGAGATGATAAAAAAGGTGGGTATGACAGTGAGATATAGTATTTTTGGTTATTTAATAGGAGAAGGTTTTAGAAACGTATTTAAAAATAAAAAATCAACAATGGCATCTTTAATTATTATGTGTGCAACGATGTTTATATTTGGCATTTTCTTTGTGTTAGGAGAAAATGTAAATCATATTATGCAATCTGTAGAACAACAACAAGGAATGCAAGTATTTATTTTTGATAGTGCAACTGAGGCACAAACCCAAGAGCTTGGCAACCTAATTCGAAGTATAGAACATGTAAACAATGTTACTTATAAATCAAAAGAAGATGGCTTAGAGCAAATGAAGACCTATTTTAAAGGGAAAACTTCATTACTTGCTACTTATGAAGGGGCAAACAACCCATTTGAAGCATCTTATGTTGTAACATTAACAGACCTTAGCAAGTCAGAGGATGTATACAACCAAATTATACAATCAGATATTGTAGATGAAATACGTATTAGGTCAGATACCATAGAAGCATTACTAAAGGTAGCAAATGGTGTTAGAATTATATCAGCTGTAATTATTGTAATTTTAATACTAATTTCTATATTTATTATTACCAATACTATCAAACTAACAGTGCATGCAAGACGAAAAGAAATTTCTATTATGAAATATGTAGGTGCAACCAATGGCTTTATTCGATGGCCTTTTATGGTAGAAGGTATGATTATTGGTTTGATTTCTGTTTTGATTTCTATGCTAATTTTAGGTGGTTGCTATAATGGAGTAGCTAGCCAAATAGAGCAAGCATTAGTAAATGAAAAAATGTTAACATCCTTACTTACCTTCCAAGAAATGTTTGGTACTTTAATTGTAGTATATTTAGTACTAGGCATTGGGATAGGAGCTTTAGGTAGTGGGATTTCTATGAGAAAATACTTAGATGTTTAAATAAAGTAAAATACAAAAATAAAAAAGTAAAGGAATACAAAATTTACAAGTAAACTATTTTACAAGTAGATTAAGAAAAAAGGAGAAAAACGCAGATGAAAAGAAAAATAATATCGTTTTTATTAGTATTATGTACATTATTACCCATGTGCACTCATGTAATAGCAGCAAGTTATGAGGACCAAAAAAATGAAGTAAAAGATAAATTAAATGAAGCAAGTGACCAAAAAGATAAAGTACAATCAGAGAAAAAGACTACCTTAGAAGAAATTTCAGACTTAGAAGACTCTATTGCTAAATATGAAACAGAACTTGCAGCCTTAAAAGAAGATATTGCAAAATTAGAAAAGACTATTAAAACAAAAAACGAAGAAATAAGAGTTCTACAAGAAGAATATGAAGAAAGACAACAATTATTGACAGATAGATTAGTTGCTATTTATAAAGAGGGACAACCTACCTTTTTAGATGTATTATTATCTTCTGATAGTGTTTCAGACTATATAGCTGGAACTGCTATGGTACAACAATTAGCCAAAGCCGATACAAGACAAATAGAAGAAGTAGAAGAAAAAAGAATGAAGGTAGAAAAAGCAAAAGCAGAATTAGAGGAGCAAAAAACAAAATTAGATATTGCCAAAAAGTCAGTAGAAACTAAACAAGGGCAACTAAAAGTAGCAAAATCTTCTAAAGAAACAAAAGTAGCTACTTTATCAGCAAAAGAAAAAGAGCTACAAAAAGAAATTGAAAAATATAATGCAGAGATAAAAAGAATAGACGAAGAAATTAGAAAACAAGCAGAACAGTCAAAAGACATTTATAATGGTAGTTTTTCAGGAAAACTAATATGGCCACTTTCTAGGAATTCTAAAAACTATAATGTGATTACTTCCACTTTTGGACCAAGACGTTCACCTGTGGCAGGGGCTAGTAGTAACCATAGAGGTATTGATATGGGAGTAAGTATAGGTACACCAGTATATGCATCAGCAGATGGCTATGTTGTAAGTGTTATGCAAACAGGAGCAAGAGGCAAATTCATATTAATTAAGCATGCAGATGACTTATATACAAGATATCAACATTTAAATAGTTATGTAGTATCAGCAGGTCAATATGTAAAACAAAGTCAAATAATTGGCTATAGTGGAAATACTGGAATTGGTTCTGGTCCACACTTACACTATGAAGTACTCAAAACACCATATTATATGACTGAAATAAATCCACTTACTTGTGGTTTAGTTGCTTTACCACCATTAATCTATTCATAAAATAATAAGTAAAAAGGAGGGAGAAGACAATGAATAAACAAAAAATTCTATGTGTTCTCCTTGCTATTGTTTTATTATCAGGAATATCCATATCTTCTTATGCAACCAATCAGATTCAAACAAATGAAATATTAAATAATGAAAATAACAATCAAATAACTGGCAATAACATAGATGATTTAAATCACCAAAGAGAAGATATGCAAGAAAATTTAGATAAATTGGCAAACCAATTAGAATATGTACAAACAGAATTATCAGCAGCATTGATAGAAGTACAACAGTTAGATGATAAAATAAGACAATATGAGCAAGAAAATTCTAATCTAGCATCTAGGTTACAAAGCCTAGAAACCTCTGTAGAAGAGGCAAAGCAAAATTTAGAAATAGTAACACAAGACTATAACGAAAAGCAAGCACTACTAAGAGATCGTTTAGTAGCTTTATATAAAGCTGGGGATATTTCTTATTTAGATGTTTTATTATCTGCCAATAGTTTGTCAGACTTTTTATCTATTTATTATGCTATGATAGAAATTGCAGAGCATGACAATCAATTAATAGAAAAAGTAGATGAAGAACTAAAAACGATAGACCAAACAAAAAGAAAGTTAGAAAATGAAACAGCAGAAATAAGAATATTAAAAGCAAAGGCAGAACAATTTGAAGTTATACTAACCAATACTAAAACACTAAAGCAAGGTTACATAGAAAAATTATCACAAGAAGAACAAAAAGCAAACCAAGAGTTGCAAAACTATAAAAATGAACTAGCGCAAATAGAGGCAAAAATTCATGAATATAGTAGTTATGAGGGAGAGGTAGATATCCAATTTACAGGTGGTATTATGATTTGGCCAGTTGCCATTTCTGGTACTAAAATTACCTCTGGCTATGGCATAAGAGAGCATCCAATACAAGGTGTTATCAAATTCCACCAAGGTATTGATATTGGAAATACTGGATATGGAGCACCAGCAGTAGCAGCAGCAGATGGAGTTGTTACTTATGCAGGCTGGCTTGGCTCTTATGGAAATTGTGTTATGATTTACCATGGAGATGGTATTACTACACTATATGGTCATGGACAGGCAGTCGTAGCACAAAGAGGACAGCAAGTAAAACAGGGGGATATTGTACTAGAAACAGGTAGTACAGGAAATTCTACAGGACCACACTTGCACTTTGAAGTAAGAATCAATGGTAAAAACACAAACCCATTAAACTATGTAAAAGAACCGTAATTTATTTAACTAAAATAAACCAAACACGACTAAATTGTGTACAAATTTAATTTGCTTGCTAATGATATTGCAACAAAAAATAATAATTTTAAAAAAAAGATAATATCATTTATAAAAATAGACTATAATGGAAAGTAAGACTATGATAAAAAATAGTCAATAGAAAGTAAAAAGAAAAGAGGAATCTAAAAAATGAATAGGGATAAAGGGCAAACCATTTATAAATGGATAATGCTAATCATTATTATTGTATTAATTACTTCTTTGGTAACAGCTTTTGCTACATATCAATATTTAAGCAATCGAGGTAGTATAAAGTCTGCTAAAACTACTAATACACTAAGTGGCTTAGAGTATACTCTTTCACAGTTTAGAAGTGAACTAGAAGAGCAATATATAGGTGAGATTCATGACGAAGAGTTAATAGAAGGAGCTATCAAAGGCTATGTTGCAGCAGTAGGGGATCCATATACTGCCTATTATACGAAAAAAGAAATGGACTCTATTATGGAAGAAACCAATGGAAATTATGTTGGGATAGGTATTTACATGATGGTAGATAAAACAAATAATGCGATTTCTATTGTAAAACCAATGGAAGGGTCACCAGCAGAAAAAGCAGGACTACTATCAGGAGATATTATTACAAAAGTAGATGGAGTAGCTTATACTGGTAGTGAGATGGATGAAGCTTCTAGCAAAATAAAAGGAGAAGCTGGTACAAAAGTAAAAATAGAAGTTTTAAGAAATAGTCAAACAAAAGAGTTTGAAATTGTAAGACAAAAAGTACTAATTAGTCATATAA
This sequence comes from uncultured Clostridium sp., assembly GCA_947647115.1. Classification (GTDB taxonomy): domain Bacteria; phylum Bacillota; class Clostridia; order TANB77; family CAG-508; genus CAG-273. The sequence continues at coordinate 697 of CANSJB010000048.1, read as the reverse complement.
CAGCTAAAAAACTAGATGATAATATCGGCTATATTGCCATTACAGACTTTGATGGTGGCTGTAGTAATGAATTTAAAACCAAATATCAAGAGTTACAAAAACAAGGCATTAACAAACTAATTATTGACCTTAGAGATAATGGGGGAGGAATTGTAGACGAAGCAATTGACATTGCAGATATGATAACGCCAAAAGGTGCTACACTATTAATTACAACAGATAAAAAGCAAAATGAGGAAATTACAAAATCAAAATCAAACCCAATTATAAAAATGCCAGTTGTAGTATTAACTAATAGTTATTCAGCAAGTGCCTCAGAAATATTAGCAGGAGCTTTAAAGGATAATAAGGTAGCAACTATAGTAGGTACTAAAACTTATGGAAAAGGTGTTATACAACAACTACAACGATTGTCAGATGGTAGTGGTTTAAAAATTACTACTAATGAATACTTTACACCAAACCACACAAAAATAAATAAAACAGGAATTATGCCAGATATAGAAATAGACTTATCAGAAGAAGCAAAAACAAAATTAGAACTAACGGAAAAGGAAGATACACAATTACAAAAAGCAATAGAAGTATTAAAAGAAAAATAGGAGAAAATAAAAAAAGCTGCTGTTATCATAGAAAATAGCAACTTTTTTTATTTGATATATAAAGTAAAAATACTAAATTTGCAAAAGAGAAAAGG